>NZ_CP015283.1:1280417-1586875 GCF_002094975.1 Streptococcus salivarius | reverse complement strand
GTTACTGTTGGATCCTTACTGATTTTCGCGATACCTTTTCCGTCGTTTGATGGAAGGCTAACGATTTCGTAACGGTATACAACACGTTTGATTGCTGATGCTTCATTCTCAACAAGCATGCTTGATTGGTTCAAACCATCATAAGTAACAACAAATTTGTCACCTTCTTTAACTTGAATCCACTCGTCTTCAGTGTTTGTCCAAGGGCTATTTGAAACAATGTCAGATGCTTGTAACTTGTTAGAGTCATATTGGAAAACATTACTTGTGTTAAGACGCTCTTGTGCTTCTTTTGTCAAGTAGTTGCTTACACCTTCAACTTTGTGTGTCGCATCGTTTTCACGTTGGAAAGTCAATTCTTGAACAACTTCAGCATCTTTAAGGTTACGATATACAGGATCATTCATGTATTTATCGTAAGCTGTTTTAGCATCTTGGTATTGTTTAAGTGCTGTTTGGTAGACAGCTAATTTGTTTTGATACTCAAGGTACTCTAGGTCATATTTAGCTTTTTGCTCATTGTAGACAACCAAGGCTACTTCGTACTTAGCTTTAGCATCTGCATTGTATTTTTCAATAGCTTGTTTTGTTTCAAGATCTGCTTCATAAGCTGTTTTCTTAGCGTTATAAAGTTCAAGATTCTTGTCATATGCTGCTTTTTCTACATCATATTTAGCTTTTGCTTCATTGTATGCTGCTAGCTCAGTTTGATATTTAGCTTCAGCTTCAGCGTTACGTTTTTCCGTAACAACTTTTTCAGCTACTTTATTATCATAGTTAGCTTTTTCAGCATTGTATTTGGCTTTATCGCTATTGTACTGAGCAAGAGCTGCTTCATAATCAGCTTTTGCTTGGTTATATGTTGCCAATTCTGCTTGGTATTTAGCTGCAGAAAGCGCATTTTCTTTATCAGCGGCTTCTTTTTCTGCTACCTTAGCATCATAAGTAACTTTCTTAGTCTTGTACTCTGAAAGAGCTGAGTCATAAGCTTGCTTAGCAATTTGGTATTGCTCTGAAGCTTTATCATAAGCTGTTTTTTCAGTATCATATTTAGCCTGAGCTTCAGCATTTGTTTTATCAGCAAGTGCTTTCTCAGCTAATTTTGCATCATAGTTTGCTTTTGCTTTATCATAGTCAGCTTTATCTGACTTGTATTGTTCTTTAGCCGCTTTATAATCAGAAACGACTGTATTGATTTTCTCTGCTTGTGCTTTATTATCTGCAGCAGCTGCTTCAACAGTTTCTTTGGTTTGAGCAGGTTCTTCCTTAACCTCAACCCCTTCGTTAGTTGCAGCTGTTTTTGCAGCTTCTAAGCTTGTATTTGTTACTTCACTCGTTGTAACAGTTGTGTTACCTTCCTCAGTAACGTTAACAACTTTCTTTTCAGTTGAATCTGCTACGGCAGAAGTGCTTTCTTCAACAGCATCTGTTGCTTCAACTGCTGGTGTTGCTGAATCTGTAGTTGTTGCAACTTCATCAGCGCTTGCATTTGAACCTCCTACTGCAAGAACTGCAGTCCCCAAAAGAACAGAAGCCGCACCAAGGCTAGACTTCCTGAGTGAATAACGTTGTAATTCCTTTTTCCCCATTTAAATTACGTCCTTCTATATTTAGTTATGCTCATATTCTAACAAAAGAAAGAACCATGTCAATTTGAGATATCTCATAAAAATACCCATTCCTTTAAACTCTATTAGATTCTTAAATTCAAATACTTTTTAATATCAAAGTATTTGATAGACAAAATCCTATTGTGAATAGTGTTGACATTACAAATAGAAGGTTTAATTTTATAATAGATAGATTGATTCGCTTTAATATTTTTATTGGAAAGATTATGAAAAAAATCAACTATAATTGTACTGACCTCCAAAAGTTAGACAGAAAAATCTAACTCTTGGAGTGTAGTTCAGAGCTTAGACTATTTATAATTATCACTTAAAACTACTCATCCCTACGGGTAACTATACCAGTAGGTTACTCTTACACTTTTAAGCTCCCCCTAACTGATAAAATGCTTAGTTTTGGAGATATTGATTAACATGCACAAGACCCAACCTCATGTATTCTACACTCTTTTTGTTGCAAAATAAATGAAAGAGTTGACTAATAATTGCTCAGTACTTTTCATAAATAATTTGATATCTATATTTAGATGAAAGACTTTCAATTCCATTGTGACATTTTTTGACACATTACTAGAAGTTTTTTGAAATCACTAGCATGACTAGTGATTTTCAAGAAATAAAAAAATCCTAAAACCAAAGATTTTAGAAAGTCATTAGTTTTTATATCTTAGGCTAAAAACTTAGTAATGGAACTTCTTAAAAAATGCTAACATTTATCACTAACAAATCATCGTTATTATTAGCGTTTTTTCCTACTTAATGTAGAATATCAAACAATATTGAAGTCTTAACAGTAACCGGTACCTTGATATTTACTATAGTACCTGAATCGTTCAAGTCATATACCGAAGTTTGTATTGTACCACAAACCTACGAAGAGCAAATTAAGTACCACCATAAACAGCCAAAAAGTTAAGTTTAACAACGATATCACCTACGAATTTTCGTAATAATATTGAGTAGAATTGTTAGTGTCAAAAAGACAGTTGCTCACGTTTATATAGACACATCAACTGCAACAGCAAAAGTTATCGCTGTTGCTCATTCTACAACTCCTTTTAGTTAAAGTGTTTTAATTAAATAAACCAGCTTTAAATCCATCCTACTCACCAAACCAAATCTTAATTTCTCGAGCCGCAGATTCATCTGAATCAGAGCCATGAACAATATTTGGAATCATGTCACCATCTGGTGCTGTTGCAAAGTCTCCACGAATCGTTCCAGGTGCAGCATCGCCTGGATTAGTTGCTCCCATCATATCACGCCATGACTTGATAACACCTGAACCAGAAATAATACCAATCACTGATGGACCACTCATCATGAATTCTGCAATGCTAGGGAAAAAAGGTTTATCAACCAATTGAGCATAATGTTCTTTAAGTCGTTCTTCATCAAGTGTCAGCATTTCCATTCGTTCAATAATGAAGCCACGACGTTCAATACGATCAATAACTTGTCACATCAAGTGTCGTTTTACAGCATCTGGTTTAATAATAAAAAATGTTTTTTGCATGTTCCCAACCTTCATTGTTTTCTTTTCATTCTACTATAGGAAGTATCATTTTGCAGACCAAAACCTTATATAGTCTTAAACTATACCCACAGAAAGAAAATAACTATTTTCAATCGAAATAAATAAAAAGTATTATAGTTGTAAAATCTTATTTTGAGGTGAATCTTATGACAAAATCTAAATTTCAATTAGTTGGTTCTCTCCTTCGTCCTGCAGATCTCCGTAAATACAAGGACGAAATCGAGCACCGTGACGATATCCAGTATCCTTTCTACGATGCCCTCCACGGTTATCAAGAAACTGAAACTGCAGATATTAAGCAAATTGTGGCTGACCAACAGGCTAACGGTATTGATATTCTTACTGATGGTGAGTTTGGGCGTTCTATGTGGCACTTGGACTTTGTCTGGGGTCTCAAAGGTATTGAACGCTACATTGCTGAGCACGGTTATACATTCAAAGACCACGATGGCGGACAATATGAGACTCGTAAAGATATTGGTATTCGTATCACTGAACCACTCTCAGGTAAAAACCACCATTATCTAGATATCTATAAATTGGTTAAAGCTGAAGCTGGTGATGAAGATACTAAACAAACTATCTGGGGTCCAGCTCATGCTTATACTGAACTTGCTATCTTTGACCGTTTGGCTGGTCCTGGGCAAGTCTATGAAACTAATGAAGACCTCAAAAAAGGTTTGATTAATGCCTATAAAGAATTCTTGGAAGAATACAAGGCAGTAGGTGGAAAAATCGTTCAATTTGATGACTGTCTCTGGGAACTCTTTGACCCATCAAACCCTGCAAGTTTCTTTGCGGAAGCTAATTCTGATTTGGCAGAATTGGCTGATGAGTTTGTAGCTATCAATAACGAGGTTGTAGACTATGCTCACGAACTTGGTTTAACGGTTTGGACACACAACTGTCGTGGTAACTATGAAAGCCGTTCTGCTGCCGAAGGAACTTACGAAGCCATTGCTAAGAAGTTCTTGGCAGAGCAACACTATGATCGCTTCTTCCTTGAATGGGACAGCGATACTGCTGGCGACATCAAGGCTCTCGAAGCCCTCAAAGACAGCAAGGCTGAAGTTGTACTAGGACTTTTGTCATCTAAAACAACTGAACTTGATGACGAAGAACGTGTTCTTGACTTGCTTGAAAAAGCTAGTCAAATCCTTCCTAAAGAGCGTCTCTTCCTTTCTCACCAATGTGGTTTCGCCTCATGTGACTCAGGTAATGAATTGGCAACACCACAACAATGGGCTAAAATTAAACAAGGTCAAGATATCGC
Organism: Streptococcus salivarius; assembly: GCF_002094975.1. Taxonomy (NCBI): domain Bacteria; kingdom Bacillati; phylum Bacillota; class Bacilli; order Lactobacillales; family Streptococcaceae; genus Streptococcus; species Streptococcus salivarius. The sequence continues at coordinate 1,582,437 of NZ_CP015283.1, read as the reverse complement.
TAAGAAATTCTTTGGTTAATTGAATACTTTTAGATCTGAAAAATCCCTTACCGCATTCGGTAAGGGATTTTAATGTTGACTAAGCTTGAATAAAAGGTTGTAAATCTTTAAGAGCACGCTCAGCAATTTTTTCGTAACGCTCTTTCTTGTCACGAATACGTGGACCTTCCAACTCTTTGATAATACCGAAGTTAACATTCATTGGTTGGAAATGTTTACTTTCAGCGTGAGTCACATAGTATGGAAGACTACCGATAGCTGTTGTGTGAGGGAAGATGACTTCTTCTTCACCCTTAAAGAGACGGGCAGCATTGATTCCAGCAACCAAACCTGAAGCAGCTGATTCAACATAACCTTCAACACCGGTCATTTGCCCTGCAAAGAACAAATTAGGGTTTGATTTTGATTGGAAGGTTTGTTTTAACAAATTTGGCGAATCCATGTAAGAGTTACGGTGCATAACCCCATAACGTACAAATTCAGCATTTTCAAGTCCTGGAATCATTTGGAAGACACGCTTTTGCTCGCCCCATTTGAGGTGGGTTTGGAAACCAACGATATTGTAGAGGCTACCAGCCGCATTGTCCTGACGAAGCTGAACAACCGCATAAGGTGTCTTGAAATCACCGTCACGTGGTCCTTTATAATCCTCAGGATACTCCAAACCAACTGGTTTCATAGGGCCATAGAGCATTGTCTTAATGCCACGTTTAGCCATGACCTCGATAGGCATACACCCTTCGAAATACTTTTCTTTTTCAAAGGAATTCAAAGGAGCTTCTTCAGCTGTTGTCAAGGCCTCATGGAAAGCCATGAACTCTTCCTTAGTCATTGGACAGTTTAGATAAGCTGCTTCACCCTTGTCATAGCGTGACTTAAGGTAAACCTTGTTCATATCGATAGTCGCTTTATCAACGATTGGTGCAGCGGCATCATAGAAATAGAAGCCATCTCCACCGTTAAGCTCATGAATTTTTTCAGCTAGAGCATCAGAAGTCAATGGTCCTGAGGCAATAACTGTAATGGCATCATCAGGAATTTCTGTGATTTCTTCACGGATAACTTCAATTAATGGATGATTTTCAATTTCCGCTGTAACAGCTTCTGCATAACCTTCACGGTCCACCGCCATGGCACCACCAGCTGGCACACGGTGAGCTTCTCCATTACGCATAATGATAGAGTCCAAGCGACGCATTTCTTCTTTAAGAAGCCCAACAGCATTGGTCAAACTATCTCCACGGAAAGAGTTAGAGCAAACCAATTCTGCAAAATTTGTTGTCTTATGCTGTGGTGTTGCTTTGACCCCACGCATTTCATAAAGTTTTACTGGAATACCACGTTTGGCAATCTGATAAGCCGCCTCGGATCCGGCCAAACCAGCTCCAATCACGTTAATATAATCTGCTTTTGATTGAGACATGACACTAATACCTCTTCGGGAACAAGATAGAATCCTGCCCCCACAAATCTTTCTTCATTTTACTCTTAGTAGTATAGCAAAAAACTCCTCATCTGGCGACTAGGAGTCATCTGTATTTAAAGGGGTAAAATGATAGTCACTCTAGCACCACCTGTGCCATTGTCATTTGAAAGAGAAAGACTACCGTGGTGTAAGCGAATAATATCATTAGCAATAGTCAGACCAAGTCCACTATGATTGCGGCTCTGTCTACTTTTATCCTCTTGATAAAAGAGCTGAGTGGCCTTTTCAAGTGATTCAAGGGAAAATCCAGGACCAGAATCAAGGCAGATAAACTTGAATTCATCATCTTCTACCCTAGCAGTTAAGAGCAACTGACTACCACTAGGCGTATGCTCTACCGCATTCGAAACGATATTCATAAAAGCTCGATTCAACAAGGACCTGTCCCAATTGCCTATGGTTTCTTTCTCAATTTCCTTCTTGTCAAATACCACATTGATTTGTTTCGTTTGAGCTAATGACAAGCTTTGATCGTAAATGTCTTCAATAAATTCCTTAACTGGAATTTCTTCAAGCGTCAAGGTTTTCTTCAAACTCGTTTTGTTGAGTTCAGACAACTCTCTCACATAAGCATCAACCTGTGCAATCCCTTTTTGAAAATGCTCTAACAAATCCGTCTGTTCTGCATCTAAGGAGGTCATAGCTAAGAGTTCTGCATTCCCGCGGGCGACTGACAGTGGTGTCTTTAAATCATGTGTCAGGGCAGAAATCTGATTTTGTTTATCTTGCTCTGACTTCCAATTTTCCATCAAAGACTCACGAAGTGCTACTCGCATATGATCCAAACCATTTAAAACCTGGTTAAACTCAGTAATTTTAGATTTGGACGTTTGAAAATCCAAGTCTTGCTCTGCTATTTTCTCTGTTGCCTTCAATATTGGTCTCAACTCTCGACTCAATTTACTAGCATAGTAAAAAGTTAAAGTAATAAATATGAGTAGGATAGACACCATCATTGAGCCAATCATCAATAGATCAGCATTGGGAAAATGCTGGTTCATCCACTCATTACGGTACCGAGGTGATAGTTGATAATTGACAATGACTATGCCATCTGACCGTTCAAAAGACTGAAAATAGCCGTATATTCCACCGTGAGCATTCTTGAATTGGTAATTTAGTAAGGATTCTTCTTGCAAGTTAACTGGCATGTTAGACTTTTTAAGCTTAAAATCTCTAGTCAAAAAGACATAGCGAGTACCATCGGGCAAGACATCTGGATTAAATACCTTAGAAGTTTCAATTTCATTCCTGACAGCAGACAAATCACTTTCTACCTGATTTGCTGGAAACACAACGCCAAAACGATAAGACAAGCTGAACAAAGACAAAATAAGCAGGCTACTGATTGCTGATAGAACTGTAAGACTGACGACATAAGATAATAAGATTGTTCTTAGAGAGTGTTCTCGTTTTTTAATTAGTGCCACTTGTAACCAATCCCCCAGACTGTTTCAATAGGATTTTGCCCAACATTTTTGAGCTTTGCACGGATATTTTTGATATGTTCAGCCACTGCTGTCGGACTCCCTTTATCCTCATAGCCGTACAAATGCGTGTAGATTTGCTCTTTGGAAAAGACTTGGCCCTTATTTTCAGCCAGAAACTGACAAATACGATATTCTGACCTAGTCAAATCTAACAACTGATTCTCAACATAAAGCTCCTGAGCAGACAAATCAAACTGAATATTTTCAATTAATAGCTTATGGTGGCGCTCACGATGTTCACGTCTCAAGTGAGCAGCCACACGCGCTTGAAGTTCTTTAATCCCAAATGGCTTACAAATATAATCATCTGCACCATAAGTCAACCCCTGGACAATATCTGCCTCTTGTGTTTTAGCTGTAATAAAGAGTATAGGACAATCCACCTGATCCCGAATGTCATGACAAAACTGGAGACCGTCAACATCAGGCATCATAATATCCAGTAAAATCAAGTCAAACCGTGGCAACGAGTTCTTATCCAAATCTAAAACACTTGTAAGCCCCGTCACCTTATGATTTTGGAGCTCTAAAGCCTTTACAACAAATTGAACAATATCTTCCTGATCATCAACGACAAGTATCTGAGCCATAACCTCTCCTTTCATACAAAGTACCCTTATCATATCATCTATAGAAGATAACTGACAAGGCGTAAAGTAGATAAATATGTGTTGGGTAAAAGACATAGAACAAATATTTTGACCCTTTACCTCTTTGACCGTTATAACAAAGCATTAAGGGAGCTGCAAATATTTCCATCCATTCAATGTATTTAAACATTAAATCGTGAAAAGAAGGTCTACTTAGAACAATCGCTATTAGTGCCCAAACTAGACTAACACTCACAAAAGCAAGCACTTCTTTCTTAAGATTCTTGTGACAAAGATACATAGCGATACCAGTCAAAAGTAACCACGTTCCTCCATCGCTGATAAATGTATGAACTGGTAGCACTGTAAAATTGAGTAATTTAAGTAGAAAACCTAACATAGGTTTGTTCACACTTAGCAGATAAAAAGGCAACATTAGCAATGGGAGTAATATTGGAAAAAGTAAGGTTGGGATTCCTTTTAGATATTTCCTTTCTTGAATCCAAGCGATACCTTGAAGAGCAACGAGCAAGATAACGAATGATGACAACATCATATTTTGTGGAAAGAAACCATCTGGCCTTACAAGAGGATGTAAAAAATTATAAAATCCAAACTGAATCAATCCCATCAAAATAGCTAAAGCATAAATCCTTAGGAAGTATTTTTTTCGATTGTGTGTATGGACGAAACCTTCAATCACAGCAAATAGAAATAAGGGGGCCGCTAATCTCCCAATCATAGTAAACCAAATGGGTATTTTTCCTGTATATTCAAAAAAATATTGAATATGGTCGAATACCATAGTAATTAGGGCTATATATTTGAGTTGGAAACCTGATAGACTAAAACGTTTCATAATAACTCTCCTTTCTTTTCATCCTTAGTATAAAAAACAAATTAACTAACATAGTTTACTTTTCCGACAAACTACTAACCAAATTTTAGGATAACCACGAAAGACTAATACACTATCTATGTTATTTCTTATATTATTTTTTGGTTCTATAATCTATTAAACATATAAATAACAAAGTCACCCCAACAATCCATAAAGGAAGGGAATTGAGTTGGCTCCAATCACTAAGGATAAGGCTATTGAAAGGTAAAGCAATAGGAAGCCAATGAGTAGACAAGAAAACTTTATTACTAGCAAAAATAATAAAAATAATTTCAACCATAGAGATTATAATATTACTAACACTGTTCAGACTCACTTGTATAAAGTAGTGAAAATGATTAAGAAAGACTATTAACATCCAACTTGATAGACTTACTACAAATCCATTAACACTATTCATAAGAAGGAGGTTTATGATAAGCCAACTGAATAAAGAAGGTAGGCTAAGGACTATGTCTGATATTAAAAGTTTAGCCAACCATAAACGTCTTTGCTTAGGATAACTCGATATTTCTTGATAATGATTAGCGTGTTTTTCTTGTTCAATCCCTAAAATTGACAAAAATGATGTCAATAGCGGATAGCATAAAAAAGATAATATGGCTAAATTAGTTAGAGAAAAACCATTAGGAACGAAGCTCACATACATTGGAATTGTAATGATCTCTAAGACAGCAAAACTGAGAATAAGATAAAGACCGAAAGTATTCTTAAATTTTAGTAACTCACTCCTTAGCATTTAATTGCCTCCTTTGAAGTGAAAAAGATAAAAACAATGTCACTACTATTGATAGTATCATCGTAAGTAACACTTGAAGAATGCTAGTATGATTCGTATTTACAATAATATCCCCCGATGGTTTAAGATTTAATAAAAATTGAGCTATTTTATAGTGATAAGTATAGGGGAAAACGAACCAAAGTGGACTCTGAGCAATAAAGGGTGCTATTAAAAGACAAACCAATGTATTAAGAACTAATAGGATGAATTGACTCATGTATTTAGACATTAGGTAAAGTAAAGGAATGTTCCATAAAGTTGTCATCCAAATTAAGATTAAGGAAATAGCTGTTTTAGGAATATTTATTGGAATAAAACCTGTGTAAATAAATGCAACGAGACTGAGGAAAGCAAGTAAGAATAAACTAGAAATCAATGTCCTCATTCCTATAAGCACCATTTTCATCAAGATAATTTTCCAAGTGAAATATCCATTTGTAACATTTTGAAAATGCCCAGCCTGGTCTTCTAAACGTCTATCGACTATAAACAAAAGACCATTTACAAGATATAAAAAGATAGCTTCCCACCAATAAACCGAGAAAGGAACAAAAATCTGTAACCCTCCCATTAAAAAGGCTATAAGAACGGTTAAAAATGGTATGATGATTAAGAATTTAGTAGTTCCTAAATGTCGTAATTTGAGCAATTCCGAATAGAATATCTTTTGCATATCACTAACCCCCATGAACAATTTTAAAGAAGAGTCTCTCAAGACTATCTACATTTTTGTTTTCACCATCATATTGAATCTTACCTTTATCGAGAATAAGAATATGATCAGCAACCTTACTAATTTCTAGAAGTTGATGACTGGAAACTAGAATTGTCATTCCTTCTGCTTTTAAGGAACGAATAAGGTCTAGCAGTTCATTAATTCCATCAGGATCAAGTCCATTAGTAGGCTCATCTAGAATTAAAAATTGGGGATCAGTTAAAATAGCCATACCAATCCCAAGTCGCTGCTTCATACCTAATGAAAATTTACCGGCTTTTTTCTTTCCAGTATTTGAAAGTCCAATTATTTCTAAGGTTTCAAAAATTTTGGAATCAGGAATATCATATAACAACGCTTTTGTTTTTAGATTATCAAAAGCTGAAAGATTGTGATAAATTGCAGGTGCTTCGATTAATGCACCTAATAAATGTTTGTTTTTGGATGATCCATCAAATCGAATTTCTCCACTACTTTTTTGGACTAAACCAAAAAGAATTTTCATCAGAGTTGACTTACCAGCACCATTTACTCCTAATAGACCAGAAACTGTTCCAGATTCAATTGTAAATGTGATGTTGTCTAAAATAGTCTTATCTTTGTAGGATTTTGAAAGTTGTTTAACAGTTATTTGCATTTGTACACCTCTTTTAGAATAGTTCTGTTTTCAATATAAGCTTATATTTATCTAATATCAGAAAACCACTTAATCTCCTTTCTTTCCATCCTTAGTATAAAAAACAAATTTAAGGAAAGTATCAGTTTTTTGATAAAATACAAAAAAACTATCTCAGGACTTAACTTGAGATAGCTTTCTTTTTATTTAACAATAGATTCTTTGTAGTCACACTCTTCGTTACTACAGATAACTTGCTTGCCGCCACCACGGACTTTCTTCTCGACAAGATAATCGCCTGATTTAGGACAGTTACGTCCAACAGGGATATCCCACGATGTAAATTCACAGTCAGGATAGCGATCACAACCATAGAAGACACGATTTCGTTTTGTCTTACGTTCGATGACCTGACCTTTACCACAGGTTGGACAAGTAACGCCAATTTCTTTGGTTATGGCTTTAGTATTGTGACAATCTGGGAAGTTACTACATGCATAAAACTTACCATATCGACCAAGTTTGATGACCATTGGGTGACCACAGAGGTCACAATCAAAACCAGCTGGCTCATCCTTGATTTGGATTTTTTCAATACCTTCTTCAGCTTTTTCCAATTCTTTTTGGAAAGGTTTGAAGAACTCATCAATAACCTTTTGCCACTGCTCTTTACCGATTTCAACTTTATCGAGTTTTCCTTCCATCTCGGCAGTGAATTTAACATCCACGATGTCAGGGAAGAATTCGACGATTAAGCTATTAACGATTTCACCAAGTTCTGTTGGTTCAAAACGTTTAGCTACTAATTTAACATAGTAACGACGTTGAATAACATCAAGTGTCGGTGCATAAGTTGACGGACGACCAACACCATTTTCTTCCAGCGTCTTAATCAGAGTCGCTTCAGAATAGCGGGCAGGTGGTTGCGTGAAGTGTTGTTCAGGCGTTGTCACAACCTTCTTAACCGTATCACCTTCTGCCATATCAGGAAGCATTTTGTTCTTATCAGAATCGTTGTAAACGGCCATATAACCATCGAACTTGATTTGGCTACCATTTGCAGTGAAAATGACTCCGTTTTGAGACAAGGTCACCTTCATCGTATCAAATACTGCAGCTGTCATTTGACTCGCTACAAAACGATTCCAGATAAGAGTATAGAGCTTAAGCTGATCCTTATCCAAATACTTAGCGATGCTTTCTGGTGTTTGGAAAACATTTGACGGACGAATAGCCTCATGGGCGTCTTGTGCTCCCGAACTATTTTTCACCTTGCTGCCATGTTTTGAATACTTAGAACCAAAGCGTTCTGTAATAAATTCAGCAGCCTGGTTTTGTGCCACTGGACTGATACGTGTAGAGTCCGTACGCATATAGGTAATCAAACCTTGAGCTCCTGAACCCAAATTAATTCCTTCATACAACTGTTGAGCAACCATCATGGTCTTACGTGTTCGGAAGTTAATCTTATTAGCAGCATCCTGTTGGAGAGATGAAGTTGTATATGGCAATGGCGCATTACGACGGCGTTCTTTTTTCTCTACTTTATCTACGTTAAAGTCATCACTTGTGATACGAGAGAGAACGGCTTGAACATCCTCATTATTGTTGAGCTTAAGCTTTTTACCATCTAAGCCATAGAAGCTAGCCTGAAACTTCTTAGCACCCTTCTTAAAGGCACCATCAATAGTCCAGTATTCTTCTGGTTTAAAGGCCTTAATTTCATTTTCACGGTCAATAATAAGCTTAAGCGCTACTGATTGTACACGACCTGCAGAAAGACCTTTCTTAACCTTCTTCCATAGAAGCGGTGAAATAGAGTAACCCACAATACGGTCCAAGACACGACGAGCTTGCTGAGCATCTACCAAGTCCATGTCAATGGCGCGTGGCTCTACAAAGGCATTTTTTACTGCATCTTTAGTGATTTCGTTAAAAACGACACGATTCTTATCATCTGGCTCTAATCCAAGAATATGTGACAAATGCCATGAAATGGCTTCCCCTTCACGGTCCGGGTCACTTGCGAGAAAGACTTGCTTGGCTTTTTTAGCTTCTTTCTTCAATTCATTGATAAGAGGTCCCTTACCACGAATATTAATGTACTGAGGTTCGTAGTTGTTTTCAAAATCAATAGACATACTTGATTTTTTCAAATCACGAATATGCCCAACAGAGGCTACAACTTTATAGTTGCGGCCAAGATACTTCTCAATCGTTTTCGCTTTAGCAGGAGACTCCACGATGACCAAATTTTTCTTTGGTGTCGCTCTCTTTTTAGTCGCCTTTTTGGCTGTCGTTTTCTTTGTTGTTTTAGTTTTCGTTTTTGTTGTCGTTGCTGTCGCCATAGACTATTTCCTTATAATGTTATAAACTGGCTGCGCCACTAATCTGTCTAAAATCTAGTCACAAGACATTAAAAAATGAAACATCTTGGACCGAGCAACTAACATGATACCTTCCTTTTCTTTAACTGTCAATAAAAAACTTTATCTCTATAGGAGAAGTTTGATTTTCAAGAAAACTCTGAAAGGATGTCAAACCCTGTCGTAATGCACTTTGCACCCTCCTGAATTAAGTGATGGCATCCATCTGACTTTCCATCTAAAATATTTCCTGGAATAGCAAAAACATCTCTACCTTCTTCCATGGCACGCTCACAAGTAATCAGACTTCCTGAGCGAAGCTTAGCTTCTACAACCATAACTCCTTGACACAATCCAGAAATAATCCGATTGCGTTCAGGAAAGTGGTACTTGAGAGGCTGCTCACCTGGTCCATATTCTGTAAGAACTAAATGATTTTTGGCCATATAGTCCTGCAAAGCTTTATTTTCTTTAGGATAATAAACATCAAGTCCTGTCCCGATAACTGCAATAGTGTTTCCCTTATTTTTCAAGGCCTCCATATGCGCACAAGTATCAATCCCACGCGCCAATCCACTCACAATAGTAAAGTGATTCCCAAGTTCACTAACAATTTTACGGACAGACTGTTTGCCTGTTTCAGAACACTTTCTTGCCCCAACAACAGCTAGCTTTGGTTTACTCAGTAAATCAAGATTCCCCTGATAATAAAGGAGGACAGGAGGATTATAGGTATGCTTCAGCTCAATGGGATATTCTTTATCAAAAATCGATAACGTAGGAAAATGGTCGAATTGTTCTTTGAGTTGCTTAATATCTAAACTCTTGTATTTTTCCATAAAAAGAACGGCATTTTTAGACTTGGATACCACTGCCATATCACGTAAACTCAATTTTCTATCTTGAGTCTTTTGATAGTCCAAAATATTTAAGATATTTAAATTCGTCAACCCAGCGGCTTTAAGTTTAAAAAGTTCAAAATTATTCATATAGATACCTCCTTTTCATTATTCGTAACAGAAAAGAAAAAAGCTCCATTATGGAACTTCCGTGATTACAAATCAATTTCAGAGGCAAAATAAGACGCCGCTCCTAGTAGGTTACTATCGTTATGGAAATGACAAGCTTGAATAGTCATAGGCTCAAGACCTAATTCAGACTTATCCTTAAATAACTCCTCATAGGCATTGCATACTCCTTCTATTAAAGTACCTTGCCTACTGATACCACCACCGATAACAACTTTCTCCAGCCTAAAGAAGCTCTGTAAATTTAGCACAAGAACAGCAATTTCATGACAATAGTCTTTAAATAAAAGATTTAGCTCTTCCGATTGATTTCCCTCTATAGCTGAGAATACGGCTGGACCGTCGTCTTGATTTAACCCAAGTAATTGACTGGCTTCATGAATAAAGCCTACTGCAGACCCCTTATTATCGACAAGACTTACTAAGCCATGCATAAACAATTCCCACTGGAAGGGCAGAGAGGTTTGATTCATGCTTTGGGGACTTGGAGCTCTCAGATATTGGGTGACTGACAGAGGTGATAGCAACTCTTTCTGTGAAACAAGTCCTAAACCAACACCCGTACCTAAAACCAAGGCAGCCCCACAATCTAAGTCTTGTAGACTTCCATATCTGGCTTCAGCCAAAGCTGCCGAATCAGCATCATTAATAACCTTTACAGGGAGTTGGAATGTTTTAGTCAATCGTGACCCAAGAGGAATAGCCGTTAAATAAGGGATAAGACCGCCCTTGAAAATGAAGCCACATTTACTATTGATTTCTCCAGGGCACGCAATGGCAATCCCAGAAATGATATCCTTTTGAGACGAGACAATATGCTCTAAAGTCAACCAAAAGTCGTCTAACGTTGTTGGAGTTGACACTTTAGATTGATTGCTAATCTTAAAATCATCATCAACTAACCCAAACTTGATAAAGGTTCCTCCAATATCAATAGCTAAAATCACACCACTTCACCTACTTTTTATTATTGACTTTATGGGTTCAAAGCTTCTTCTATGAATTGGAGTAACACCAAATTTATCTATGCCAGACAAATGATCCTTGGTACCATAACCTGCATTTTTGGCAAATGCGTAACCAGGAAACTCCTGATCATAATCAGCCATCATCTTATCACGGGTTACCTTTGCTACGATAGAAGCTGCCGCAATTGATAAAGAATTAGCATCCCCTTTTATAATTGATGTTTGTCCTATTGGTAGGTCCAAAGTCATGGCATCAATTAACAAATGTTCAGGTTTGGGACTAAGTTTTTCAATAGCTTCAGCCATAGCAAGCTTGGTTGCTTCATAAATATTGACATCGTCAATCACATGATTGTCCTTAATACCAATCCCAACAGCTACCGCTTCCTTCATCACCTGCTTATAAATAGCTTCATGTTTTGATTTTGGTATTTTTTTACTGTCATTGAGACCTTTTATTTTGCAAAACTTTGGTAAGATAACCGCTGCAGCCACTACTGGTCCGGCCAAAGGACCACGTCCAACTTCATCAACACCTGCAATGAGTTCAACTCCCTGAGCATAAAGCGATTTTTCATAACTGAGCATCATCTCTAAGCGTTCTTCCTCAGCAATATCAGCTAGGATAGCTTTACGGCGTTGCTTAATGGCAGTCTGTACACCAGCTCGACTATCTTCCTCAAAACTTGTCCATCGGTGATCGTCAAGGTCTGTCAAAGTGGCCAATTGCTCTTTGACTTCTTTAATTGTCGCCATCAGTATCGACCCCAACAATATCAAGTGTGTAACGTCCTAGTTTTCCATCACGAACTTCTTTGACAAATAGATTATAGAAACGGTCATAATCTTCACGGAAGCCAAGTTTTCGAGTCATTTCCATAATGATTTCTGGTGCCTCTTCTTCAAGGTCAATCCCTTTAAAGCGTTCCTCTAAACGTTCAGGATAGTAAGTTTTAAAATAGTTAAGTCCAAAAATTGTAACCTCATCCATTGGCAATAGCTGGTCCTTGATGGCACCTGTCAAAGCAAGTTTCAAACCGACCAATTCATCTTCAAACTTAGGCCACAAAATCCCCGGAGTATCCAGAATTTCCAAGTCCTTATTAGACTTCAACCACTGTTGACCTTTTGTCACACCAGGTTTATTTCCTACAACGGCAATTTTTTTACCAGCCAAACGATTCATCAAGGTAGATTTCCCAGCATTTGGAATCCCAATAATCATGGTTCGCAAGGTCTCTTTCTGGATACCGCGTTCACGTAGTCGTTGAATCTTGTCAGCCATAAGACTCTTAGCAGCGTCTGTCACCAATTTAACTGTAGATTGTTCCTTGGAGTTGATGGCCAAGGTTTTAATTCCTTGACTCTCAAAATAGCTACGCCACTCTTTTGTACGATTACTATCAGCAAGGTCAGCCTTATTGAGAATTAAAAGCTTTGGTTTATCGCCAACAATTTTAGTCAGCATGGGATTTTGACTTGACAGTGGCAAACGTGCATCCACTAAAATTGTTACAAAATCCACATGCTTAAGATTTTCCTGAACTTGTCGACGGGCTTTGGACATGTGACCAGGGAACCATTGAATAGTAGCCATGTTTATCTCTCCTCTTTATTTTCTTAGTAAAATATGATTTAAACTCTTTAAAAAAAGCCAAAGACTTGGCTTTACTTTACTTATATTATATCAGATTTAGTTTAAGATGCCCAATCGATAAAAGTTGACTAAGCCTCAACCGGCATAAAGTTACCGACAATTTTACCGATGATTCGGGGATCTTCGTCATAGGGTGCAAACTTATCACCATAACGTTTATTAAGAGAAACTAAACGAAGCCCGTCCTCCTCACGATAGACCTTTTTGATATAGGTTTGACCATCCCAGTCTACAGCATAAACAGCTCCATCATAATCAAAACCTGTTTGTTTGATTAGCACTACTTCACCATTTAGGTAGGTAGGTTCCATAGAGTCTCCAAATACCCATGATGCAAAATCATGATCCAATTCTTCATCATAGAAAACTTCATCATAATTGCCATCACCAAAGTAAGTGTAACCAGTTCCGGCTGATAAACGCTCGAAAACTTTGTATGAGTAAAGGGGAATAACAGGTGCTTTTTGCTTTTCTGTTTCTTGCTCTTCTAGGAGAGCCTTAGTGAGTCGCAAAGCTTCTTGGCGATTTTCCTCATTTAGTTCCAAGTAGACTTCTACAATCTCATGTTCAGACAGAAAATAAGTCTCAGCTACACCAAAAAGTTCGGCCAAAACCGAAAGGTTCTTTTGATTGGGTTTCGTCTTACCATTTTCCCAATTAAAATAAGAGGAGCGTGAAATTCCTAGATGCTTAGCTACTGATGCTTGGCTCATTCCTTGTGCTTCTCGAATTTCCTTAAGTCTTTGTCCTGAAAACATGGCTACCTCCGTAAGTTAATAAACTAACATAAGTTTATCAAAAAAAGCAGTTGTTTTCAAGTGAAACTAACTACTTTTACATTTCTCTTTTATCTCATTATTTAACTAAAAATCCTAGATGGTTAAGTGCCTCTTCAATATAATCTATATCTTGCTCACTATCTGCTTCGACAAGATGATAATGAACACCGTTTGTCAAATCAGATAAGGGGCGAAAGTCATTTGACGAGGCTTGGTCTAAAAAATGACTAACATCTCGACGACAAGTCAATTTCAACAAAGTCTGAATTTCTCCATAAACTGGATGATCTATCATGATATTTTGAATACGGCCTCCATTATCAACAATAGCCAAAAGCTCATCCTCCATATCGGACACTTTATGATTCACCTTAAATAGTCGATGTACATAAGAATTGTCATCGCTACTTTTATAGATATATCCCCTATTAGTTGAAATAATCTGGGCACCATCTGCACGCAAGAGGGCAATATCTTGAACAATGATTTGACGTGTCACACCAAAATGCTCCGCCAAACTCTGTCCATTCATTGCCTCTTTAGCTCCCTTTAAGAGTGCCAATAATTCTTGTTTTCGATTTGAAGCCATAGACCAACCATCCCTCTTTCAATTAGCGTATTTTTCGAATACTTTTGAAAATCGTTAATGCTATAACATAGTCTATCATACTATGGACAATAGTGCCAAAACCAACTAAAACAAAGAGAACATAGAATAGTTTTTGGAAATCCTCTCCTGTTACGGAATAAAAAATCACGCAAGCAAGAACTTCACCTATGGCATGGATAAGTCCTAAAATAAAGTTGAAAAGTAATGATGATTTATGGTTTTCTATCGTTTGTGGAAATTTTTTCAAATAGAGTGCGCCTAAAAAGCCAAATATAATATGTGAAAAGGCTCTAAAAACAACCACAATCGGATAGCCAGCCATAAAGTATCCCAAACTAGAAGCTAAGATAACAAAAGCAGTTACCCAGGGAGATATAAACATAGCTAGAAATATTGGAACATGACTCCCCAAAGTATACGAAGCCGGTGGGATGATTAGTTTAATTGGCATGATACTTGGGATAAGGATAGCAATTGCAGTTAATAAAGCTGCAAAGGTCATTTCTTGAATTCTCTTTTTAGGTTTCATAATTTACTCCTTTTTACTGTATACACATTAGTATATTACAGTGTATAGTTATATAAGTCAATATTTTTCAAAAAAACACTAGAGCAAAATGCCCTAGCGTTCTAAGTTTCTTATTTACGTTTTTTCTTAGCTTTTTTCATCTTATTAGCTTGACGCTTCATCGCATGTTTCATGGCAAATGAACCAACCTTACCTTTAAGGCCACCACCAAGCATTTGGCTAAGATCCATATTTCCAAGATCTGGCATACCAGCGCCACCCATCATGCCTTCAAGAGCAGACATGTCCATATTACCCATATCCGGCATATTTGGCATGTTTTTTGGCAGATTATTTGGGTTAAGACCCATTTGACGCATCATTTGCTCCATATCACCAGACATAACACCTTGCATCATTTGTTTTGCCTGGTTGAAGTCTTTAATAAACTTGTTTACTTCGATGAAGGTATTCCCTGAACCATTGGCAATACGACGACGACGACTTGGCGTCAAAAGATCTGGATTTTCACGTTCTTCAGGTGTCATAGATGATACGATGGCACGTTTGCGCGCAATCTGTTTCTCATCTACTTTAACATTAGCCAAGGCTGGATTGTTAGCCATACCTGGCAACATCTTGAGCAAATCCTCCATTGGACCCATATTTTGTACCTGGTCTAATTGGTCAATGAAGTCATTGAAGTCAAAAGTGTTTTCACGCATCTTTTCAGCCAACTCAAGAGATTTTTTCTCATCGTACTCTTGAGAAGCTTTTTCGATAAGGGTAAGAAGGTCACCCATACCCAAAATACGACTTGACATACGGTCTGGGTGGAAAGTCTCGATATCCGTAATTTTCTCACCAGTACCCGTAAATTTGATTGGCTTGCCGGTAATCTCACGAATAGAAAGAGCCGCACCACCACGTGTGTCCCCATCAATTTTAGTAAGAACAACACCAGTGATATCTAACTGTTCGTTGAATTCCTTGGCAACGTTAGCAGCTTCTTGACCAATCATGCTATCCACAACCAAGAGAATTTCGTTTGGATGAGCAAAGTCCTTGATATCATGCAACTCTTGCATGAGAGTCTCGTCAATCTGCAAACGACCAGCCGTATCAATCAAGACATAGTCATTCTTATTGGCACGCGCTTGTTCCAAACCATTTTTGACAATCTCAACTGCTGGTGTCTCTGTTCCCATATCAAAAACAGGAACATTGATTTGTTGCCCCAAAGTCTTCAACTGATCAATGGCTGCTGGACGATAGATGTCCGCCGCAATCATCATTGGACGGGCTTCTTGTTCCTTGATCAACTTATTAGCTAATTTACCAGCAAAGGTTGTCTTACCAGCCCCTTGGAGACCCACCATCATAATGATTGTTGGAATCTTTGGAGATTTCTCAATTTCAGATGTTTCAGACCCAAGAATCTCTGTCAATTCTTCATTAACAATCTTGATAATTTGTTGTGAAGCATCAAGAGTATCAATGATTTCGTGACCTACAGCACGTTCACGAACACGTTTAATAAATGTCTTAACGACTGGTAGCGCTACGTCTGCTTCAAGAAGTGCCAAACGAATCTCTTTAGTGACTTCTTGAACTTCTTTCTCTGAAAGTTTTCCTTTACGTCTTAAATTTTTGAAAACGCCTTGCAAGCGTTCCGTTAAGCTTTCAAAAGCCATATATCATTTCCTCTCTTACTTTCTGCTTGAATCTAATCTCTATTATCAATGCTGCTGAGCACAGCAATTTGTTCCTGAAGATAGCTATCGTCTGGATATTTTTCCATGATATCATCAAAAATTTGGTTACGAACGATGTAATCTGAATACATATGTAATTTCATCTCGTAAGCTTCTAAAATCTTCTCAGTACGCTTGATGTTATCATATACTGCCTGACGACTTACACCAAATTCCTCGGCAATTTCTGCCAAACTGTAATCATCCGCATAATAGAGCTCAATATAGTTCATCTGCTTATCTGTCAAAAGTGCAGCATAGAACTCAAAAAGGGCATTCATGCGATTGGTTTTTTCAATTTCCATAAGCTTCATTTTATCATAAAATCATGGTGTTAGCACGATTCTTGTGCAGAAAAAAGTAGTGACTTCTAATTGTTCTCCAAATAAAATTCAAAACGGTCACCAACGTAGTAACTTCGAACATATTCGAAAGCCTGACCGTCTTGGAGGAAGGAAATCTGTGTCAGACTCAAGAGAGCATCACCAGTCTTAACCTTGAGATGCTTGGCTAAACTACTATTGGCCAAACTAGCTGATATGGTCTGCTGACTTTTCCCTATTTCATAGCCATTATCGGTCAGTGTCTTGAAGAAATGTTCCGTAATTTCTGACTCCTTAAAACCTCGGATAATTTTCTCAGGGATACTGGCAATCTCATAGGCAACTGGAAGATCATCCGCAAAGCGAACACGTTCCATACGAATCACATAGGACTGTGGTAAGACACCTAAATTTTTGATTTCAAATTCATTGGGATGCACACGTTTATATGAAATAAGCTCACTAGACGGTTTCTTACCTTGAGATTTAACAATCTCTGTGAAACTCGTGGTTCCACGCATCTTTTCCTTAACTCGACTGCTAGCCACAAAAGTACCACTGCCTGGCTTACGCTCTAAAATCCCCTCATCTACTAAAAGTGTTATGGCCTGACGCACAGTCATACGACTCACATCAAAAGTGTCGCAAAGATCTCGCTCGCTAGGGAGACGTTGCCCGATTTTCCAAGTGCCGTCATCAACATCTGCCTTAATCTTATCATGTATGCGAATATATGCTGGTAGCATCTAATACCCCCTTCTTTACCCCTATTTTACAAAAAAACTAATAGAATTGTAAAGGTGACGACAAGACTTACAGTTTATCGTATAAATCTAGGTGCTAAGTCCTTAAAATTGTGATACAATGATTGCATAAGAGTCCATTTGTGACGTAAAAAGAAAGGGTAATAATGACTGACATTTCTACTTTGAATGATGTGCAGAAAATCATTGTTCTAGACTATGGTAGCCAATACAATCAGCTGATTGCACGTCGTATTCGTGAATTTGGCGTTTTCTCTGAATTGAAAAGCCATAAAATTACCGCTGATGAAGTCCGTGCCATCGATCCTATCGGTATCGTACTTTCGGGTGGTCCTAACTCTGTTTATGCCGAAGATGCCTTTGGTATTGACGAAGAAATTTTTGAACTTGGTATTCCAATTCTTGGTATCTGTTACGGAATGCAACTGTTGACCCACAAACTTGGTGGTAAAGTTGTTCCTGCTGGTGAAGCTGGTAACCGTGAGTATGGCCAATCAACACTTCGCCTTCGTGCCCAATCAGAACTCTTTGCAGGAACTCCTGAAGAACAAGTCGTTCTTATGAGCCACGGTGATGCTGTTACAGAAATTCCAGAAGGTTTCCATCTTGTTGGTGACTCAGTAGATTGCCCATTCGCCGCAATGGAAAATACTGAGAAAAACTTCTACGGTATCCAATTCCACCCAGAAGTTCGTCACTCTGTATATGGTAACGATATCTTGAAAAACTTCGCTTTCGGTATCTGTGGTGCCAAAGGTGACTGGTCAATGGCTAACTTCGTAGATATGCAAATTGCACAAATCCGTGAAACAGTTGGTGACCGTAAAGTCCTTCTTGGCCTCTCAGGTGGGGTTGACTCATCTGTTGTTGGTGTCCTTTTGCAAAAAGCTATCGGAGATCAATTGACATGTATCTTCGTTGACCACGGTCTTCTCCGTAAAGGTGAAGGTGACCAAGTTATGGAGATGCTTGGAGGTAAATTTGGCCTTAACATTATCCGTGTTGATGCTTCTAAACGCTTCCTAGATCTCTTGGCTGGTGTTGACGATCCTGAGAAAAAACGTAAAATCATCGGTAACGAGTTTGTTTACGTCTTTGATGACGAAGCAAGCAAACTTAAAGGTGTAGACTTCCTAGCTCAAGGAACACTCTACACTGATATTATTGAATCAGGTACTGAGACAGCCCAAACAATCAAATCTCACCACAATGTTGGTGGTCTTCCAGAAGATATGCAGTTTGAATTGATTGAACCACTTAATACCCTCTTTAAAGATGAAGTACGTGCCCTTGGTACTGAGATGGGAATGCCTGACGAAGTTGTTTGGCGTCAACCTTTCCCAGGACCAGGACTTGCCATCCGTGTTATGGGTGAAATCACTGAAGAGAAACTTGAAACTGTTCGTGAGTCTGATGCTATCCTTCGCGAAGAAATTGCCAAAGCTGGTCTTGATCGTGATGTATGGCAATACTTCACTGTTAACACAGGCGTTCGCTCTGTCGGTGTTATGGGTGATGGCCGTACTTATGACTACACTATCGCTATCCGTGCTATCACTTCAATTGACGGTATGACAGCTGACTTTGCAAAGCTTCCATGGGAAGTTCTTCAAAAGATTTCTGTACGTATCGTTAACGAAGTTGACCACGTTAACCGTATCGTCTACGATATTACAAGTAAACCACCTGCAACTGTAGAGTGGGAATAAAATATAAACCTAATTTAAAGTGACTTGATTGATTTAACAGCATTTTGAATTGTTTTAAAACGCTAAAATCTAATTAATTATATTTGGTTCCCCACCAAATACCCCACCAGAATTTCTTTCTGGTGGGGATTTTTTATATCTTATTTAAAAAATAAACCAATAAGCAATGATACGGGGTCAGAAAAATTTTTGCTTTTAAGATGAGAGTAGCTCATAGTTTTTCCTCGAGTTCTGTTTATGTGATTACTTACAGTTTACACCAATGAAAAGCTATGAGTTTTTTGTTGCACTATATTTTACAATTTATCAAATAAAAAAACATCTTGCTTATGCTTACAGATTCATCATTTAATGGTTGTTTGACCAATCTTATATCTTCTAGCAAGATAATCACAGACTTCTCTTCGTTTAGATAGAGTTGAACTACTCTTAGTTTTTTCAACAGATTTTGGACTTCTTTTGGGCGGCAATTCACTTCTAGTGAATTATAGTATTTTCACTGTCCACTGTAAGTGGGAGTTTATCACCTTCACCGTCTCAGAGGATAGGAATTAAGAGAAGATCTCAATAGAAAAAGGACTCTGTATTGAAAAAGAATCCTTAATTTCTTATAATCCCATCAAATAATTTCTTCAAATTCCCAAAACTCACCACTGGAAAGACGAGTCCTGAGTAGAATAAGAGCACGGTGTTTAGAAAATCTACCAAGACTGAAATCCGTTGGAAACGGATGGTCAGTCGAATCATGACAAGATAATAGCCAAGGAAAATCAGGAAACCAATCAGTACTACGAGCAGTCCTTGGAAACTGATGACCTTCAAAGAAAAATGAGTTGGTAAGCTCTGATGAATCAAAAGTAAAGCAATCCAGAAAATCAAAGACAACCAAACAAAGTAAACCACTGCTCGTTGCAGGTAAATTCTATACACTGATTGCAAAGCATACTGGGTGCCAAAAGATTGCCCAGACCGAATCTCGTACTCCAACTCTTCATTTCCCAAGGAAACCACATGGGTCAAGATGAAATAATAATAGAAATAGGACAACTGAAAGTCAGAATTTCCCCTCAAAAGGCTATAAAAACCAAGAATGAAAATGACGTGGTAGAGGGTGTCAAACAGGGTATCCGCCCAGCGTCTCTTGCGAAAGAGATAAAATCGCTTCACTTCATTATACATGGAACAAACTTCCCTTCTTTTTGGCATAGGTCAAACAAGTTTGAAAGCACAAGTAACCCAAAAGCCAGTAAATCAAACCGTATCCCAGTAATAATAAAAGAACGAACCAACTTGGTTGGCGGATAAAACTCACCAAGAGATGAAAAGGCAAGAAACGAGTTAAAGTAGCAATCAAATGACTCGATTGTTCCTGAAAACCAGCCAAAAAGAGAATCCCGTAAGCAAGGAGGCTAGTAATACTGGAAATTTTTGTAAAGACAAAGGAAAAACTGGCAAAGAGAAAGCCTAGACCATAAAGGGACGCAATAACCACAAAGGACAGAAGAAAAGTAACAAATGTAACGACCCAGTCAGTAGGAAAGGCAATCTGCTGAACCAAGGCAACCAAGCAAAACAAAGGAATGGCCTTGACCAAGTCCAACAAAATCTGTACGATAATTTTGATAAAAAGCATGCCAAAGATGCTCCGCCGACTCTGAATCACGTTGATAATGGTGCGGTCTGCAATCTCATCCTCGATAAAATAGGTTGGATGGGTGATACTGTGGCTAGAAAAATACCAAGTAAAAAGCAAGATAAACAACTCAAAAGTATCTTGCTGGCTGTCAAAATAGGTCAGAAAACCCGTAACTAGAAAGAAAATTCCCAGGTTGGCAAAGAGAAGATTGACTTTGAACTGTTTGTATTCGCTGAGTTGACGACTAAACTCTCGCCCAATCGCTGATAGCATCATTTGAGCACCTCATACAGCAAATCTTCCAAAGAGGCAGATTCTCGGGTGAACTGCAAGACTTCCGTTTCTTCTAGCAATAGCCGATAAAGGTCTGGATTTCTGGTCTCTACCGAAATCCCATCATCAAGCACCTTGTAGTCCAGCTCAGGAAAGCTTTGCCTCAGTACACTTTCTGCACTCTTAGCTAGAAGCAAGTGATAGACTTCATGCTGGTGGACATTACCAAAAATCTCCTCAAAGGTTCCTTCACGATAAAGCCGCCCCTCCTGAATTACCACCACCCGAGTGCTGACCTTCTCGATAAAACTAGCGTCATGACTGGTGATGAAAATACTTGCTTGATGATAACGAGCATAATCCTGCAAAAGAGTCATCAGCTGTTTTTTTGCCAGCAAATCTAGCCCATTAGTCGGCTCATCCAAACAGAGTACTTTCGGTTTCTGTACTAAAGCTAAGATTAAGGTCAATTTCTGACGGTTGCCCTGGGACAGTTCTGAAACCAGCGTGTCCTTATAAGGGGTAAACGCCAGCTGGTCACACAAGATATCCACCTCTGCCTTGATATGAGACAAGGCAATCCCATTCAAGCCTAGAAAATATTGGAGATTTTCCATAGCTGTCAAATAACTGTACAACCCCTGCCCGCTCTCCAAGACAAACTTGACCAGCGAGTGGATTTTCTTGGAGCGATTAGAAACGCCATAGACACGAACCTCGCCCTTATCCTGCAAAAAAATCCCTGCCAAGAGCTTGATAAAAGTCGATTTACCGGCACCATTGCCACCAACGATGGAGAAGATTTCACCTGAATCCGCTTGAAAATCAGGAATGTCTAACACCAACTTCTTGTGAAAACTCTTTTGAACTTGTGAAAATGTTATGTTAGTCATTTAAGATAACCCCTTGATTTGGAAGATTCCCTTTGATTTTTTCAATATCTATATTTTCAGTATTATATCGTTGCTTTAAAAGCATTTTGACAGATTTTCTTATTTCTTATACTTTCAAAAAATTGAAACTATATTTCAGATACTTCATATAGTTCGCCTCTAGACTTATTATATAGTATTGTCTTTTTATTTCCCTTGAATTGTCAAATTAAGTGCATACTTTCCCCATAGAATACTTCATAAGGTGTTTTCCA
Organism: Streptococcus salivarius; assembly: GCF_002094975.1. Classification (NCBI taxonomy): domain Bacteria; kingdom Bacillati; phylum Bacillota; class Bacilli; order Lactobacillales; family Streptococcaceae; genus Streptococcus; species Streptococcus salivarius. The sequence goes on along the minus strand of NZ_CP015283.1, from coordinate 1,560,336 downwards.
GTTAAGACATTGATGCATATCTATCTTAAACTCTGTTTTTTGTGCTGGACAGTATACGTTTTAATGAAATTATAAACTAACAAAAACACCATCGATACAAATATATCGATGGTGTTTCTCTACTAGACCACTTTCAAAAAATGATTTAAGTGACTTATACCACACCACTCTTCAAATAATCACGATAATATTGAGTGAGATATGTTTACTTAGTGAAATCCAATACTTTACGTCCTTGAATTTCACCTTTTTCCATTTGATCAAAGACTTCTACCGCTGTATCAACAGGAACAGTTTCAACAACCGGTACTACCAATCCTTGTGCACCGAAGTCGAAGGCTTCTTCTAAGTCTTTACGTGTACCTACAAGAGATCCAACAACACGGATACCATCTAGAACTGTTTTGACAATTGAGAGCTCCATATATTCAGATGGGAGACCAACCGCAACGACTGTTCCACCAGCACGTACACTATCGATAGCCTGGTTGAAAGCAACCTTAGAAACCGCTGTTACAACAGCACTGTGTGTACCACCAGTTTTTTCTTGGATATAGCCTGCTACATCTTCAACTTCTTTACCGTTCACCACTAAATCAGCGCCAGATTCTTTAGCCAAATCAAGTTTATCTTGGTTGATATCAACAGCTACTACTCGTGCATTGAAAACCTTCTTAGCATATTGAATAGCCAAGTTACCTAGTCCTCCAGCACCATAAATAGCTACCCATTGACCAGGTTCAACTTTAGCTTCTTTAATAGCTTTATATGTTGTAACTCCCGCACAAGTAATAGATGAAGCTTGAGCTGGATTAAGTCCTTCTGGAACTTTCACAGCATAGTCAGCAGTAACCAAAGCATAGTCACTCATACCACCATCAACACTATAACCAGCATTTTTTACAGAACGACAGAGTGTTTCACGACCAGTTGTACAATATTCACAGTGGCCACATCCTTCGAAGAACCAAGCAATTGATACGCGATCACCTTTTTTAAGTGTCTCAACACCTTCGCCAACTTCTTCAACAATACCAATTCCTTCGTGGCCTAGTATACGACCTGGTACTTGGCCAAAGTCTCCATGAGCTACATGAAGGTCAGTATGGCAAACGCCACAGTACTCAACTTTAACCAAAGCTTGACCATGACCAACTACTGCTGGTTTTTCATGATCAACAACTTCAACACCTGTACTTGCTTGATTAACAACAACTGCTCTCATCTTAATTACCTCCATATGACAACTTTTAACACCTTCATTATAGCGCTTACATAAAGAATTTCTTAGCTTGCAAAACTCTCTATACAAGTTCAATAGTTCAATAAGTACTATTTCTGCTGCTGATATTGCTAAGGTTCAATCATTTCCAAGATATCTATACTGTCTCACAAGTGTCTTGGAATCAACTAGGCTGACTTCAAAATGGAAATACTGATTGCGTCCATCTCTGGCATTCTCTTTATTTAATAGAAAATAATTCTTTTGACTGATAGCTAGCTCCCTCATAATATCATCCGTCAAAAAGGTTAAGGGAATATCCATGGCAGAATAGCGATAAAAGTCTTCTTCAAATTTTAAATAGCTATCAGAAAAATAATCAATTTGAAATTTATCATCATAAATTTTTCTCTTCCTCATCTATGTTTTCAACCCCCAAACTAATTTCTAATATATCCTTTGTTCGAATACATTTATATCGCTTGCAAGATTTTATGATAACTTGATTAAAACCCAAGTCGACCACATAGCCACTACATCTACAGCGCCTACCTTGATCCTTTATCTGGAAATTTCCCAATAATTGACCTGAATAAAGCTGGTTTAATAAAGTAAACTTCTCTAAATCATCCAAATGACTCCTAAAATTTTCTTTAGTCTTATCTTCATGTAGGGAACTTGTATGTTCTGATAAGAAAAAGCCCATCCACTTCATCATTCCCCTATCTTGATGTTCCCTAGCTGATTGAAAGGGAAGGTAACTACGGTCTATCATTTTAAGCCATCTAATCCTCCAGCAGAGTGTCCACCAATAAGCTTACTTCGAGCAAGACTTCTAGATGCCTCCTGTAAAGCAGTTGCTTTTTGAATTGTCGTAAAGCCAAATTCCTGTCGAATACTATCTATAGCTGCCTGAAGTCTTTCTTCTTTATCAATGTCATCTGGATTATCAAATAAAGAAATAATTTGAAGCCTTTCATCTACAAAATTTGCATAAGAGACACTGACACTTCGAACAGCCCCTCCTTGATATTTCTTCCTAAAGAGTTCAATGACATGGCTTATTAGTACTCTTGTATTATTAGCAGGTTCAATCTTCATCTGTGCTTGTAGCGAACGCTTGCCCTCTAACTTTGAAAACCCAATACTAATGGAAACTTGACAAGCTTTCTTATGGGCTCGTCTTAACCTAATAGCTACCTGTTCTGCCATCTCTCTTAGAATCAATTCAATATCAGCTTGACGCTCATAGTCTCGTGGCAAGATTTGGGAATTCCCTAAGCCATGTGACTTTGGTTTATAAGGTTTATGAACATTACTCTCATCGATACCGTTGGCATGAAAAAAAAGATCTAAACCCACAATACCTAACTCCTTTTTAAGAGTATCAGGATTGCTATTAGCAAGTTCTCGAATAGAGAAAATCCCCAACTTGTTTAAACGCTTCTCCATCCGCTTTCCAATCCCCCAGAAATCGGTCATATGGGGGATATTCCAAACCTTAGTCTCGACATCTTCATAGGACCAGTTGGCTCTCATAGTAGCCGTATGTTTGGCCTCATTATCAAGAGCTAACTTGGCCAATAAGGGATTGCTATTAGACATCCCAACTGTCGAGTAAATACCTGTTTCCCTCCAAATATCTCTTTGAATACGCCCTGAAATCATATCTAACTTATCTTTTCTTGTAACTGTCCTATCGGGAATAAAGTAATTCAGTGACGACGTGAGATCAATGAAACCCTCATCAATGGAATAGGGAAGAATATCTTCAACACTGGCATAATTCTGGAAAATGTGTTGAATCTGAATATTCTTTTTTATATAGAGATCCATTCTAGGAGGAACGATAAAGGTAACTTTGGCCCAAGATTCGATGTAATCTACAAAATCTCTATCCGTTGGAAGTCCCTGCTTTTTGGCATTATAATAGTGAAACTTACGAGAATGAATGTCAAAAGGTAAGTCATAAGAACGACTAACATTTGACTTACCAAAAACCTGCTTAAATATGGGCGAGGAGGCTAGTATCAAGCCATTAGCATTTTCAGCCCTACTCATCACACATAGAGAAGTCTTAAGAGGGTGCAACCCACGTTCAACACACTCTACACTCGCATAGAAAGATTTCATATCTACAAAAGCAATATCACTTTGCGGTTCTCTTGAATAATCAAAATATCCCATGCTTGCCCTTTCGTTAGTTTATAAACTAACATTAGTATAAAATATAACTTGTTTTATTTCAAGTATTTTCCACAAAAAAATAACAACATCCCTTCTAGAATGTTGTTATCCTTCTATTTTTTCCCTTTAACTTGGTCGGTGGCAACATCTTCGCCAAACCATTTGTCAGAAATCTTTTGGAATTCTCCATTTTTATAAAGAGTTCTAAATCCTTGATTGATTTTTTTGATCAGTGTCTTATCTGCCTTACGAGCACCTACAGCAAAGCTTTCACCCTCGTAACCAGCAGGCATAACGTTATACTGATCCAGAACTCCTGATTTTTCTAAGTAGTAATTAGCATACACACGGTCAATCAATAGGCCGTCAATACGTCCACTATCAAGGTCAATCAAGGCCTGAGTAAAGGTCGAATATTGGACTGCTTTTTGGTTGGCGACGATATCCTTCAAAATCTTCGGTGAAGCATTGAAAGCATCATAACCGGAAGAGCCTGCTTGGGCACCTAAGGTCTTACCTGCCATTCCTGCAACAGAATCAATTCCCGAAGACTTTTTGGTTACCAGTACTTGTTCATTGACCATATAAGGCACTGTAAAGTCTGCAGACTGCTTACGCTCATCCGTGACCGAGTAACCATTCCAAATGAGGTCAATTGTCCCATTCTTCAGTTCTGTTTCTTTCATATCCCAGTCAATAGCCTGCCATTCGACATCAATACCATACAATTTAAAAACTGCAGTGGCAAGATCAATATCAAAACCAACATAGCTACCATCCTTTTCCTCATATCCCATAGGAACAAAGGTCGCATCAAAACCAATTTTGATTTTCTTTTCTTTGGTATAGGTTTGCCACTGGTCTTTCTGAGTTGCAAAATGTGAGCGCGAGCTACAAGCTGATAGCGCAAACAAAGGCAAAATGACAAGACAGCCTAGAAAAATCGTTTTTACTATTTTTTTCATGGAAAATCCTCACTATTTTGGATTGATAGTGACAATCTCGTCGGCGATGTGCTGTGCAAACTGCATATCGTGAGTGATAACGATTTGCGTAATCCCAGTCTCACGATTCTGCAAAATCAATTTCTCAACTTCTTGACGCAACTCAGGGTCAAGAGCTGATGTTGGTTCATCATAACCGACAATTTTCGGATCAATCATCATAGCACGCGCAAATGCAACACGTTGTTTTTGTCCCCCAGAAAGAGAGTAAGGATAAGCATTTCCGTGAGCTCCCAGACCTAAACGGTCAAGTAGGGCTTGAGCTTTTTTCTGGGCATCTTCCTTAGACATTCCCATCGTCTTAATTGGCGAAAGTGTTAGGTTGTCTAAGACTGTCAGGTGCGGAAACAGTTGGAAATCTTGGAAGACAAAACCTAGCAAGTTACGACTTTCCATCTGATCCAAAGGAATCTCTTCATTTTCATAAATAATTTGCCCTGAATCAATGGTTTCAAGTCCTGCTAACATACGTAAGAGAGTCGTTTTACCACCACCAGATGGTCCGACAATAGCTAAGATTTTCCCTTCTTCGACAGTTAGGTTATAGTTATCAAAAATTTTGTGTTGACCAAATTGCTTGGAAATATTTTTTAATTCTAACATAAGGTCTCCTATTTATAATAGTTGAATTTCTTTTCGATGTGTTTCGAAGCCACAGTCACCACACCCACAAGGATAAGATAGATAGCCCCAGCCACAAACATCGGTGCTAGGGTCGCATCACGGTTCGCAGCGGTACGACTTTCCAAAAGAAGGTCTCCAACCCCAAGCACATAAACCAATGATGAATCCTTAACCAAGTTAATAATCTCGTTAAAAATACTTGGCAAGACAATCTTGACCACCTGAGGAAGGATAATGTAGCGGATAGTTTGGAAAGGACTAAGTTTAAGCATTTTCGCTGCTTCGTATTGTCCTTTCGGAATAGCCAAGATTCCTCCACGGAAAATCTCTGCGAAATAAGCTGCATAATTAAGCGTAAAAGCAAGAATAGCAGCTGGCAGACGGTCAAAGACAATCCCAACACTTGGAAGAACATAATAAACGAAGATCAATTGTAAAAGGAGGGGCGTTCCACGCATAATCCAAACATAAAGGGTTAGTAACCAATTTAAAGGTTTGAATTTAATCTGCATTAAGAAAGCAAGTACAATCCCTAATGGAATCGACAGTACGATAACAATGAAGAATACTTGAAGTGTGACTACCGCACCGTTCAAAAGGGCTGGTAATACTTCCAAAACGTATGACATATAAACTCCTATAATTATTTAGTATTACTGAATATTATACCAAATTTTTTAAAAAAATGATATAAGATTTTGAAAATAGTAAAAAGGAGTGCGACTAGACCCACTTTTTAAATGAGTTCATAGTCACACTCCTGAGAGACTTAAATAATCGGTCCTAAGAAACAAACTATACTTAAGTCTAGTGTCCCTAAAGCTTATTTTAGATTTTCTTAACAAATTCAGATTTAAGTTTCATAGCACCAAAACCATCAATCTTACAATCAATGTTGTGGTCACCTTCAACCAAACGAATATTTTTAACACGTGTACCTTGTTTAATATCTTTTGGCGCACCTTTAACTTTCAAATCTTTGATAACTGTAACAGTGTCACCGTCAGCAAGACGTGTGCCATTGCTATCAAGAACCACAAGTCCTTCTTCTTCTGCAACTTCGTTTGGATCCCACTCATAGGCACATTCAGGACATACAAGCAAGATTCCATCTTCATAAACATACTCTGAGTTACATTTTGGACAATTTGGTAATGACATAATTCTCTCCTAAGATTGTGATATAGATACTATTCTACTTTAGATTTCTCAATTAAGCAAGGGTGAAAACGATAAAAACAAACAACATCCCTTACACTGTAAGAGATGTTGGTATTTTTATTCAACAGTAACTGATTTAGCCAAGTTACGTGGTTTATCGACGTCGAGTCCACGATGGAGTGTTGCAAAATAAGCAATCAATTGTGTCGGTACAACCATTGAAATTGGTGACAAGTAAGGGTGAACGTTATTAAGAACGATGTCATCGCCTTCTTTAGCAATATTTTCCTCAGCAATAGTCAACACTTTAGCACCACGTGCTGCTACCTCTTGGATATTACCACGAGTGTGGCTAGCAAGAACAGCGTCAGACAAGAGGGCAATAACAGGTGTACCATCTTCGATCAAAGCAATCGTTCCGTGTTTCAACTCACCTGCTGCAAAACCTTCACATTGAATATATGAGATTTCTTTCAATTTAAGACTAGCTTCCATAGCAACGTAGTAATCTTGACCACGACCAATATAGAAAGCATTACGTGTTTCTGCAAGAAGAGCTGCTACTTTCTCATCAATAACTTCTTTTTCAGAGAGTGTTGATTCGATAGATTGTGCTACAAGTGACAATTCATGTACCAAGTCAAATGCTTTAGCTTTTTCATTACCATTCGCTTCACCGACTGCTTTAGCCAAGAAGGCAAGAGCTGCAATTTGAGCAGTGTAAGCTTTAGTAGAAGCTACGGCAATTTCTGGGCCAGCATGAAGAAGCATTGTATGGTCAGCTTCACGAGAAAGAGTAGATCCCGGAACGTTTGTCACTGTCAAACTTGGAATACCCAACTCGTTAGCTTTAACAAGAACCTGACGGCTATCTGCTGTTTCACCTGATTGGCTAATAAAAACAAAGAGAGGTTTCTTGCTAAGGAGTGGCATACCATAACCCCACTCAGAAGAAATACCAAGCTCAACTGGTGTATCTGTCAACTCTTCGAGCATCTTCTTAGAAGCAAAACCAGCATGATATGATGTTCCTGCCGCAAGAATATAGATACGATCAGCCTCTTGAACAGCCTTGATAATATCAGCATCTACAGTCACTTGCCCCTTATCATCTGTGTAGGCTTGGATAAGCTTACGCATCACTGTTGGTTGCTCATCGATTTCTTTGAGCATGTAGTAAGGGTATGTGCCTTTACCAATATCAGATAGGTCAAGTTCAGCTGTATAGCTATCACGTTCTTTTACATTGCCATCATAGTCTTGAACTTCAACACTATCAGCTTTCACGATAACTAACTCTTGATCGTGAATTTCCATGTATTGATTAGTTTCGCGAATCATAGCCATGGCATCTGAGCAGACCATGTTATAGCCATCACCAAGACCAATCAAAAGTGGTGATTTGTTTTTTGCCACGTAAATTGTTGAGGCATCTTCAGAATCCATGAGGGCAAAGGCATATGATCCACGGATAATGTGAAGAGCTTTCTTGAATGCTTCAAGAGTTGACAAACCATCTTCTTCAACAAATTTTCCAATCAAGTGAACTGCAATTTCAGTATCGGTTTGACCTTTGAAATGGTGACCAGAAAGGTATTCTTCTTTAATTTCAAGATAGTTTTCAATAACACCATTGTGAACCAAAACGAAACGTTCTGTTTCTGAGCGGTGTGGGTGAGCATTGTCCTCTGTTGGTTTACCATGAGTTGCCCAACGAGTATGTCCAATACCGGCTGTACCTTCTACTCCTTCAGTTTTAGCAGCAAGTTCCGCAATACGGCCAACAGCCTTAACTAATTGACTAGATGCATCGCCAGCTACAAAGATACCAGCTGAATCATAACCACGGTATTCTAGCTTTTCAAGTCCTTGAGTCAAGATATCAGTTGCATTTGTGTTACCTACAACACCAACAATTCCACACATATTTTTAATAATAACCTCAAATCAAAGAGGTCATGTCTCCTTTATTTAAAATTGGTATAGTCAATAAGCTCTTTAAAAAGCTTGACGAGGACAGTATATTCCATATATTTGACATTGTCAAGTATAAAAATTGGTATAGTCCTAAAAAGACCTTTTACTCGCCTCTTATCCTAAGGAATAATCCTTAAAATATGCTATAATAAGGCTATGCGAATTCAACAATTACATTATATTATCAAAATCGTCGAAACCGGCTCAATGAATGAAGCCGCAAAACAACTTTTCATCACACAACCAAGTCTTTCAAATGCTGTTCGTGACTTGGAAAGAGAAATGGGAATTGATATCTTTATCCGTAACCCTAAAGGAATCACCTTAACCAAGGATGGCGTTGAATTTCTCTCTTATGCCCGTCAGGTAGTGGAACAAACGAATCTCTTGGAAGAACGTTACAAGAGTCACACAGAAACACGTGAATTGTTTAGTGTTTCCTCTCAACACTACGCTTTTGTTGTCAATGCTTTCGTCTCACTTCTCAAAAGAGCTGATATGACACGTTACGAACTCTTCTTACGTGAAACACGTACTTACGAAATTATTGAGGACGTTAAGAACTTCCGTTCAGAAATTGGTGTTCTCTTCCTTAACAGCTATAACCGAGATGTCTTGACTAAGATGTTTGACGACAACCGTCTCACATATACCAGTCTCTTCAAAGCTAGACCACATATCTTTGTCAGCAAGTCAAATCCCTTGGCTAAGCATGAAGTTGTTTCTTTAGAAGATTTAGAAGACTTCCCATACCTTAGTTACGACCAAGGGATTCATAATTCCTTCTACTATTCTGAAGAAATCCTCTCTCAGATTCCCCATAAAAAATCCATCGTGGTTTCAGACCGCGCGACACTCTTCAACCTATTAATTGGTTTGGATGGTTACACCATTGCTACAGGTATTTTAAATAGTAATTTGAATGGAGATAACATTGTCTCTATCCCGCTTGATATTGATGATGAAATTGATATTGTTTACTTGAAGCATGAAAAGGCAACCCTCTCTAAAATGGGAGAAAAATTCCTAGATAACCTCGTTAAAGAAGTCACTTTTGACAACTAATAGATGTTAGTCCCCAGCACAGAATGTTAATGTTGGGGACTTTTTATCACCCAAACTGTCCAATTTAGTGCACAAAAAAAGAGCCTTTCGACTCTCATTGTTATTTATAATTTTTATAGCTTGCCCAAGCCTCATCTATAGATAAGGTCTCAGCATCTGTATATGAGCCCCTATAGCTGTTCCAAACAAGGCCACTTGTTGAACCAGTTGCTTGGGTAACTGGAGCTTGATCATAGGCAGTCAAACCATAGTATGCAATAATGCTATTTAATTTAGAAGCGTAAAGACTGTCAGTTGCATAAGTTCCTGTCAATGCTTGAGTGGCATCTGCATAACTACTTGTATTTGATTTCCATGTGCCAGCATAAGTTGATGACGTCATCAAAGCAGCATAATCGGCTAAAGAATCGCTTAGACTTCCATAAGAACGGAAAGGTTCATCAATCTCATAAGTCTTCCCTGTACCATCGTCTTCCCATGTACGCATGGTCACAGAATTCCCATTATAAGTGCCTTTAATCCCGAAGAAGTTGTAATAAGGAGCTTGACTCAGACCTGACTGACCTGAATTTGATTCCAGAATGGCTTGAGCAATTAGAACAGAAGCATAGATATTGTAATCTTGACCAATCTGTCTAGCAGTCTCTCCGATATTATCAATAAAAGCCGTCGTAGTTTGATTGTAAGCAGCTTCAGCTTTAGCATTAACACTGTTATCATTTTTTCTATCTGTTGTAAAAGCTAGAACCAAAAAAAGTGAACACATAAAAGCTCCCACGGTAAAAATCATATACTTCTTTAAATGACGATACATACAACCCTTCCTTCATAAGATTTTTGATTATAATATTTTAATACTATTCTATCAGAAAAACTGACAAGTCGCAACTTTCAGAACTATTTTCCTTGATAAATAAAGCAAACATCACCTTTACATCATATTTATAATAAGCTATAATATAGTCAAATTTTAAGGAGATAGATGAATGAAAATAAAAGAATTCTTACCCGGATTAAGTATTGCAATACTTATATCTCTCCTAGCATGGTTCCTTGGAAACTTATTCCCTATTATTGGTGGGCCTGTCCTTGGTTTATTTATAGGTCTTCTGCTAGGAATTATTCTAAGAGATTCTCAGAAACTTAAAACAGGAATGCAATTCACTTCTAAAAAAGTATTACAATACGCTGTTGTTCTTCTTGGATTTGGACTAAATCTTTCCCAAGTCTTTAAGGTTGGCGTAACATCACTTCCCATTATTCTAGTGACTATTACTACGGCACTGCTTACTGCTTATGTCGTCCATCGCGTGTTCAAGCTAGATAGTGAAATTGCTACTTTAGTAGGTGTTGGTTCCTCTATTTGTGGGGGATCTGCTATCGCTGCAACCGCTCCTGTAATCAAGGCTAAAGATGAATCTATTGCAACAGCAATCTCTGTAATTTTCTTTTTTAACATCTTAGCGGCTTTACTCTTCCCTCACTTGGGATCCTGGTTGGGACTTAGTAATCAAGGCTTTGCCATATTTGCTGGAACAGCTGTCAACGATACTTCTTCTGTAACTGCTACAGCTAGTTCCTGGGATAGCTTACATGGAACATCCATTCTGGAGCAGGCGACAATTGTTAAGTTGACTCGAACACTTGCTATCATCCCTATAACTCTTGGGCTTTCTGTATGGCAGTCGCGAAAGAACAATACAAAGGAAGCATTCTCGCTAACCAAAGCAGTGCCTAACTTTATCCTTTGGTTCCTTTTGGCCTCACTGATTACAACTGTTTCAATGTCACTCGGTGTAACACCTGCCGTCTTTTCACCTTTAAAAGACCTTTCGAAATTATGGAACATCCATTCTGGAGCAGGCGACAATTGTTAAGTTGACTCGAACACTTGCTATCATCCCTATAACTCTTGGGCTTTCTGTATGGCAGTCGCGAAAGAACAATACAAAGGAAGCATTCTCGCTAACCAAAGCAGTGCCTAACTTTATCCTTTGGTTCCTTTTGGCCTCACTGATTACAACTGTTTCAATGTCACTCGGTGTAACACCTGCCGTCTTTTCACCTTTAAAAGACCTTTCGAAATTTATGATTATTATGGCAATGACAGCTATTGGTTTCCAAACAAATCTCAAAAAACTAATCACTAAAGGAGGCTCAGCACTTCTAGTGGGAGGAGTCTGTTGGTTATTAATCAGTCTTGCTTCTCTTCTCATGCAAAAGGTATTAGGACTTTGGTAAAAGACATCTAAAAAACTCACAATCTTGCTAAGTTTGTGAGTTTTTATTATAGAATCATTTTTTATACTCAAAGACATAGGTTTGAATAACCTTGTCCCCATCGTTTGTTACTTTCAAATCAACTTGATAACTTTTAGTTTCACCGCTAATATCCTGAACCCTATAAACACCGTCTTTTTTTACTGATGTAGGTGCCTGTCCAGAATAATGTTTCACATCAATATGTGAAGAACCATCTAAAGACAAAGGCATAAGCCCGTTTAGAGAATAGAGTCCATAAAAAATAAGGCACAAAACACTAAGTGAACTAAGGCTCACCAAATAATATTTCAAAAAATCCCCTGATTTCAACCCCTGATTACTCACTTCTTCATTATTTTCCTTTAATTTAAGAATCTTTTTATTAGAGCGTTATCAAATTTATTCTACATATATTTGGAGATTTTGTCAAATTATTTGATGTTTATAATCTAAATTGTAAATCCATTACAAACTAAAAACCGTTAAGGACTAACGGCAATTTTTTATTTCTGAAATAACGTATTCAAGACGGCTATAGAGACCAAGTAATAAGTCGTAACTTCGATTTTCATTTTCTTTCAAAACAGTAAAAACTGTTGTACTATAGGTAAATTCAAAGAAGTCATCTAATTCCTTGAGCCAGTCATCAATAACCCCTAAATTTTGATCAATGATTGCAAACAAACTTGGTTGATACCAGATTGTACCTTCGATATAAAGGTTTTTGTCAGATAATTTAGATAGGGATACTTTCAAGTCAGCAAGCTCTCGTTTAGCAAGATTCGGTTCAATCTTTAAATCAAAAAGCAAGCGTGCATCATGATTTAGAATATCGAGTTCTGCTTGAAGCAGTTGAATATAATGTATCGCTACTAAATACTGGTTCATGGGTCTCTCCTGGTCATCTGAAAATCGTACTATTATTGTACCACTAAAGAATGAAAAAATGTAGTAATTATTTAATTTTTTACAGGATTTTTTTAGAAAAAATACCATGCTTTAAATTTCTGTTTAAAAATAATGACACTAGCAATTTTCTAAGAGTTTAAGAAATGAAAGATTTTTTAAAAAAAGAAAAACACTCACGAATGAGTGCAATTCTAGTATTAATGACTAACCATTTCTTGGGCAATTTCCAAACCACTAAGTTTTCCAGGATAGTAAGTTGGCCAATTATCCATCTCTTTTAGAATCTCATCTTGGCTACTATTACCAAAGAAAATATGGAAATGTGCTGAAGTTGTTGGATCTATTTGATGATCTGAAAATTGGACATATTGGTAAGGATTGTCAGCAGCTTGACTGTCAGTTGCTGTGAAGAGATAACGGACACCTTTTTTACCAGAAGCATAAGTCAAAATCTTATAACCATCATAACGATAAGTGTGTGTCACGCTACTTCCATCATTCTTTGTGAAAGTCATGGTCATCTTTTTACCATCAATAGCAATTTTAGAAACATCTGTTTGATAGCCCTTAGTGTAGTATTCTTTGTACTCTTGTGCGGTTTTATCCTTATTCAATAGAGATTTGTATTCAAATACTTGATCTAAAGTACCATCTTGGAGGTAAGGATAGACCGATTGCCACTCACCAGACCAATCAGAAAGTTCTCTATCTTTAACATCTTTATCATCAAAGTAACCATTTTGGACTGTTTTCTTATCATCACTTCCTGTTTCAGGTTGGATAGCTTTCCCTTCAACATCTGTTGTTAAACGAAGATTCTTTAGGTTCTCAGTCATAACACTGACATAATCTTCACCTTTTTTCAACTGTTCCTTAGTTAGTGATTCAATTGGATTTAAAACTGCTGTCTTAACTCCTACTTCATTAGCTAAGGTTTTGGCAACGCTACTTGAAGCATTTTCCTCAAAGTAGATATAGTTAATGTCATATTCTTTGACATACTTAGAAAGGCTAGCGATACGTTTTGCAGATGGATCAGATTCAGCTGAAACACCTGAAATTGGTACTTGTGTCAAACCGTAATCTAAAGCAAGGTAGGCAAAAGCTGAGTGCTGGGTAACAAAACTTTTCTGTTTCGCTTGACTTAAGGCTTCAGTATACTCCTTATCCAAAGTCTTTAATTTTTTAAGGTATTTCTCAGCATTGGTTGTAAAGACTGCTTTTTTATCTGGGTGTTGAGCAATCAAACCGTCCCTAATAGTTTCAACTAATTTTTGAGAACGTTTAGGTGAGAGCCAAACATGAGGATCATATTCGTGGTGATGCTCTTCTCCACCGTGATCATGATCTTCTTCCTCTATTCCAGGTAAGAGAACCATGCCTTGACTTGCCTTAATGATTTTTGTATTTTTAGTGTTGATAGACTTTTCAACTTTTGGAACCCAGGTTTCCATATTTTCATTTAGGTAGACGAAAGTATCTGCTTTTTCAATGTCAGCGACATTCTTAGTAGATGGTTGAAAATCGTGGGCTTCACTACCAGCGGGAATAAGATAAGACACCTCTCCCTCATCGCCAACAACCTGCTTTGTAAATTCATAAACAGGGTAAAAGCTGGTCACAACCTTCAAGTCGCTATTTCCTTTTGAACCGTGGTGACTAGTCGTATAATAAATACCTGCACCAGCAGCTAAAACAACTGCTGCTATTCCTGCTAGGCCAAAAATGCGTTTCTTTTTCATGATATTCCTTTCAAAATACTTAACCAGTTAATAGTTTACTGGTTAAGTATATCACACTTCATTTATTTTGCAAGTACTAAAATAAAAAAATTGAAATATTTCGATGAAAAAGAATTATTTGATATACTGGAAATATCATTTGGAAAGTAGGTTATACATGTTTCGTAAATTAACCCTATATCTTTTTTTATTGCTTGCATCCATTGGCCTGACTTATGATACACAATCATACACCTCAGGTGCCTTGTCTGGTTCAGCATACGGTATTATTGGACTATCAACACTAATTGCCTTATGTTATATCCTACCAGGAATATTTCTGGTTCGATACTTAGGTAAGAGATGGCAGGTGAAACCACTTGTTCTCATATTTGCTCTAATTGGTGGAGTCTTTATTACAGGATGGATAGCTGGTTATGCCAATACCATTTCTCACGACTGGGTGACTGCTCATCTTTCTTCAAAGAGTTTCTTCTACCGCTTTGAGGATGCCCTTATGGCCCCCCTAGTTGAAGAACCCCTCAAACTAGCTGCTTTTCTCTTTGCTATCTATATGGTGCCAACAAAAAGTTACAAGGGGCTCTTGCTTGTCGCTATTACGGCAGGTCTTGGCTTCCAGATTAGTGAAGATTTCTCCTATATTCTTTCAGATTTGCCTGATGGTTTTTCTTATACGGTTTCAGGGATTCTTGGTCGAACTATTGGTGCTGTATCGTCTCACTGGCTTTACACGTCCTTCCTTGCTATAGGGCTAGTCCTTATATGGCGTTCACGTCAAAAACTCATTAATTCCAAGTACAGTCTTATTGGTATTCTTTATGCTTGCGGTGCTTTTGCGGCACACTTTGCTTGGAATTCACCTCTTCGAAATTTAGAAAGCGATTTGCCATGGGCATCAGGCCTTCTCATTTCAGTCAATCTTTTCTTTTTCATTACACTTTATCAGATTCTCTCGAAACTAGATGAAGAAAACAAGTAATGTTTAGAATACTAAAAAACCTTTCCAATTTTATGGAAAGGCTTTTTTGATGACTTTAATCACTCATAGAAAAACGATTGGTCATCAAGTTACTTGCATCATCTAAGACTTTTGCCAATAGTTTATCTGTTTCTGACTGAATCTTATCACTAATTTTTTGATTTTCTGCTTCAAAATCAATACTTTCATCATTAGCCAAAGCGGTATCAACATGATTAATCATGGCATGGCCAAGAGCCATAGTTGTTTCTACATAGGCATCTAAATCAGCTTCATGCTGTTGGAAATGAGGATCACAGATAGCAGCAATCAAGCGATTACTCCAGTAGAAATTACCTGTATCTACTTTATCAGTTGTTTGACGGAAATAAGCAGGTGTTGTTCCGACCTGAGTCCAGAATGGCACCATTGTACCGAATGGCATTGATCCATAGGCTAACCACTGAATACCAGTTGTTTCTGATGGTTTGTTAGGACGCATTTGCAAGAGAGCTGTTTGACTAGTACGGTTAATACCGATTGGACGGAATTGGCGTTGACTTACCGCATCTCCTTGAGGTCCATAAGGGTCATAAGGTGTATCTTGGTAATGAAGACTCAAAACGTATTTAACATCTTCAACTGTAATTTTACGGTATGGTTTTTGGCACCATGGAATAAAGAATGATTTTGGATCATAGTCTTTTTCTGGGTTCAAAAATTTCTGCATAGCCCAGGCACGTGGTGTATTATAATGACGATCCTTATCTCGTTGGCTACCAAAAGCATAACGTGGATTAAAGTGTTCATTAGAATAAGTCAAATCTAGGTGATGTTTATTAATGAAGTTTCGAATGTCTGGTGAGGCAAGATAGTCGTCTGGATTTTCAAACTCATAGTGATCGATACCAAGTTGGTTTGGGTTAGTTACATAGGCATCGTCTGGAACACGTCTTGCAATCCAATGGTGACCACCAATTGTTTCCAACCACCAAATTTCTTCAGTGTCTGAAAAAGCAATACCATTTGACTCATAAGTTCCGTAAGTTTCAAGGAGTTGTCCCAAACGAAGGACACCTTCACGCGCCGTCTTGATATATGGCAAGACCAAAGTCAACATATCCTCTTCTCCAAAACCATCTTTAACAAGAGGATCTGCACCGAGAACACGCGCATTGGTCGTGATTGTTTCTGTTGCACTCATGGCAACATTAGCTGAGTTAATACCAGCTTCACCCCAAATACCGTCTTTCCCAAGCGCATCTGGGACAGAAGTATAACGTAGAGGATTATCTGGCAAATCAATTGAAAAATTGCTAAGCACAGACTGGTAATGACGCGGTTGGTCTTCAGGGGGCACGACGAGAAATTCTTTAGGCGTAAAAACGCCTGATTGAGAATCCTCAGTACGTGCAATCATGGTAGAGCCGTCATATGAGGCTTTCTTACCTACTAAAATCGTTGTACAAGCCATAAAAGCTTCCTTTCTACTTACAAATCGTCCGCAATCTTATTGATTTTTCTGAGACGATGGTTAACACCACTCTTGGTCAGAGGAGGTTCTATACTATCTGCAATCTGCTGGATAGAGTAATCTGGGTTGGCAATACGAAGTTGGGCAATTTGGCGCAGCTCCACCGGTAAAATCTCCAAGCCAACCGTATCCATAATCTTGATAATATTATTAATTGTTTTCATGCTAGCACTAATCGTTCTAGCAATATTAGCTGTTTCCGCATTATTGGCACGATTCAGATCATTTCTGGTTTCTCGCATAATTTTGACCTCTTCGAAGACATCCTTAGAATTCATTGCACCAATAACAAGGAGAAAATCCATAATGTCCTCAGCTTTTTGAAGATAGGTCACAAAACCATTTTTATGACTCAAAACCTTGGCATCGAGCATAAATTTTTTCATGAGAGAAGCTAAATCCTCTGCATGGTCTTGGTAAACGGAAAAAATTTCTAATTGATAACGTCCCTTTTCAGGATCACGTACTGTTCCAGTCGCCAAAAAAGCGCCTCGTAAATAGGATCTTCCAGCTTCGTCATCTTCCATTACTGATGTTTCAATACCTGTTTCAAAGCCAAAGAAAGAATCTGCCAATTGTAAATCGGACAAAATATCATTGACATGGTCAGCGACAAAAACCGTGTAAACACGATTTTTCTTGAGATTAGTCTTGTTGTGATGTCTCAATTCAGGATTACTCTGATAACGACTTTCCATTAATTGGTAGATATGTCGCGCAATCTTTGCATTTTCTGTTGAGATGGAAAGAGTCAAGCCTTGATTAGTCAATCCAACCGAACCAGACATCTTAATCAATGCTGACAACTCAGCCTTGTCTTTGCTTGAAGCAGCAATTATCTCTTCTTTAACCTTAATTGTGAAACTCATGACTTGTTCCTCACTAGATGCATGAGCTCATCCACTACCAAGTCACCATGGTGGAAGGCACCACCATTTTCAAGTCGCAAAAAATTAGAAGACACAACTGTTTTAGCTTCACGACGTAAGCCCTCAAAATCATGCTCAACCTGAACAAGGTATTCATCAAATTTATTACTAGCCATGTATTCCTTAGGCACTTTCTTGATGTTAACTAAGACATTGTCAATCACATCAGAGCCAAGATGACGATTAAGAACAGCCACATGGTCGGCATCTGAGAATTGCTCCGTTTCTCCGTACTGAGTCATAATATTACAAATGTACGTGACATCAGCCTTGGTCTCGATAAGAGCCTGACGAATCTCTGGTATCACCAGGTTGGGCAAAATCGATGTATAAAGAGATCCAGGACCTAAAACAATCATATCACTATTCATAATAGCATCTACAACCTTACGACTGGCCTTAGGCTCTTCATCATTATAGGTATTGGTCACATAAACGCGCTCAATCATGCCATCGTACTGGGCAATACTACTCTCCCCTGCTACTTCATGACCATCTTGAAAAACGGCATGAAGCGTCAAGGCTGTCTCACTAGCAGGATAAATTTTGCCTGTAACGTGGAAAAATTTCGTCAGAAGCTGCATGGCATTATAGGTAGAGCCCTGCATTTCTGAAATTCCAGCGATGATTAGATTTCCGAGTGGATGACCAGCCAAAGCACCATCGGTTTTATCAAAACGATATTGGAAAACTCTTTCATAAAGTTTAGGCATATCACTCATAGCTACCAAAACATTACGCAAATCCCCTGGAGGTGTCAGTTGCATGATATCACGCAAATCTCCCGAAGAACCGCCATCATCAGCTACAGTTACCACAGCAGTGATATCAACATCCTTATAACGCAAACTACGAAGAATGACTGGGATACCAGTTCCCCCACCTATTACTGTAATTCTTGGTTTTCTCATGAACGATTCACTGTCTCCTTACGTCGATCCTTATCACGATGTGTTTCATTGACTGTCCAATCATTTTTTAAATCTTGGGCCAGACGATGTGCAAAAGCTACACTACGGTGCTGACCACCTGTACACCCAACAGCAATAGTGAGAACAGACTTACCTTCTCTTTTGTAGCCAGGCAAGATTGGTTTAATAAGCTGTGTCAAGTGATTGTAAAACTCTTCTGATTCCTTATGGTTCATGACATAATCAAAAACCTCTTTATCCAAACCTGTGAGGTTACGAAGTGCAGGATCATAATAAGGATTTGGCAAGAAACGAACATCAAAAACCAAATCTGCATCCAATGGCAATCCATATTTAAAACCAAAACTCACAACTTCAATACGGAAAGAAGATTGGTCTTGTTCAGATGAGAACTGTTCAGAAATAGCCTTACGCAGCTGGCGTGGTGTTAATTCTGTCGTATCAACCACGTTCTGACTCAAACTCTTAAGCGGTGACAAAAGCTCACGCTCTAGCTTGATGCCATCCAAAACACGGCCATCTGCTGCCAGTGGGTGACTACGACGTGTCTCTTTATAGCGAGAAACCAATTCACCATCCGTGGCATCCAAGAATAGAATCTTGAAATTAAGTTCCTCATTGCTTTCCAATTTATCCAGAATATCGTTGATCTCATCGAAGAACAAGCGACTGCGCATATCAATGACAAGAGCAATCTTATCTGTCTCTTCACTATGTTTTACCAATTCGATAACCTTAGGTACCAAAGAAGGTGGCATATTATCAATGGTGAAGTATCCAATATCCTCAAAGGATTGAATGGCCACAGTCTTACCTGCACCACTCATCCCTGTTACAACAACTAAATTAATTTTTTTCGTTCCCATGAGACTCCCTTTCTAGTCTTTCTTCTTTCAAGGCACGAATATCGTCTGACATCTTCTCAACTTGTTGGCTAACCCCCATAATCATTTCTGTCTGCAATTTTTGAATTGTCAGAAGATCTGATTGGTCTTGTTGAACCAAGTGGTCAATTTTTTCATGAAGAAGTCGAATTTCTTCCTTAGACTGGGTATTGACGTGATAGTCGTTACTCGCTTGTAAACGGTCATAATCCGATGCTCGATTCTGACTCATCATAATCAATGGTGCCTGAACGGCCGCTAAAGTGGACAAGGCCAGATTCAACAGAATAAATGGATACTTATCAAAGGCAATCCCAAAAGGTTGAACAACATTAAGCCCCATCCAAATAGCCATAAAAGCAACGAATGACAAGATAAAAGTCCAAGATCCACCAAATCGGGCCACTTCATCCGCTACTTTTTGACCAAAAGTGATCCTACTATCCAATTGTTCTTGGATGTCTTGATCCTCGTACAATAAACTCTTGGTCACATCGTGAACGGTTTCCCGAACATGTTCGTTTTTCTCATTAGCATTAGCAATAACTTCATCAAGAAAAACTAACCTATAATCCAAAAGACTGATATTACTAATAAAATCATGTCCTCTTAAATCAGGGTAATCTTTTTTTCAAAAGTATTTGCAAACGACTATTTAGACGTTCGAAATAGGAGCCATCGGTTTCATCGAACCACTCTTTAGAGATATAATCCTGAACTCTCTTAACCTGCATATTTTCGCCTTCTTTCTAGGCTCTATTATACCATATTGAAAGCTTAAACGTTCAATAGATAAAGGAAAAGAGTCCAAGACTAACCTCAGACTCCTCATTATTGGGACAATTAATTTAACATCTTCTTATTGGTAATTCAAAGTCCAGTAGTAAGTACCATCACCTGCGACAACACAAGCCACTGCAGCTTGAGTAGCATCTGGACTCATGAGAAGTTCACGAATACCACTGCTCAACCATTTATTTGCAACAACTGAACCATCAGATTCACGACGGTAAACAATACCGTCACTGTTGTAAGTATGTGAAATATCTTTGGCGTGTGGAAGAGTTGTGCTATTGTAAAGATCATCAGACCATGTAAGCGCTGGTAAACCGGCAGCTGTACGTTGAGCATTGATTTCATTAAAGGCAGCCTTAGCTGAGTCCACTTCAACATAATCAGAGTTTTCAGTTGGTTCTACATGATAAACAAATTTAACATAACCAAATTCAACGTCTTTATAATCTTTGTCATCAACACCACTCTTAAGGTTGGCTGTAATCACATAATCACGTGCCCAAGCACTGCCTTTAGAAGCATTGAAGTTATCAACATCTTCAATTTCCCAAGTTACCTTACAATCCCAACCAGAATTATCTAAGAATTTTGGAGCAAGATTCTTGATAACATAATCTTTGAATTCATCCACATTTTGGAATGGCAAAGCTTCACCTGCTTTACCAGTACCAACGACATTTTCAGAATACAATTTAACACTTGAAGCGTTATCATCATACATGTATTCATCGTTTCCTGCTGGTTTGTGGAAGTCTGGGTCAAGCTCAGGGTCATCATTGGCAGTAGCATTGTAGAGTTTCCACTTTCCATCAACCCATTTGTAGTAACCATCGATACCACGCGCATTTTCTTCATCAGTCATAGCCACACGGTAATAATATGTACCGTTGTCATCTACAAATCGTGGATCTGAGTACATACGATAATCTGTTGGTGGCAATGTTGGTTTTGGCAACTTATCATAGTCAATGTTTGTTTCAGGCGCATATGGTGGTTTTTCAAGTTCAGGAGCTTCAGAACTTGTTTCTGATGTTGAACCTGTCTCTGAAGTTGCTGCTGAAGAAGATTCAGACGTTACAGCAGAGCTTGAGTTACCAGTCGATACTGCTTCTGAAGTTGAATCTACTGTTGAAGCCCCTTCTGAGCTACCCACTGAGGTTGAATCTACTGTTGAAGCTCCTTCTGAGCTACCCACTGAAGTTGAATCTACTGTTGAGGCTACTTCTGAACTTGCTGATGAAGTTGAATCTACAGTTGAAGCTACTTCTGAGCTTGCTGATGACGTTGAATCTACAGTTGAAGCTACTTCTGAACTTGCAGACGATGTTGAATCTACTGTTGAGGCTCCTTCTGAGCTACCCGCTGAAGTTGAATCTACTGTTGAAGCCCCTTCTGAGCTACCCACTGAGGTTGAATCTATTGTTGAGGCCCCTTCTGAACTTGCAGATGAAGTTGAGGCAACGGTTGAGGCCGCTTCTGAACTTGCAGATGAAGTTGAACCTACGGTTGATGGTGCTTCTGAGCTTGCTGATGACGTTGAATCTACAGTTGAAGTTGTTGGAGCTTCAGAATCTGTGCTTGAAGCCTTAACAAGTACCCACTTACCATTTGAATAATAGTAATAATCGCCATTATCTTTCAAATAATAGTGAGTACCATTTTCATAACGGTAGTGAGGGTCATTTCTCAAAACCTCATAACCTGTCGTTGGTGTATTGTTAGAACCACTATTGTTGTTATTATAGTCACCACCACGAACCCAACGACCGTTATAGTTAACATAGTAGCTACCATCACTCAAGATGTAGTACAAATAGCCATTGCTATAGCGGTAAGTACCTGATTCGTTGTAGTTGTTGTAACCAGGATTATAGTTGTTATAGCCATAATCATAGTTATAATTATAGCCATAGTTATAGTTTGGATAGTAATTATTGTAACCGTAGTTATAGCCATAATTGTAATTATAGCCTGGATAATAGCCATTGTATCCGTAGTTATAACCATAGTTTGGATAATAGTTGTTATACCATGGATTATAAGAATAGTTATTATAGTAACCTCGGCCATAATAACTATCGGCCTGTGCACGATTATTACCAACAACCGTTGGTGCTAGTATGGCTGCCCCCAGAACAGCACACGAAATTAAACGTAAACTTTTTCTCATTGTTTTCGTCCCCTTTTTTAAAAACAAATATACCTTTTATAAGCAATCGCTTACATTTCTATTTACACCTTAATTGTAAGAAATAAAACTTCTATTGTCAAATTATTTTAATAATAGAAGTTTCTAAGAACAGACCAATGAAAAACTAACAATACCCTTACTTTTCATTGTAGAAAATAATTCATCAGGTTTCTTTTACGCCCTAAAGACAGGTGTTTAACCAAGAAAAAAAGCCCATTATTTGCATAAGGACTTTTAGCATGATATTAACGATTATCAATATTTTCTGGGTAAAGATCGTGATTAAAGAGACGTTGCTCTGCCATCTTTTCATACTTAGTTTCTGGACGACCGTAATTATAATAAGGGTCAATCGAGATACCACCGCGAGGTGTAAATTTACCCCAAACTTCCAAGTAACGAGGGTTCAAAAGCTCCACCAAATCTTTACCAATGGTATTAATACAGTTTTCATGGAAGTCTCCGTGATTACGGTAACTAAATAGGTAAAGCTTTAGAGATTTAGACTCAACGCAAAGCTGGTCTGGAATATAAGAAATATAAATACTGGCAAAATCAGGTTGCCCAGTAATAGGACAAAGTGACGTAAATTCTGGACAGTTGAATTTGATAAAGTAATCATTATCAGTATGACGATTATCAAAAGACTCCAAGACTTGTGGAGAGTATTCAAAAATATAAGGTGTCTCCTTATTACCAAGGAGAGTGAGGTTTTTCATTTCTTCTTGTTGTGACATTTTTCTTCCTTTGCTGTTAATTTTTATAGACCTTTATGTGGTCAATTTTTAATCTAAATTTCTAATGTTAATCATTAAAAAAGTAAAAATACTATCAATTCTAAGCTTATAGAATGTGAAGATTAGACACCGCGCTCATTATCATAGAGTAGAGTATGAAGCTGAGGGAGAACACGCACATTGCCCCACGAGTCGTCAGCGGCTACTGTCTCCCAAAGCTCTTTGAGGCGATCTAATTGATGTTGGACAATATTACCTTCTGCTTTCGGTTCAGGATTACCAGCCGAAAGAAACATGACATCTGGCTGATAACGTTCTTGAATCATTTTAGCAAAGGCTAAATCATCATCGTCGAAAACAGGAACCTTAAAGGTAACTTTATCAGGATCAAGTTGTGAAACAATAAAGTCAAGGGTTTCCATATTGACTTCCATCTTGGATGATGGTGGTTTAGGACTTAAGGTTACTTGATCAATATCCTTTAACCACTCCTGCCAGCGAGAACCCTGTGTCTCAACGGCCAAAGTTACTCCTCTAGCCTTGAGTTTTGAAACGAGTTCAGCCATATTTGCCGCTAAAAGAGCTGGGTTCCCTCCAGAAAGAGTGACATAGTCGTAAGTTCCTAGCGCATCCAAAGCTTCAATAACTTCATCAGCTGTCATACGTGTTGGCTTCTCTGACCCATCCCAAGTAAAGGCAGAATCACACCAATCACAATGGTAATCACATCCTGCTGTCCTTACAAACATGGTCTTTTGCCCGATAGCTCGGCCTTCCCCTTGAAAGGTCGGTCCAAAAATTTCAAGTACTGGCAGTTTGAGTACACGTTCTCTAGTCATCCAACCACTCCCGTCTAAACTCTGCGAAGGCTGTTGGTGTTTCATAAAGACGCACATATTCCAAACGAAGTCCTCTCTCCTCTGGCAAATGTTGACTCGTCGTCTGGAAAATCCAGAAAACCATATTTTCCGCAGTTGTATTCATATAAGGCAATGTCTCATTGAGATAACGGTGATCTAAGTGAGGTTCCAAATGGTCCTTATAAATGCGCTTAAGGTCACCAAAATCATAGGTCATGCCACGCTCATCCAAGTAGCCACTTACTGCAATCTGAAGATGGTAGGTATGACCATGAAGTGATTTACATTTACCTTCATAATTAAAGAGATGGTGGGCAGCATCAAAAGTAAACTCTTTAGAAACCATTGTACGGTGAGGATTGTAAACCAAGGACTCACCTGTTTCTTTTTTGATTTCTTTCGGTGCAAAGAACATTAAGCTTCTCCTCTTTCTGCTAGATATTTTTCAAGACCTTTTTGACGTAAGTGGCAGGCAGGGCATTCCCCGCAACCAGTTCCAATAATACCGTTATAGCAAGTTAGTGTTTTTTCACGAACATAGTCAAAAGCTCCTAGTTGGTCAGCCAAAGCCCAAGTCTCAGCCTTATCCAACCACATGAGTGGGGTTTGGATAACAAAATCATAGGCCATGGCTAGATTAAGTGTGACATTAAGCGATTTGACAAATACATCACGACAGTCTGGATAACCAGAAAAGTCTGTCTCACAAACACCCGTAACAATATCAGTAATACCACGTTGCTTAGCTAGAACAGCTGCAAAAGAAAGGAAGAGATGGTTACGCCCGTCCACAAAGGTATTAGGAACTTCACCTTCTTCTGCCTCAATCTCAATATCAGATGTTAAAGCATTTTCAGTAATTTGACCAAGCAAAGACATGTCCAAAACATGGTGTTTAAGCCCTTGTTCTTGCGCAATCTCTTTAGCTACTTCAATTTCCAAGCTATGACGTTGTCCATAAGCAAAAGTAACTAATTCAACTGTTTCATAATGTTTTAGAGCCCAAAATAGGCAAGTAGTAGAATCTTGACCGCCACTAAAGACGACCAAAGCTGATTGACGTTTCATAATATTCCTCTTTATTCGTGATGTCTGAGACACATAAAAAGGCCCCTTGGGGGAGCCAAAAAAACGCCAGTAATGGTTTTTTTTAGCGATGGTGTCTCCCAAACATCGAAAATGATTTATCTTTAATAGTCTATCATAGTTGAGAAAAAAAGAAAAGAGCCAAGGCTCTCTTCATTAATCAATCTCAGCGATAACTTCGATTTCAATTTTAACATCTTTTGGCAAACGTGCCACTTCTACCGCAGAACGTGCAGGGAAATCAGATGTAAAGGCAGTTGCATACACTTCGTTAAATGGAACGAAATCGTTAATGTCACTTAGGAAGCAAGTTGTTTTAACAACGTGATCAAAGTCTGTACCTGCTTCTGCCAAAATAGCACCAACATTTTTAAGAACTTGTTCTGTCTGTTCTTGAATTGTTTCACCAATGATTTCACCTGTTTCTGGTGACAATGGCACTTGACCAGAAGCAAACAAAAGATTGCCTACGATTTTACCTTGAACATAAGGTCCGATTGCTGCTGGTGCTTTATCAGTATGAATAGTTTTTGCCATGATAGTTCTCCTTTGACTAATATGTTGCTATTATAACAAAATATTCTGAAAATTGAAATATATAATTCCAAAAAGAAAAGAATCAGCGCTAGGCTAATCCTTCTCCTACTATTTCAGATACTTTTTAACATAGCTATAGTAGTCTGGTTTATCTTTTTTATTAAGTGCAAAGAGCATTTGACCTAAAGATTTCACACGACTCGATTCTTATTGTAAAGGATGTGCCTACTTTACCACAATTTATCAGATAAAAAAACTCTCCCTGCACAGCAGAGAGAGTTCGTTCGGATTTTGTTAAGCAAGATGCTATTATCCAATTTAAACTTATGTAGACTAATAAAAGTCTGGAATATTAATCCATCTTTGTCCCTTTATTTATTATCTTGCCCATTTTCCACAATCCAATCAGTAAGAGAGGGAAAGAGAATAGCGTTACAAGGCCCAGGATGATAAAGACTACTACAAATCCATAACTATCGATGAACCAACCCGTCAGTGGGAAGATGACAATCATGGATAGACTAAACATCATCGAATTGATGCTCAGCATGGTTGCCCGTACACTGGATGGTAAATAGCCTTGTAAATCATTGTAGTAAATGGGTTGATAAACCGCATAAAGTGCATTGGTCAAGAGATAAACACTTAGATAGGCGAATGGAGTTCTCAACCATACCAACAGCAAGGCCAACCCTGTCAGCGCAACCAGAATTGGAAAGACTTGATTGCTATTCCATTTTTTCCCGATTTGACTAGCTAGATAAACAGCTAGAAGATTTAAGAGACTACCAACAAGCATGATGAGCGATACTTGCCAACTGGCTAGGTCACTGATTTTCTGTTGGTAGTAAAAATAAAACATACACATGATGGTTCCTAGCAGTTGATAGGTGAGCATCCAGTAAAATAAGACCGGTTTCTCCTGCCATTCTTGTTTCACCACCACCAATATCCGTTTTAAGGTTAAGCGATCTCTTTCATCACTCTTAGTTTCTGGCTCCTTCATCAGAAAAATCAAGAGAATGGAAACTAATGAAAGGCCAATCGCAATATGATAGGTCCAGGCCAAGGCTCCGTGAACAAAGAAACCAGCAACAACTGTACCTAGAGTTCGGGTGACTTCTGCCACACCAGACAAAAAGCTAGAAATCTGAAGATAGCGGTCCTTTTGACCTGCTTCAACTGCTGAATCATATAAGAAAGCCGTACTGCTCCCCGAGTCAAAATTGTAAGACCAAGCATTGACCATCATGGCAATCGCATAGATCCAAAAATTTCCCTGACCAAGTAAGATCAAGACAGAGGATCCAATACTGGCCAAGCGAGCCAAATAGAGATTGGTCTTGTAGCTAAACCGATCGGCCAACATACCTGATGGAATCTCACACAAGAGACTTGTCCCATGAAAGATACTTTCTAGTAAACCGATTTGAAGTAAGGAAAGACCATTCTGAATGAAAAATAAAATCCAAAAACTGGTGATTCCAAAATAAGATGTGAATTCCAGTCCTGCTAGAAGTGGAATATTGCCTTTGTAAGTTCTTTTAAACATCGTTTTCTCACTTTCAATATGTAATTTGATTGTTTCTAAAAGACTTACTTAGAGTTGCCTACATTTTCCTCACCTCCTTAATTTAAAGTAAAAACGCCAGTTGGCGTTTTTATTTCATATACTTTTTAACATAGCTATAGTAGTCTGGTTTCTCTTTTTTATTAAGTGCAAAGAGCATTTGACCCTTAAGGGGCTCTTTCTCATCATTTGGTTCTAAAAAGAGAGCAACCTCTTTGGATTTAGTTGGGAAAAATACTGTATAAGACGTTTCTTTTCCCTGATCTTTTACTTTAAGCGAATAATAGGTAAAGTCATCTTTAGACTTGGGACCATCCACTGTATAGTTATAATCCTGCTCACCAATCTTGACCTTATCTTTCTTGAAAACAATCGCATAATCCTTCTTTAAGGCATCTTGTGCATGCCATTCACCCTCTAGTGAGGGAGCAGACTTGATGCAAGCTACCATTGAAACCATACAAAGTAAGGCCAAAAGACCAAGTAACCATCTTTTCATACTTTTGCACTCCTAAAGAATTTTACTTATGGTTTGATACGGTGCAACATACGTGGGAATGGAATAGCTTCACGGATGTGTTTTGTTCCAGCTACGAAAGTAACCATACGTTCAATACCGATACCAAAACCACCGTGTGGTACTGAACCATATTTACGTAGGTCAAGGTAGAATTCGTATTCTGAACGGTCCATTCCGAGTTCATCCATTTTAGCTACAAGAGCATCGTAGTCATCTTCACGCATTGAACCACCGATGATTTCACCATAACCTTCTGGAGCCAAAAGGTCTGCACAAAGAACGCGCTCAGGATTACCAGGAACTGGTTTCATGTAGAAGGCCTTGAAGCTTGCTGGATAATTAACAACGAATGTTGGAACACCAAAATAGTTAGAAATCCAAGTTTCGTGTGGTGAACCAAAGTCATCTCCATGTTCAAGGTGCTCGTAATCAGTATCTTCATCATTTTCATGTGCTTGAAGAAGATCGATAGCTTCATCATATGACACGCGCTTGAATGGCTCAGCAATGTATTTCTTAAGAAGATCTACATCACGTTCAAGGATTTCAAGAGCTTGTGGCGCACGATCAATAACACCTTGAATAAGAGCTTTAACATAAGCTTCTTGCAAATCAAGTGACTCATCATGTGACAAGAATGAATACTCAGCATCCATCATCCAGAACTCAGTCAAGTGACGGCGTGTTTTAGATTTTTCGGCACGGAAAACAGGACCGAAGTCAAAGACACGACCAAGAGCCATGGCACCAGCTTCAAGGTAAAGCTGACCAGATTGGCTTAGGTAAGCAGGTGTACCAAAGTAATCCGTTTCAAACAATTCTGTTGAATCTTCAGCTGCATTTCCTGACAAAATTGGACTATCAAATTTGATGAAACCATTTTTATCAAAGAATTCGTAAGTTGCGTAAATAATCGCATTACGAATTTGTTGGACAGCCATTTGTTTACGTGAACGCAACCAAAGGTGACGATTATCCATCAAGAAGTCAGTTCCGTGTTCTTTTGGTGTGATTGGGTAATCATGTGACTCACCGATGACTTCTACTGCTGTCACATCCAACTCGTAACCAAATTTTGAACGTTCATCTTCTTTGACCACACCAGTCACATAAACTGATGTTTCTTGGCTAAGACGTTTAACAGTATCAAATTTTTCAGTACCTTCTTCTTCACCGTATTTTTCGATGAAGTTAGGTTTGAAAGCTACCGCTTGGAAGAAGGCAGTTCCATCACGCAATTGAAGAAAGGCCAATTTCCCTTTACCTGATTTGTTAGCTACCCATGCACCGATAGTGATTTCTTCGCCCACGTGTTTAGGCACATCAATAATTGAAACTAATTGTTTAGACATGTAATTACTTCTCTTTTCTTTCGATCTATATTAATTCTATTTTTCCATAAAGGCTTTGATTCGGCGGACTGCTTCTTTCAAAGTATCCAAGTCTGTTGCATAGCTAAGACGAATATTTTCAGGTGCGCCGAATCCTGCACCTGTTACCAAAGCGACTTCAGCCTCTTCAAGGATAGCATTTGTAAAATCATTAACATTTGTGTAGCCTTTGATTTCCATCGCTTTTTTAACATTAGGGAAGAGGTAAAAGGCACCTTGAGGTTTGATGACTTCAAAGCCAGGCACTTCAGCTAGGAGTGGATAAATCGTATTCAAACGTTCCTCAAAAGCTTGACGCATTTCTTCGATCGAAGACTGATCACCTGTTAAGGCTTCAATCGCAGCATATTGAGAAACTGCTGTAAGATTTGATGTCGTTTGACTGATAATCTTAGCCATACCTGAAATAATTTCTGGATCTCCGACAGCAAAACCAACACGCCAACCTGTCATAGCATAAGTCTTTGAAACACCATTAATCACAATTGTTTGCTTACGAATGGCATCTGAAAGACTAGAAATTGGAGTAAAGGTGTTGCCATTATAGACCAAACGGCCATAGATATCATCTGCTAAAATCAAGATATCGTGCTCAACCGCCCAGTCACCAATTGCTTGCAATTCTTCCTTACTATAAATCATTCCTGTTGGATTTGATGGAGAATTAAGCAAGACAACTTTAGTTTTTTCAGTACGAGCCGCTTCAAGTTGTTCAACCGTTGCTTTAAATTGATTAGCTTCAGTCGTTTGGAAAGTGACCGGAACACCTTCAACCATTTTAACTTGGTCTACGTAAGAAACCCAGCAAGGTGTTGGAATAATGACTTCATCACCAGGATTGATGACCGTAGCAAAGAAAGCATATAAGATAAACTTCGCACCAGTGCCGACAACAACCTCATTTGGTTTTACAGCATAACCATAGAAATTTTCCATGTAAGTGCTAATCGCATCCTTAAGTTCTGGAAGTCCAGAAGCCACGGTATAAAAACTTGCTTTACCATTTGCAATAGAGGCAATGGCAGCATCTTGAATGTTCTTAGGTGTCACAAAATCTGGTTCACCAAGTGTCAAACTCAAGATATCACGCCCTTGAGCTTTAAGAGCTTTAGCACGCGCACTGGCAGCTAAAGTAACACTTTCTTCCATTTGTAATACACGATTTGATAATTTTGTCATTTCATTATAGTCCTTCCACTTTAATAACCTGACCTGAGATAAAATCAACCAGATAATACTGGGTTCCTGACTTCACTTCCCAAATAGGAGTTTTGCCATATTTTCCTAGGTGGACATAGGATATCTCCTTAGCACCATAGGCTTTAGCAGCTTTCTTAGCCACTGACTTACTTATACCATCAGATTGCTTGTAGATATCAACCTCACCTGAATCATGACTCACGATAACAGCCAGTTTCTCACCTTGACCAGACTTTCCAAGAAGCCCGTAATAGGTAGCCTCACCATGGTAGATATCAAATTCAGTAACAGTCTTAATATCTGCTTTGCTCTCTGCTATGGCAATAACCTTCTTTTCGGCGTCTACATAAGGCTTAGTCGCTACAATAAGAATAGCAGTCAAAGAGGCAATTAAGGTCACAACGATTACAATTATTCCAAAAATGAACTGTTGCTTTTTGGTCCAGGGTGAACGTTGTTTACGCATAATGCCTCCTAAAAAAGTTTCTGAATTTATTATATCAGAAAATGATAAATCTTTACATAGCAATATAGCTAGTATTGAGCAATTAAGTCTATCTTTTTTATAAGTCAGTAAAATTCATAAAGCCTGAGTAATCATAGAAAAGGTTAGTTTGAAAAAGTTAACTTTCTTTTTCTAAGAAATCCTGAATATCCTCTTTGACTTCCTCGAACTTAGCGTGCTTAAGCGCCACTTCTTGTGTGACTTCTTTTAGAAATAGTTTTCCATAACTCTTAACGAGCGGGCGATTATCCATAAGAAGAATAGCCGAGCGCTGTTCTGGACGTCTTTGAGCACGTCCAATAGCTTGTTTAAAACGTAAAACCGTCATGGGAAGACTGTAACTATCAAAGGTGCTCTTTCCTTGCTTAGAAAACCAAGATTCAATCTTTTGATAGAAAGGATCCTTAGGATTGTCAAACGGCAGACGTGCAATAACCTCAATTACCCTATCTTGTTGGGCAAAGTCAACACCTTCCCAGAACGACCCCATACCCAGAAGGAGATTGGTCTCACCTCTGTCAAAACGTTTTTTGACATTAAAAGCAGTCCCATTTTTCTCTTGAGTTAGGTGACGAACTTCCCTATGATCCAATAAATCTGAAACAGCCATCATACTCTTTCGAGATGTAAATAGTACTAAAATTGGATAGTCCATTTCAGATAGCTTCTGGAGACGCTTTGCAAGAGCAACTTCATACTCTTCCTCAGAAGTAATACCAATAATAGGCATGCTTTGATCAATCCAAATAGCTTGATTGGGTAAAGTATCCATTGGGAGGCTAACCTTGCGTACTTGATCTAAGCCCAACAAATCAGCCACATCTACATCAGGTCCCACATCAATAGTTGCTGAAACAATTATCACTTTTTGGGCACTTGGTAGATAAGCAGAAAGCTCTAAGAGCTCTTGGCGTGACGCCTTTAAATAAGTCACACGATGTTCCTGATAATAATCTGTTTCAAGCCAGAAATGGCTGTAAAGCGGTGTCTTCAGTGGAGACAACATCTCCATCAAATCACTTTCACCTTCCAGTTCAGAAATGGTTTGTAGCAAACGATCTAATTGCTGGCGATTATACTGCTTCTGAGGAAATTGTTGATGTTCTTGGATTAGATGAGAAACTTCAAACTGCAGATTTTCGAGCAAGCGTTGTTGAAGCAAGCTTTGACTACCACTATCAAGAATTCGATGAATATGTTGCAAAAGGACCGTAAGATTGACTTGATGACGTGAAAATTGTTCCAAAGCCAGAACCATCTTTTGCCCCTCATCAATCACAAGAGTCTTTCCTCGAACAAAATCATGATCATCTTCCATACGAGTCAACAGATAAGCATGGTTGGTTACAACTACCCTAGCTTCCTGAGCTTTTTGGTAGGACTGTTGCCAAAAATCATATTCAGCAAAAAGACTGTCAGCTTTTAACTTACCATCGTGCTTAATCTCATCGAAATAAGCCATATAGCGCTGTTTCTGTCTGATTTCGTCAAGATCCCCTGTCTCTGTTTCAGTCAACCAAACCAAAAGTTGCATTTTGTAACGATTAACCAAACGGTTACTATCCTGACGAAGTAAAGTTTGGTAGAAGGCATCTAACTTGATATAATTCTGAGGTCCTTTGAGACTATGAAAGTTAATATTAAAGACAGCAGACAAGGCTTTAGCTTCCTGATTCATAATCTGATTTTGAAGGAGCTTGGTCGGAACAGCCACCACCACTTTATCTACATCAGATTGCGCCAACAAGGGAAGCAAATAGCCATAGGTTTTCCCAATTCCAGTCTGAGCCTGAATCATGGAAATATCAGTATTATCAAGCTCCCTTCTTACTGCCTCAGCAAACTCTTTTTGTTTAGGCCGTGACTCCAAATCTAAGAGAGCAATATTGGTATCAAAATCTTGAGACAGTTTTCGTTCAGACTTATAAGTCAAAGGTCTACGAAGAACAATTCCAGATTCTTCAAGCATGACATATTCTTTTGAAAGGCCTAAATTTTGACCTCTTATAGCATCACGAATAACCAATTCAGTCTCAAAAAGAAGACTATCTGAAAAGGTCAAAAGCATCTCAATGGTCTGTCTAGGTAAGCTAGCAATCTTATCCATCAAATGAAACAAAAGCTGTCCGGTCGCTCTCGCATCTTCAATAGCGGTATGGGCCTGAGCTAGGTCAAGATTAAGAACCTTGGATAAATGAGATAGCTTATATTGTTCTAACGTCGGATAAAAGACTTGAGCCAATTCGACAGTATCCACACGAGGAGTTCTTAGTTCGAAGCCCTCCATGAAAAGTGTCTCAGCAAGCAAATTAGCGTCAAATTTAACATTATGGGCAACAAAAATACAGTCCTCAATCAGTTCAAAAATGGTTCTAGCAATTTCTGAGAAATCTGGGGCTTGAGCCAACTGCTGATCGGTAATCCCTGTTAAATGAATAATGTGATCATCGAGTTCTTGGTGTGGGTTAACATCACTCGCAAATTCGTCAATCACCTGACCATTTTGCATGATGACAATTCCCACCTGTATAATACTAGCCGTTGACGAAGCGGAGGTTGCTTCCAAGTCAACAATGGCATATTTATTCGTGTTTTTTTCACTCATAGTGACCTTATTATAGCATATCCAAAGCCCCAAAAAAAGATAAAGCCATCATTCTGATATTGGAAAAAGCCTGAAATTCGTGCTACACTAGAGCTATGAAAATAAGACGAATTTTAAATCCTGTTGCCCAGGAAAATACCTATATTTTAGAAAACGATACAGCCTGTCTAGTCATTGATCCAGGAAGTGATACTTCTAGTATCTTAGCTGAACTTAAAGCAATCGACAAACCGGTTGCTGCTATCCTTTTGACACATACACACTACGACCACATTATGAGTGTTGAGGCAGTCCGTCAGGCATACAATCATCCTCCTGTTTACGTTGCTGAAGCTGAAAAGGACTGGTTGCTGAATCCTATTGATAATTTATCTGGACTTCCACGTCATGACGATATGGAAGACGTTATTGTCAATCCAGCAGAATACTACTTCGATTTCACTCAGGACTATAACATCGAGGATTTCCAGTTTAAAGTTGTTCCAACCCCAGGACACTCTATTGGAGGTGTTTCTTTTATCTTTGATAAAGAAGAAACTGTATTTTCTGGTGATGCCCTCTTTAAAGAAACAATTGGACGCTGGGACCTTCCAACAGGGAACCACGAACAATTACTCACTAGTATTAAAGAACAACTCTTTACACTTCCTAACCACTACAGAGTTTTCCCAGGTCATGGATGGGACACCACTATTGGTCATGAAAAGGTCTTTAACCCACATTTTTCATAAAAACAAAAGCTTGTCTACACCTACTTTAGTAAGTACTAACAAGCTTTTTTTCTCGAATAAAAAAGGCTCTATAATTTCTGTAGTGGGTAAAATCACTGTAGAGATTATAGAGCTTTTTGAATGCAGACAAAAAGTCCCATAAGAACTATAATGAAAAGCAACCAAACCATCATTAGGAAGAACTTATGAGACTTATTAAGAATACCACAGAATTAATCGGAATTAAAGACCAAAACATCAAGATTTCACTTGTTTTTGAAACTGACACTCATATAGAGATTCAAGCAAAACTCGATTATCCTGCACCATCATGTCCTCATTGCCATGGAAAAATGATCAAGTACGACTTTCAAAAGCCTTCTAAAATCCCTCTTCTCGAACAAGCGGGAACTCCAACACTACTACGTCTGAAGAAACGCCGCTTCCAGTGTAAAAATTGTAGGAGAGTCACGGTAGCTGAGACATCAATCGTTGAGAAAAACTGTCAAATCTCCAACCTTGTCCGACAAAAGGTTACACAACTACTAACTGAGAAGATGTCACTAACTGATATTGCCAGAAAGCTTCGTGTGTCGACGTCCACTGTCTATCGTAAGCTCGACCAGTTTACTTTCAAGGAACATTATGACAAGCTCCCTACTGTTATGTCCTGGGATGAGTTTGGGTTCAAGAAAGGGGAATTCGCTTTTGTAGCCCAGAATTATGAGACAAACGAACTCATAACCATCCTTGATAATCGTCGCCAAACCACTATACGAAACTACTTTTTGAAGTATCCATTGAAAGTCCGACAACAGGTACAGTTTATCACGATGGATATGTCTGGGACCTATATGCCACTAGCCAAAAAACTTTTTCCAAACGCCAAAATCGTTCTTGATCGTTTCCACATTATCCAGCACCTTGGTCGAGCATTTTTAAAGACAAGAATTGCTATTATGAACCAGTTTGATAAGAAGTCACTACCCTATCGAGCCTTGAAAAATCACTGGCGACTCTTTCAAAAGGACAGCCGTAAGCTATCGCTCAACTCTTTTTATTCAAAGACTTTCCGACAAACTTTAGCACCACATGAAGTCGTTGAGAAGACTCTAGACTTTTCAGAAGAGCTCGCTAATGACTACAACCTCTATCAGCTTTTGCTTTTTCACTTTCAGGAGAAGAGGGTAGATGAGTTTTTTGAGTCAATAGAGGAGAACATGAGCAAGGTCAATCACTACTTTCAAACGGTCTTTAGGACTTTTCTTAGACACAAGCAATACATCAAGAATGCGCTAGAAACTGACTATTCAAACGCGAAACTCGAAGCGACTAACAAGTTGATCAAAGACATCAAACGGTTGGGCTTCGGTTTTAGAAACTTCATCAACTTTAAGAAACGTGTCTTCATCACTCTAAACATAAAAAAAGAGAAGACCTATCAGGTCCTCTCTAGATGTTAGCTTTTCGTCACCCACTACAGTTGACAAAGAGCCCTTATCTGAAACACTGTAGTGTGTTTATTTAGATTTGATATAGTTAACACCATCTGCTTTAGGTGCAACGGCTTTACCGAAGAAAGCAGCCAAGACAATAATAGTCAAGATATATGGTGCAATTTGCAAATACACATTTGGTACATGTGAAATAAGTGGAAGCTGTTTTCCAATGATTGCCAATGATTGTGACAATCCAAAGAACAAACTTGAGAGCATAGCTCCGATTGGACTCCAACGACCAAAAATCATAGCAGCCAAGGCGATGAAACCAGGACCTGCAATTGTTGTAACAGCAAAGTTGTTAGAGATGGATTGAGCATATACCGCACCACCAACACCACCAAGGAAACCTGAAATCATAACGCCATAGTAGCGCATACGATAAACGTTAATACCAAGTGTATCCGCTGCCTGTGGGTGCTCACCAACTGAACGAAGTCGCAAACCAAAGCGTGTCTTGAAGATAAGCCACCATGATGCTACTGAAACCAAGATAGCAACATACGCTACCAAAGAAACATTAGTGAAGAAAACTTTACCCAAGAAAGGGATATGATCCAAGATTGGGAATGATACAGTCTTAAAGTTATGACTGATAGCAGGTGTTTGACCAGCACCATAGATAACACGTGTCAAGAATACTGCCAAAGAGGGTGCGATAAGGTTCAACACTGTACCAGAGACAACATGGTCCGCACGGAAGTTAATTGTCGCAACCGCATGGAGCAATGAATAGAGAACGCCAATCAGACCTGCTACAATCGCAGCAATCCAAGGTGTCGCGTTTCCAAAACTTTCTGCAAAAGTCAAGTTAAAGAGAACACCTGCGAAAGCACCAATTACCATAATTCCTTCAAGGCCGACATTTACGATACCACCTCGTTCAGAGAAAGTTCCACCGATACTTGTAAAAATCAATGGTGCTGAGTATTTCAACATAGAGGCAACGATCAAGGCTATAATTGTAATAAAGTCCATATTAGTTCTGTCCTCCTTTAGCTTTCACTGATTTATGACGAGGGCGAACCCAATATCTAATGATGTAGTTAGCACCAACAAAGAAGATAATCAAGGCTGAAACAACATCAATGATTTCAGGTGGCACGCCAATCATACCACTCTTACCAATAGACAAGACACCATAAAGGAGGGCGGCAAATGGAATACCGATAGGTGAGTTAGACGCTAAAAGCGCAACCGCCATACCGTTCCAACCGATAGCCAATGAAGCGTTTTGAACGAAGACATTTTGGAATGTACCAAGTCCTTCTACTGTTCCTCCAAGACCACAAAGAGCACCTGAGATAATCATTGACATGATAATAACACGTTTAGATGACATTCCTGCATACTCTGATGCATGAGGATTAAGACCTACAGAGGTAATTTCAAAACCAGTTGTTGTTTTCTTAAGCAAGAACCAAACTAAGAAGGCAGCTGCAAGAGCCAGGAAGAAACCAATATTGAAACGCGAACCACCAGTTATTTGAGATAAGAACTCTGTTTGATAACTAGCTGAGGCTACAACCTTGTTAGATGCTTCTGAAGAACGCAACATATCAGCTGTAAATCCAAAGCGAATAATATTGTTCGCCACATACAAAATGATGTAGTTCATCATGATGGTTACAATGACCTCACTTGTTCCCAAGTAAGCACGGAGAATACCTGGAATAGCCCCAGCGATACCACCTGCAACCAGACCAATAATGACTGTACAGATAACTGAAACCACCTTTGGCAAATCAGGGAATGACAAGGCAAACCATACAGCAGAAACCCATCCTGCCAAGGCCTGTCCTGGCAAACCTACGTTAAAGAAACCTGCCTTAGAGGCAACAGAGAATCCAAGTGCAATCAGAATCAGCGGACTCATGGCACGAAGAATTTCACCAATATTTTTCAATGAACCGAAGGCCGTTGTGAAGAGATCGTAGTAAGCCCAGAATGGATCGTAACCGAAGATTAACATCAAAACGGCTCCAATCAACATTCCCAAGAGGACAGCAATTAAAGGAACTGCCCAATTTTGTACTTTTTTAGACATTTGCTTCCTCCTTATTCAATTGTCCACCAGCCATAAGAATACCAAGATCTTGCTTATTCGTTTCAGCAGGATCTAGAATTCCCTGAATTGCACCATCATAGATAACCGCAATTCTGTCTGACATATCAAGAATTTCATCCAATTCAAAGCTGACAACAATAACAGCCTTACCTTTATCACGTTCAGCGATAATACGTTTACGGATGTACTCAATAGCACCAACGTCAAGACCACGAGTTGGTTGACTTACAATAAGAAGTTCTGGGTCACGGTCAATCTCACGAGCGATAACAGCTTTTTGTTGGTTACCACCTGACAATTCACCACCAGCAATTAACTCTCCCGCACCACGAACATCAAATTCTTTCATCAATTCACGCGCTTTTGCATTGATGACACTATAGTTCAAGATACCATTCTTAGAATTTGGTTCTTTGTAGTAGGTTTGAAGAGCGATATTTTCAGCAACTGTCATTTCAAGGACCATACCATCACGGTGACGACCTTCAGGAATATGACCAACACTCATTTCAGTAATCTGACGAGTTGTCTTATGGATAATCGATTCACCCTTGATGGTAATATCACCTGACTTAACTTTACGAAGTCCTGTAATCGCTTGGACAAGTTCTGTCTGACCATTGCCATCGATACCGGCAATACCGATGATTTCACCAGCACGAACATCTAATGACAGATTTTTCACAGCTGGAATTCCACGGTTCTCGTTAACCACCAAATCTTTAATAGAAAGAACAACTTCTTTTGGATTTGAAGGAATTTTCTCTGTTTTGAAGGAAACCTGATGACCAACCATCATTTCGGCCAAGTCAGCATTTGTTGACCCTTCAATCGTTACTGTATCAATTGATTTACCACGTCTAATGACAGTGACACGATCAGATACTGCACGGATTTCATCCAACTTATGGGTAATAAGGATAATTGACTTACCTTCCTTAACCAAGGTCTTCATAATGTTTAGAAGTTCAGTAATTTCAGACGGAGTCAATACCGCAGTCGGTTCATCGAAGATCAAGATATCAGCCCCACGATAGAGAGTCTTAAGGATTTCAACACGTTGTTGAGCACCAACAGAGATATCTGCTACTTTGGCAGTTGGATCTACTGCAAGACCATATCTTTCAGAGAGTTCAGTAATTTCCTTGGTAGCCTTCTTCATATCAAGTACTCCACCAGCTTTGGTTACCTCACTACCCAAAATGATATTCTCAGCAACTGTAAAAGCTTCAACCAACATAAAGTGTTGGTGAACCATCCCAATCCCCAGTTTCGTTGCTTTAGATGGTGAATCAATCGTCACCTCTTGTCCTTTAACCTTAATGGTTCCGCTCGTAGGTTGCAAAAGACCTGAAAGCATATTCATTAAAGTTGACTTACCTGCACCATTTTCACCGAGGAGGGCGTGGATTTCTCCTTGTCTCACATCAAGATTGATATGATCATTTGCCACAAATTCACCAAATTTTTTGGTAATATCGTGCATCTCAATGACATTTGGCTTCGTCATACAATCTCCTTTCAGAATAATTTTAATTTCAGCAAAGGGGATCATTAACTGCTTCCCTTTGCTGAGACAAAAATTGTCTCAGTTTAAGCTCTATAAAGACTTATGCTTAACTATTATTTGCTAAGACCATCAGTTGGTTTCAATTCACCATTCTTGATTTGTTCTTTAGCTTTTTCTACTGCATCCTTGATATCTGAAGGAAGATTAGACGTTACAATGTCAACACCACCGTCTTTGATACCGTAAGTCTTAGTTTTACCACCTTCGAATTTATCGCCTTTGACTTGTCCGTTAGCAATATCTTTAACAACTGTACCAACTTGTTTGATTGTTGAAGTCAAAACAAAGTTAGATTTTTTCTTGTCTGAAGATGTGTAATTACCTTCTGCTGTTTGGTCACGGTCAACACCGATTACCCATACTTTCTTATCGCTGTCAGCATCAAGTTTTTCGTTAACTTCTTTAGCAGCTGTGAAGACACCAGTACCAGTACCACCAGCAGCTTGATAGATTACGTCAACGCCTGAAGCGTACATTGTTGAAGCGATTGTTGTACCTTTAGCTGCATCAGAGAATGATTCAGCATATTGAACTTGTACATCGATATCAGGTTTTACTGACTTAGCACCCGCTGTGAAACCAGCTTCAAAACGTGTAATTGTGTCTGATGTTTGACCACCGATGAAACCAACTTTATTTGTTTTTGTCTGCATAGCTGCT
Source organism: Streptococcus salivarius (assembly GCF_002094975.1). NCBI lineage: Bacteria > Bacillati > Bacillota > Bacilli > Lactobacillales > Streptococcaceae > Streptococcus > Streptococcus salivarius. The sequence continues at coordinate 1,520,442 of NZ_CP015283.1, read as the reverse complement.
GCGATACCTGCAAGGTAAGCACCTTCGTTATCGGCAAACAAAACGCTCTCAACGTTCTTTTGATCTTTAATAACATCGTCAATGATTACATAGTTCACATCTTCATGTTCTTTGGCTGCATCTGCAACTGCATCATGAAGAGCGAAACCAACACCAAAGATGAGGTTGTAGCCTTGACTTTGTGCTGAAGACATGTTTGTTGCAAAGTCAGACTCTGAACCAGATTGGAAGTACGTGAAGCCAGAATCTTTTTTAAGTTTGTTAGCTTTACCCCACGCTTGAAGTCCTTCCCACGCTGATTGGTTAAATGATTTATCATCTACCCCACCAGTATCTGTAACGATAGCAGCTTTAACTTTTGAATCAGCTGATGATCCGCCACGTCCGCCACGTGCACATGCTGCAAGACCAAGTGCCGCAACAGCAACAAGGCCAAGCCCGATAATTTTCTTGTTCAATTTCATCTTGAACACTCCTCCTATAACTTGCAAGAAAACTTGCTTAATAAAGAATAAAACAACTAGACTATTGTAAGTCCGTAAAAGAGTATGGTAACAACTCTCCGACTGTCATCTCGACTGTCGATTTATCTTCAGCGATAAGAATCACTTTAGAATCTGATTTAAAAAATTCGACCATAACTTGGCGACAAGCACCACACGGTGAAATAGGTTCTTTGGTATCTCCGTATACTGCGAGACATTCAAAGTCTCTATATCCTTCAGATACCGCCTTAAAAATAGCTGTTCTTTCTGCACAATTTGTCAGTCCGAATGAGGCATTCTCAATGTTACATCCTTGAAAGATTTGCCCATCCTTTGTAAGCAATGCTGCTCCAACTCTAAAACGAGAATAAGGAACATAGGCATTTTCAGCTGCCTCTTGTGCTGCATTTATCACTTGCTCTTTTTCAATAACTGTCATGGCTTTCTTGCCCTTTCATTATGGCCACTCCTGACGAAGTACCAATACGGGTTGCACCAGCTTTGATAAAGGCTTGAGCCGCCTCAAGTGTACGTGCTCCACCAGATGCCTTGACTCCCATAATAGGACCAACAGCTTCTCGCATAAGTTCAATATCTTCAATGGTAGCACCACCAGTAGAAAACCCTGTAGATGTCTTCACAAAATCTGCACCTGCCAGTTTTGCTAATTGGCAAGCTTCTACCTTTTCTTCATCAGTCAATAGACAAGTTTCAATAATAACCTTTACAAGTTTACTTCCACTAGCTTCAACAACAGCTTTAATATCGTCTTCAACTAATTTAAGATTTCTAGATTTAAGAGCACCGATATTGATTACCATATCAATTTCATCTGCCCCATTGGCAATAGCATCCTTGGCTTCAAAAGCCTTAACTGCGGAGGTCGATGCTCCCAAAGGGAAACCAATAACCGTACAAACTTTGACAGAACTATCTTTAAGCAATTCAGCTGCCGTTTTGACCCAAGTTGGATTAACACAGACGCTGGCAAACTCATACTTCTTAGCCTCATCAATTAAGGAAAGAATCTGTTCTTTATTAGCATCAGCTTTTAGTAAGGTATGGTCAATATAGCTATTAACAGACATAAACAAACTCCTTGATTAGAATTAAATTAGGGGTTAGCGAATTATTTTTAATATTTCTGTCGTTTCTTTACATTCACTACCCATAATAACATTTTTTTCGAATTCAGTCAGCATTTTTTCAGATAAAATTTCTTGGCTATAGACCTTGGCAATAAGGTCTCCCTGAGTCACAGAATCGCCAACTTTCTTTTCAAATACAATTCCTGTTTCATAATTAAGACTATCTGACTTCGTAGCTCGACCTGCTCCTAATTGCATAGCAAATTTTCCAAATGCCATTGCAGGTAACTCTTTAATGTAACCTGTTTCATGAGCATGAATATCTGTCACGACAGGAGCACTGCTATGACGATAAAGATCGGTCAAATCACCACCTTGAGCTTGAATGAGTTCTTCAAACTTAGCAAGAGCTTTTCCACCCACTAAGTGCTGACGAATCTCTTCCTGGCTAGCTTCAACCTGAGCTAAATCTAATAGAATCTCAGCCATCTCACAGATAAAGTCAGTGATATCTTCACGTCCCTTACCTTGCATAATTTCAATAGCCTCTGTGATTTCTAAACGGTTACCAATAGCCTTACCTAGTGGCTGGCTCATATCTGTAATAACTGCAATCGTTTCACGATTGACCTCATGCCCTAGTGCAACCATGGTCTCAGACAACTTCTCAGCGTCAGACATATTTTTCATGAAAGCGCCTTGACCAACAGTAACATCCAGTAAAATCTTATCAGCGCCTGCTGCTATCTTTTTTGACATAACAGAGCTTGCGATTAGAGGAATGGAATCTACTGTTGCAGTGACATCACGCAAGGCATAAAGAAGTTTATCAGCCTTAACCAAATGCTCAGACTGACCAATGAGGGAAATCCCAATGTCTTTAACTTGCTGAATGAATTCTTCCTTACTACGCTCAACCTGATAGCCTTTGATAGACTCTAATTTGTCAATCGTTCCACCTGTGTGTCCGAGACCACGACCACTCATCTTAGCCACTGGAACACCAAAGCTAGCTACAAGCGGCATCAGAATAATGGTTACCTTATCACCAACGCCTCCGGTCGAATGTTTATCCACCTTAACACCTGGAATTTCTGACAAATCATATTGTTCGCCCGAAGCAACCATATCAGTGGTCAAATCATGGATTTCACGAATAGACATACCTTGATAATAAATCGCCATCGCCAGGGCTGCTATCTGATAGTCTGGTATTTCCCCAGACACATAGCCATTAATGAGATATGAAATTTCCTCTGTGCTTAACTCGCCACCATCTCTTTTCTTTTCAATTAAATCAACTGTTCTCATATTTTCTCACTTCTAAGGATATAATATCCTTTATCCTTTTTAACGACTTCAGCATTACCAAACACATCCTCCATCTTAGTCTTTGCTGATGGAGCTCCTTGTTTTTTCTGAATAACAATAGTTAGGTTACCACCTTGATTGAGATAATCATATGCCTCCTCAATAACTTGATGAACCACCTTCTTCCCAGCACGGATAGGTGGATTAGAAATAATATAGTCAAAAGTTCCAGTAACATTTTCATAGATATTTGATTGGAAGATAGTAGCTTCAACCTTGTTTCGTTGAGCATTTTGTTTAGCTAAATCAATTGCCCTACTATTAATGTCAATCATTGTCGCTTTGACTCCTTGAACCTTGGCTAAACTGATACCAAGAGGACCATAGCCACAACCCACATCTAAAAGCGTTTTGCCAGCTTCCAAATCTAATGCACTCAAAAGCACTTGACTTCCAAAATCAATCATTTTTTTAGAGAAAACCCCAGCATCCGTATAAAACTGAAAACTTTCTCCTAATAAATTTACTTTTAAATCGTGAATATCGTGAGCCGCATCTGGCGTCTCAGCATAATACATTTTTGACATTATTTTTTCCTTCTAGATAGTACTTTTTCTTTATCGTATCATAAATACTAAAGTAAGGCTAGTGAAATGACAAGGCTTACATTCGACCTTTTTTTCTGCTATAATGTTATTTATGCTAAATGAATTTATAAATTTCGAAACGATATCACGTAAGGAATGGCAACGCCTTCATAAAGAGGACAATGCCCCATTGACTGCAGAAGAACTGGATTCCATTCGAAGCCTTAATGATAAGATCGATGTTCAAGAAGTTAGTGACATCTATCTACCTCTTATCAATCTCATTCGTATCTATCAGAAAACTGCCAACGACCTGACCTTCTCTAAGAGTATCTTTTTACAAAAATCACAGACTAACCGTCCATTTATTATCGGGGTATCTGGTTCAGTTGCTGTTGGCAAATCCACAACCAGTCGTTTGCTTCAACTCTTGTTGCAGCGTACCTTCCCCCAATCTAAAGTTGAACTTGTGACAACTGATGGCTTTCTCTATCCTAACCAAACCTTGAAAGAAAAAGGCATCCTTAATCGTAAGGGCTTCCCTGAGTCCTACGATATGCCACTTCTTCTCAACTTTTTAGATACTATAAAAAATGGTGGTGATGTCAATATTCCTGTTTACTCTCATGAAATTTATGATATTGTACCAGGACTTACCCAAGAAATTAGACAGCCTAATTTTCTAATTGTCGAAGGGATTAACGTTTTCCAGAACCCTATTAACCAACGACTTTACATGAGTGACTATTTCGATTTTTCTCTCTACATTGACGCTGAAGTTAATAATATCGAATCCTGGTATCTCGAACGTTTTCAAACCCTTCTTGAGCTCGCCAAAAAAGATGAAAACAACTACTACCATCGTTTCACTAAATTTAGTAAGGATGAAGCTTTATCTTTAGCACAAAAAACCTGGCGTGATATCAATTTAGTTAACCTGGAAAATTATATCGAACCTACACGAAGTCGAGCTGAACTGATTCTTCACAAGGGAGACAATCATAAAATCGACTTCATCCACTTAAAAAAATAGAAAAAGCTTGCCAAGGGGCCTAAAATAACGTATAATGACATAGTTAGATAAATTTTGGAGGTGAAAACATTGGCAAATATTAAATCAGCTATCAAACGCGCTGAACTTAACGTTAAACAAAACGAAAAAAACTCAGCTCAAAAATCAGCTTTGCGTACTGCTATTAAAGCATTCAACGCTAACCCAACTGAAGAAGCTTACCGTGCTGCATCAGCTAGCATCGATAAAGCCGCTTCTAAAGGTTTGATTCATAAAAACAAAGCAAGCCGCGATAAATCACGTCTTGCAGCTAAATTGGCTAACTAATTGAAAGCTCCATTTAGGAGTTTTTTTATTACCTAAAAAACCTGCTAGCTTATCGCCTAGCAGGTTTTCTTTATTAATTAAACTCCGGTGATCTTAACTTCAAAAATCGTTCCCTTTGGTTGATTATCTTTAACAACAATTGTTCCTTTTAGGGCTAAAACAATTTGTTGCGCTAGAGATAAGCCAAGTCCAAACCCACCTTTTTGTCTGGTTCTAGCCTTATCTACGCGATAAAAGCGATCAAAGATTTTTTTCTTATCACTATCTGATATTCCAGGACCATTATCAGCTACAGAAATATAAAGATGGCGGTCATTAGTGCGAACAGTAAAGGTAACATGTCCATCATCTTCCGTATATTTAATAGCATTATCAAATAAGATGGTCATTAACTGTTTCAATAACGTTTTATCAGTCTGGATTGGACGACCAACTTGATTTTGAGCCGTGAAACCTTTCTCATTTTCTTCTGCAATCATGGCATAGTTGGTAAATACTGTATCAAAGAAAGCAGGTTCTAAGGTTTCGATTTCTGGTTTAATACCATCGTCACGACGAGCCAAGTTCAAAAGATTAGTCGTCAAAAGACGCATGTTGCGTACTTCATCAAGACTTGAAGCAATATTCTCTGAATTATCTAGAATGGTGCTCTCAGGCTTGCGGAAAAGAACTTCTAATCTGTTTTGAATCACAGCAAGCGGTGTCCGTAACTCATGGCTAGCATTCTCAACAAAAGCCTTCTGCTTCTCCAAGCTTTCCTGGATAGGACGTCTTGACCACTTAGCCAAATACATACTAGCCGCAACAGATAAAAGCCAGAAGAAACTCATCATGATGACAATTAGCTTAACATAACGTTCAGTGGCTTCTTCCAATTGAGTTGTATTAATCGCAATAACAAGGTACTTAGCATCAGGATAGAGGCTATTATCTACTTTTTCAGTAATCAGACGGTACTTTTCCGTTTGATCGAAATAATTCTGAGCACTTCCCTTGCTGATAACATCAATGTTATTTTTGTCTATTGGTAAATTGGATAAGCTTGAAAATTTATCAACGACATTAAGGACTTTTCCATTCTTATCAAGTACCAAGACACTAGTATTTGCCGCAACAGATAAATCGTGAGGGGTATCTTCAATTTTTGATTTCTTCTTAGGTTCTTTTTTAGAGCCACTCGAGTCAGGTGTTTCAGCTGTCGACTCTTTAGTATCATAGGCTTGGTAAATGGTTGTCGTATTATTTTGATCTACCTCAGAAGTCAGAAAAAGTTCCCGTTTTAGCATTTCCATTTCTAAATAAGAATTGGTTTTAGTGGCTGCCATTTTCAGACTAGAGTCCACATTGGAATAAACGCCGTAACTCAGAATCTGCAAAATCATGACAGTCATGATAAGGAAAATACCAGAAAAAGTGGCAAAGAAATGAATGAACGACTTAAATCCGTCTGACTTGATTCTCCTAAAGAGATAATTGAAAAATTTAGTCAGCATTCTTCAAAATATACCCCACACTTCTCAAGGTTTGGAGGTTGGCAGCAAAGTCTGTTCCTTTTAGTTTCTTACGAATTTTAGAAACATAAACCTCGACAACTGATACTGTGGTATCACTATCAAATCCCCAAAGACGGTCAAAAATTTGTGACTTAGGCAAGATGACATTTTGATTTTGTAAGAAGTAAACTAATAAATCAAACTCTTTACCAAGAAGTTCTACTTCTTTATCCCCCACAAAGGTTGAATTTGTAGCAAGATTGACACGAACATCACCAAAAGAAAGTGTGTTTTGGTCAAATTTACCAGAGCGTTTCAAGAGTGCTTGAATACGCATCTTCAACTCTTCTAAATAGAAAGGCTTAGTTAGGTAGTCATCTGCACCAAGTTCAAAGCCGTGGCCCTTATCATCTAGACTTTCCTTAGCCGTCATGATAAGTACAGGAGTTGTTACACCTTTGTCACGTAATTCTCTAAGAACAGTGAAACCATCTTTTTCAGGCAACATTAAGTCTAAAAGAATCAAATCATAAACGCCACTTTCAGCTTCGTAGAGACCTTCATCTCCATCAAATACCTGCATCACATCAGCAAAGTCATCTAAAAAATCAAAAACTGAGTTCGACAAACTCAAATCATCTTCTACTAGTAGTATTTTAATCATAGTTATCCCCCTTGTTAGGTGTCAAAGATACAAATAACACTTTGACTAAGTTTTATCATTATATCTAAAATAGACGTAATCATCTAGTGCTTTGATCTTCTTTTATTTAGATTTAGTCTACTAAACTTTCCTTAAGCTTTTCATAACTGAAACGAAAAAACAGCACCAATAGGTACTGTTTTATATCGATATTTCTTCTTAGAACAAACCAACAGCTGTTCCGTCTTCAGCTACGTCCATCTTGAGGGCTGCTGGTGCTTTTGGAAGACCAGGCATAGTCATGACGTCACCTGTAAGAGCTACGATAAATCCAGCACCTGTTTTAGGAACAAATTCACGGATAGTGATATCAAAACCTTCTGGTGCTCCAAGTAAGAATTGGTTATCTGAGAAGCTATATTGTGTTTTGGCCATACATACTGGCAATTTATCCCAACCGAATTCTGCAAATTGTTTGAGCTGGTTCTTAGCTTTTTTCTCGAAGACAACTGATTTACCACCATAGATTTCAGTAACAATCTTAGTGATTTTTGCTTCCAAGCTATCATCATCAGAATAAAGACGTTTATAGTCGGCATTACCATTTTCAACAGCATCAACTACTGCGTTGGCAAGGTCAATACCACCATCAGCACCATTAGCCCAAACGCTAGCCAATTCAACAGGAACATCGATTTCTGCACAAAGTTCCTTAAGGGCTGCAATTTCAGCTTCTGTATCAGCAACAAACTCGTTAATAGCAACGACTGCTGGAAGACCAAATTTACGAACGTTTTCCACATGACGTTTCAAGTTTGCGAAGCCATCACGAACGGCCTGAACATTTTCTTCAGAGAGGTCAGTTTTGGCTACCCCACCGTGCATTTTAAGGGCACGAAGTGTCGCAACAATAACAACAGCATCAGGAGTTGTTGGAAGGTTTGGAGTCTTGATATCAAGGAATTTTTCAGCACCAAGGTCAGCACCGAAACCTGCTTCAGTAATCGTATAATCAGCCAAACGAAGAGCTGTAGCCGTAGCTAGAACTGAGTTACATCCGTGAGCAATGTTGGCAAATGGACCACCGTGTACCAAGGCTGGTGTCCCATAAATTGTCTGTACTAAGTTAGGTTTGATGGCATCTTTAAGAATAAGGGTAAGCGCACCTTCAATTTCAAGATCACGTACATAAACAGGTGTACGGTCATAACGGTAGGCAACTACAATGTTAGCCAAACGTTCTTTAAGGTCATTAATATCAGTAGCCAAGCAAAGAATCGCCATGATTTCAGACGCAACAGTAATATCAAAACCATCTTCACGTGGAATACCATTAAGTGGTCCGCCAAGACCAACGTTTACATGACGAAGCGCACGGTCATTAAGGTCAACCACACGTTTCCAAATGATACGACGTTGGTCAATGCCGAGAGCATTTCCTTGATGAATATGGTTGTCAAGAAGGGCTGACAAAGCATTATTTGCTGTAGTAATAGCGTGCATATCCCCTGTGAAGTGGAGGTTGATATCTTCCATCGGAAGCACTTGAGCGTAACCACCACCTGCAGCACCACCTTTGATTCCCATAACCGGACCAAGTGATGGTTCACGAAGGGCAATCATCGTTTTCTTACCAATTTTGTTAAGAGCGTCTGCAAGACCGATTGACATGGTTGATTTACCTTCACCTGCTGGTGTTGGGTTGATGGCTGTTACCAAAATCAATTTTCCTGGCTTATTGTCTTTGACTGCATTGATTTTATCAAATGACAATTTTGCCTTATATTTTCCGTAGAGTTCCAAATCGTCAAAGCCGATTCCAACTTTTTCAACTACTTCTGTGATTAGTTTTAATTCTACACTTTGAGCAATTTCGATATCTGTTTTCATGAGACACTCCTCTATATTTTTCTAGAATCTATTATATCAGAGTTTGATAAAAAACGCATTATTTTTGGTCAATTACTTTTCAATGTTCGGTTTTTGTTTTGTTATAAATCGTTATAACTTTAATTTATAGGGGTACGCCTCAAAAATACTTACTTTTATTTACTAAAGACGCAATTTTTAGTACAATACTACTATGAAAATTTTGATTACATCGGGTGGTACCACTGAAAAGATTGATGCTGTACGTGGAATCACAAACCATTCAACAGGTTATCTAGGAAAGGAAATCGCTGAACTTTTCTTGGCTAAGGGTCACCAAGTAACCTTAGTAACGACCAAGACAGCGGTTAAACCAGAACCGAAAGAAAATCTAAAGATTACAGAAATTACGAACGTAGATAGTCTTCTCAAAAAGATGGAGCCACTCGTCAAAGAGCACGATGTTCTTATCCATAGTATGGCAGTCTCTGATTATACTCCTATTTATATGACGGATTTCGCTGAATTGGAGGACACCGAAGATCTCGCTCAATTCTTGCATAAATCTAACACTGAGAGCAAGATATCTTCAGCTTCAGATTATCAGGTTCTTTTTCTTAAAAAAACACCGAAGGTCATTAGCCTCGTCAAACAATGGAATCCTGCTATTCAATTGATTGGCTTCAAACTTTTGGTTAATGTAAGTAAAGAAGAGCTTTTTGAGGTTGCTCGTGCAAGTCTGAAACGCAACAAAGCTAATATTATTGTTGCCAACGACTTGAGTGATATTACTCCAGATCAACATATTGCCTATCTTGTTGACGAAAAAAACGAGGAGAAAGTTACGACTAAATCTGCGATTGCTCAAGCTTTATTTGAAAGGATATGCCATGACTAAACGTATCATCCTTGCTGTTTCAGGATCAATATCTGCCTATAAAGCAGCTGATTTAACAAGCAGGTTAAAGAAAAAAGGTTATGACGTTCATGTCATTATGACTGAAGCTGCGCAAGCCTTTATCACTCCTCTGACGCTTCAAGTCCTTTCGAAGAATCCTGTTCACACTGATGTCATGGAAGAAAAATCGGCTGAACGTATTAATCATATTGATTTAGGTAAAGAAGCTGACCTCTTTATTGTAGCTCCTGCTTCAGCAAATACCATTGCAAAATTAGCACATGGTCTAGCCGATAATATGCTTACTGCTACTGCCTTAGCTTCACCTAGCACCACACCAAAACTAATTGCCCCTGCAATGAATACGAAAATGTATGAAAATCCACTGACTAAGAAGAATTTAGATACTCTACATAACGTTGGCTACCAAGAAATTCTTCCAAAATCAGGTTTACTGGCTTGTGGAGATACAGGACGTGGTGCCTTAGCTGATATTGATGACATTATTGAATCCATTGACAATGCTTTAACAAAATAGCCTTGCAGAGAATAAAAAGGAGTTTATGATGAATAAGAAAAATAAAGCAAACCAAACGGCTCAGTTATCCCTCTTGATAGCTACAATGGTTGTAATCGAAGTACTCAGTCAAACCATCTTTGCTGCTTTTGTACTTCCAATCAAACCAACCCTAACCCATATCCCAGTTATTATCGCTAGCATCGTCTACGGTCCTAAAATTGGAGCTTATTTGGGTGGCTTCATGGGAATTATGAGTATTATTCGCAACACTGTTATCTATACGGTTAGTAGCTATCTCTTTAGTCCTTTTGTTGAAGGAGGAACTTGGGCATCTGTAGTCATTGCCATCGTCCCTCGTATCCTAATCGGTATTTTCCCTTACTTTGTCTACAAGTTACTTCAAAACCGTCTAGGTCTGACTTTATCTGGGGTTTTAGGTGCTTTCACAAATACATTTTTCGTACTTCTTGGCATCTACTTCCTAATCCCTAACTTCTACACAGCAGGTGGCAAAACACTAATGGCAACCATTTTCACAACAAATTCGATTGCTGAAATGATTATTGCTGGACTTTTGACAGTAAGTATCACTCCTATGCTTTTACGATTGAAAAAGTAAATCATTTAATCTATGGATAGTGCCGAAAATCAGATACTATTCTATAAACCGTTAAGGAGAATTTTTATGAAAAAATCAACCGCTATTGCAAGAATTGCCATCTTTTTTGCAGTAATGCTCACCATTCATTTTGTAACTTCCTTCATTCTCGAATTTGTTCCGTCTGGTATTCAACCGACCTTAGTTCATATTCCTGTTGTTATCGCTTCCGTCATTTATGGACCTAGAATCGGAGCTGTTTTGGGACTCCTCATGGGCCTCTTTAGTGTGACCATGAATACATTGGTTTTGACGCCAGCAAGTTTCCTCTTTAGTCCCTTTGTCTCACATGGAAATCTCTATTCTCTCATTATTGCACTGTTTCCACGTATTTTAATCGGAGTGACTCCTTACTTCGTCTATCGATGGCTACACAATCGTACTGGTTTAGTGACAGCTGCTATTGTCGGGTCTATGACCAATACCATTTTTGTTCTATTGGGAATTTATATCTTCTTCGGTAACATCTATGGTGGTAGTTTTCAACATTTTCTTGCTTTAATTTTGACAACAAACTCTCTTATTGAAGTTATTGCTACAGTTCTTGTCACAACTGCAGCCGTTCCGACACTTGAAAGATTAAAATAATTAGTTAGGTCGAGACTGATATGTCTTGGCTCTTTTATTTTCATTTACATTTTAGATACCATTTTCTTTTTAAAAAGATTTACAATTATCGCTAGAATTTTCTGAAAAAATTTGTTATAATGTAAGCGGTTAAAAATATAAAGGAGATTGCTATGTCTTACACTGAAAATTATCAAAAATGGCTCGACTTCGCTGAATTGCCTGCTTACCTTCATGATGAGTTGGTCGCAATGGATGAAAAAACGAAAGAAGATGCCTTCTATACCAACCTTGAATTCGGTACAGCTGGTATGCGTGGATTGATTGGTGCTGGTACTAACCGCATTAACATTTACGTTGTTCGCCAAGCAACTGAAGGTTTGGCCCAATTGATTGACTCAAAAGGGGAAGAAGCTAAAAAACGTGGTGTTGCTATTGCCTATGACAGCCGTCACTTCTCTCCAGAATTTGCATTTGAATCTGCACAAGTTTTGGCAGCTCACGGTATTAAATCTTACGTATTTGAAAGCCTTCGTCCAACACCTGAATTGTCATTTGCAGTACGTCATCTTCACACATTTGCTGGTATCATGGTAACAGCCAGCCACAACCCTGCACCATTTAATGGTTACAAGGTTTACGGAGAAGACGGTGGACAAATGCCACCAGCAGATGCAGATGCATTGACAGACTACATCCGTGCTATCGAAAATCCTTTCACTGTGCAATTGGCTGACCTTGAAGAAAGCAAAGCTAGCGGCTTGATTGAAGTTATCGGTGAAAACGTCGACGCTGAATACTTGAAAGAAGTTAAAGGCGTTAACATCAACCAAGACTTAATCAATGAATACGGTCGTGACATGAAGATTGTCTACACTCCACTTCATGGTACTGGTGAAATGTTGGCACGTCGTGCTCTTGCGCAAGCTGGATTTGAAGCTGTACAAGTTGTTGAAGCGCAAGCTGTACCAGACCCTGACTTCTCAACCGTTAAATCTCCAAACCCTGAAAACCAAGAAGCATTTGCTCTTGCTGAAGAACTTGGTCGCAAAGTAGACGCTGATGTATTGGTTGCAACTGATCCCGATGCTGACCGTCTTGGTGTTGAAATTCGTCAACCAGATGGTTCTTACCTCAACCTTTCTGGTAACCAAATCGGAGCTATCATTGCTAAATACATTCTTGAAGCTCACAAAACAGCTGGTACACTTCCTGCCAATGCTGCCCTCTGTAAATCAATCGTATCAACTGAGTTGGTTACTAAGATTGCAGAAAGCTACGGCGCAACGATGTTTAACGTCTTGACTGGTTTCAAATTTATTGGTGAAAAAATTCATGAATTTGAAACACAACACAACCACACTTACATGCTTGGTTTCGAAGAAAGCTTCGGTTACCTCATCAAACCATTCGTACGTGACAAAGATGCTATCCAAGCTGTTCTTATCGTTGCTGAAATCGCAGCTTACTACCGCTCACGTGGCATGACTTTGGCAGATGGTATCGAAGAAATCTACAAACAATACGGCTACTTCGCAGAAAAAACCATCTCTGTTACCCTTTCAGGTGTTGACGGAGCTGCTGAAATCAAGAAAATCATGGATAAATTCCGTGGCAATGCTCCTAAACAATTCAACAACACAGACATTGCTAAGACAGAAGACTTCTTGGAACAAACAGCTACTACTGCTGACGGCGTTGAAAAATTGACAACTCCTCCAAGTAACGTGCTTAAATACATCTTGGCTGATGATTCATGGTTTGCCGTTCGTCCTTCAGGTACAGAACCAAAAATCAAATTCTACATCGCTACAGTTGGTGAATCTGAAGCAGATGCTAAAGAAAAAATTGCGAATATCGAAGCAGAAATCAATGCTTTCGTAGGCGAGTAATATTTAAGACTTAGAGCTTAGCTCTGAGTCTTTTTTATACATTACACTACTAGAATTAAGGAAGTCACTTTTTTCATACTATAAACACGAAACCACCTATAGATTAAACTATAGGTGGTAGTTTTATGATTCAATTATAGAGCGCTAACTTGTGAATGATGCTTAAATAAGGAATGAGTCGCTTCGTGAATATGACGAGCAGTTTCTGCATTATTCATGGTGTAGAGGTGAACGCCTGCAACATCTTGAGTAACAAGGTCGACAATCTGGTCAATCGCATAAGCAAGACCTGCCGCTCTAAGTGACTCAGGATCATGCTCATACTTATCCAAAATGGCACGGAACTTACGTGGCAAATGGATATTCTCACAAGTCTTAAGCAAACGTAGAGCTTGGTTACGATTCAAAATTGGCATAATACCCGCATGAATTGGTACATCAATTCCAGCCAAGGTACATTTATCTTGAAAATCATAGAAACGTTCATTGTCAAAGAAGAGTTGGGTTAAAAGACCAGAACAACCTGCATCAACCTTTTTCTTAAGGTTTTGGATATCAGAGATTTGATTTGGCGAATCTGGATGCCCTTCAGGATAGCAGGCACCGATGATATCAAATTGAGGAGCTTCTTCCTTGATAAATTCAATCAAATCAGTGGCATATTTAAAGTCTTTAAGAGGTTCCACACCAGGAATGATATCGCCACGTAGGGCTAAGATACGGTGTACACCAACGGCATCCAAGTCACGTAAGGTATCAGCAACCTTTTCTTTACTCAAATAGATAGCTGGAAGGTGGGCAATCGTTGGGATAGCTAGGTCATTTTGAATATGATCTGCCAAAGGAACCGTCGTCTCTTTGATATTATATTTGTTATTACTAGCTGTCACACTGATAAAGTGTGGAGCCAATCCTTGCATATCCTCAAGAGCACGTAGGATTTTTTCATTACCTACTGCTGGGTTAGGTGGAAAGACTTCAAAAGAGAGTGATGGTGTTTGGCTTGTCATATTTTATACCTTCTTCTTTTTAGATTTTTGTTAAGACGAAAGCTGTTTTAAGTGCCTACTGACTTCATGAGTTCAGTTAAACACTTGTTAATCATAGCCTGCTTGCAAAAATCTTTAGAAAATTATTCGCTATTGAAAACCTTCTACACTTAAGGAAGAAGGTCTTCAACGTATGATAACTTCTGCTTACAAGTTTTCGCGAGCTGCTTTTGCAGCTTCTACAAGCTTGATCAAGCTTTCTTTAGTTTCTTTGATTCCGCGAGTCTTCAAACCACAGTCAGGGTTGATCCAAACTTTACCGCTTGGTACTTTAGCCAAGATTGCTTCGATAGTGTGGTCAATTTCACCGTCTTGTGGGACACGTGGTGAGTGGATATCGTAAACCCCAGGTCCAACTTCTGTTTGGAAGTTTTGAGCTTTAAGTTCATCCAAGATTTCAAGATTTGAACGGCTAGCTTCAAATGAGATAACGTCAGCATCTAAGTTGTCGATAGCTGGGATGATATCTGTAAATTCTGAGTAACACATGTGAGTGTGGATTTGTGTGTCTGGTGCTATTGTTGAGTGAACCAAACGGAAGGCTGGAATAGCCCAGTCGAGGTAATCCTCGTACCAGTCACTACGACGGAGTGGCAATTTTTCGCGAAGAGCAGCTTCGTCAATTTGGATAATTTTAACGCCTGCAGCTTCAAGGTCAAGAACTTCATCTTTGATTGCAAGAGCAATTTGAAGAGTTGAATCCTTGATAGAGATGTCTTCACGTGGGAATGACCAGTTAAGGATAGTAACAGGTCCAGTCAACATACCTTTAACAGGTTTGTCAGTACGGCTTTGTGCGTAGCTAGACCATTTCACAGTGATTGGGTTAAGACGAGTCACATCACCCCAAATGATTGGTGGTTTAACCCCACGCATACCATATGATTGCACCCAACCGTTTTTAGAGAAGAGGTAACCTGACAAGTTTTGACCGAAGTATTCAACCATGTCGTTACGTTCGAATTCACCGTGTACAAGCACATCAAATCCAACTTCTTCTTGCCATTTAATCCATTCATCAGTGATTTCAGCAAGGAATGCATCGTATTCTTCTTGTGACAATTCATTCTTACGGAAAGCCAAACGTTTAGCACGAACTTCCTTAGTTTGAGGGAATGAACCGATAGTTGTTGTTGGAAGCAATGGAAGTTTGAAAGCATCTTTTTGAATCACTTCACGTTCTGCAAATGCTGGCAAACGAGTGTAATCAGCTTCAGTCAAGCCTGCAATACGAGCACGAAGTTCAGCATTTTCACCAACACGCTCAGTCGCAAAGAGTTCTTTGTTGGCTGCAAGGGCTTCTGCACCTTGACCATTGCGGATAGCATCCAAATCACGCAATTCGTCCAATTTTTCAACCGCAAAAGCAAAGTGGTTCAAGATAGCTGGTTCAAATTCTTCGTTAGCAGTTGTAAATGGTACATGAAGAAGTGAGCAAGATGTTGTCAAAACAACATTTTCAGCTGGAACTTGTTCAAGAATTTCAAGACTCTTCTCGTAGTTGTTACGCCAGATGTTTTTACCGTTGACGATACCGGCATAGAGAGTCTTATCAGCTGGGAAACCACCTTTAACCAATTCAAGTGTTTTCTTACCTTCAACAAAGTCAAGACCAATACCATCAACTGGCAAGTTCACAAGATCATTGTAGACATCACGAACATCACCAAAGTAAGTTTGGATCAAGACTTTAAGACCTTTTTTATCAGCCAAGAGTTTGTTGTAGATATTCAAGAAGAGAGCTTTTTCTTCAGCTGTCAAATCTTTAACAAGGGCTGGCTCATCGAGTTGAATACGAGTCGCACCAAGCTCAGCCAATTTTGCGAAGACTTCTTGGTAAGCTGCCACAAAGCTGTCTACAAAGTCTTCTGCTTTCACACCATCTTCAAAGTCAGATAATTGAAGGAATGTGAATGGTCCAACCACAACTGGGCGTGTGTTAAGTCCCAATTCTTTAGCTTCTTGGTACTCATCAAAAATCTTGTGACCAGCAAGTTTAACTTCTGTTGTTTTTTCAAATTTAGGAACGATGTAATGGTAGTTAGTGTTAAACCATTTTTTCATAGGAAGGGCACGTACATCCCCTTTTTCACCTTGGTAACCACGCGCCAAAGCAAAGTAACGTTCAAGATCTGTCAAATCCAAGTTTTGAACAGATTCAGGTACGACGTTGAAAAGGAAAGCTGCATCAAGGAAGTTATCGTAATGTGAAAAATCATTTGAAGGAATTTCACTGATACCCTTCTCTTTAACAATATTCCAGTGTTTTGCACGTAAGTCTTTGGCTGTTGCTAAGAGTTCATCTGCAGTAATTTCATTTCTAAAGTATTTTTCTGTTGTAAATTTTAATTCGCGGAATTCACCCAAACGTGGGAAACCAATGATAGTAGTTGACATCTTGTGTCCTCCTCTTTGTTGTTGAACTTATCTTACCAAAGAAATGGGTGGCTGTATAATTGCTATTAGTTTTCTCTATATATAGTTTTAGACTATAACCTATAAAGTAATGGGTTTCTAGCTACCGTTATCTCCTTTTGTTTAGATATTGTTATAGCTAATAACTATACATCAACCTGATAAAACCTTTTTTAACAAAAAATCCCTAGACTTTTGTCTAGAGACTCTATTATTTACTAGGATTAGGATACTAAGCTCTATAGGTGCTCAGTACTTTCTCTTGAATCCAAGATGATGTATAAGACATATTCTCACTATTGTAACTTTTCCAAATATAATAACCAAAAACTACCAGTACCAATAAGAAACAAATTCCCAATACGACTAACCAAATGATTTGTTTCTTTAAGCTATCATACTCACTCATATAGCTATTATGAATTTTAATAAGTTCATTTCTTTTTTTGTTACTTGACTCTTTAGCAATGGCAATTTCTAGCTCGTACATTTGATGCTTCCATGAATTACTTTTAGATGTCCCTCTTTTCATTTTTTTATGTAAAAAACTGCTGTTACCCTTCTTTAAATTGTTTTTTTTTGTCATACTTCCCTCTGAAATCTTCTTTTAGTCACCACTATTATAACATATGTAAAACTGTCAAAAAAGTTCATTTTTAGTTAAAATTTTGAGAAAGAGAATTAAAACATGAAAAAGAACCAGAGGGAAACTTCTTATGTTATACTCTAAGTATGCATAAGAAAACTGTTATTGATTTTAAAGAACTTGGTGTCAGACAAATCTTTACAGACGCCATTAAAGAACTAAAAACAAAGGACATTAAGGAAGTTAAGCATCTCTTAACTGAAGTCGAAGCCTATCAAAATAAGGGCTATTATGCAGTAGGTTATGTTTCCTATGAAGCAGCTCCTGCCTTCGAGACAAAATTTCAGGTTATTGCTGGTCCATTAATGTCAGAGTATCTCCTCTACTTCACTATTCATGAAACTGTTCAAATAGAGCCTATTCCACTTGCTTATGAGCCAATTGCCTTACCAAAATCTTGGCAAGAGCTAACTTCTGCAGAGGAATACAAGGCTGCTATTGAGCAAATACACCACCATATTCGACAAGGTGATACTTATCAAGTCAATTATACTGTTCAACTTCAACAGAACCTGACAGCTGATCCCTTTGCCATCTATAACCGATTGGTTGTTGAGCAAAATGCACATTACAATGCCTTTATTCAGCACGATGATGTCTCTATCATTTCCATAAGCCCAGAACTCTTTTTTAAAAAAGATGGTGATAGATTGACCACTCGTCCTATGAAAGGTACTACTAATCGTGGTTTGACAAGTGAATCTGACCTCAAACAAGCCCAGTGGCTAGCTCAGGATCAGAAAAATCGCTCTGAAAATATGATGATTGTCGATCTTCTTAGAAATGACATGAATCGTATTTCAAAAATAGGAAGTGAGGATGTCAAGAGCCTTTGCCAAGTTGAACAATACTCTACGGTTTGGCAAATGACTTCGACTATTGAGACGCAACTCCTACCAAATAGTAGTTTAAGCGATGTCTTCCAAGCCCTTTTTCCATGCGGCTCGATTACAGGTGCCCCAAAAATAGCAACCATGGAGATTATTAAGAAGGTTGAAAAACAGCCTCGAGGTGTCTATTGTGGAGCTATTGGTATCTTGATGCCACAGGGACCTAGTATTTTCAACGTGGCCATTCGAACACTACAAATGGAAGGAACCAAAGCTATCTATGGTGTCGGAGGAGGTATTACCTGGGATAGCAACTGGGAAGCTGAATATGAAGAAACCAAGCAAAAAGCTGCTGTTCTATACCGTCAGAACCCCAAATTCAATCTCATTTCAACTGGTCGTGTCCATCAAGGAAAACTGCTATTTCTTGAGGAGCATATGAAACGCTTGCAAGAGAGCAGTCGCTACTTTGACTATCCTTTCAATGCAGAAAAAGCACACTATCAAGTCGAAGCTCTGTGCCAATCACTAAACCTTGACAAAGACTACCGTCTTAAAATGTCACTTGCAAAAGATGGTGAACTGAAGTTTGAACATACCCAATTAACAAACTTATCTAATGACTTCTGCCAAGCAAGGTTAGTTGAGCAAAGGCATCCGTTGGATAGCCCCTATACCTTCTTCAAAACAAGTTACCGTCCTCACCTTAGTATCGAACCTCACGAACAAATTTATTATAATCATGAGGGGCAACTCCTAGAAACCTCTATCGGTAACATCGTTCTTAAAATCAAAGACCAACTCTACACACCACCCGTTCACCTCGGCCTCTTAAATGGCATCTACAGACAAAGACTTATTGCTGATAATAAGCTTAAAGAAAAAGTCTTGACCTTAAAAGATATGGAACAGGCTCAGGCCATCTATGGATGCAATGCGGTGAGAGGGTTGTATGAATTGAAGGTGAAAAAACAGAATTATCTCTAAATAAAAAATGCGGGTTCTTTGTACACTCCTACACTTGCTAAAGAGAAAAGAAACTTCAATATTCTATTGGTGAAAAATCAACAACTTAATAGTAAAATAAAGTATAATACTTACTGATGGTTATTCAGTTATCGTGACTGTAATGATGAACTTTTTGGCTTATAATTTACTAGCCTTAAAACTCAGTAATAATTTAGAAAGGATACAAAACCTTAAATGAAAAAATTTAAAGGCTTGACTTCTGCTGAAGTTCAAGCAAGTAAAAACGCCCATGGCGATAATAGGCTCTCTAGTAAAGAGGCAAACTCGCTCCTCTCAATCTTTATCGAAGCCTTCCAAGATCAATGGATTCTTATCCTCTTGGCTGCCTTAGGATTAAAAATCATCTTCAACTTTGTTGGAATGATTTTCCCTGCTATTGGTGAAGCTAATTGGTATGAGGCTATCTCACTAATTTTCGCCATTTTGATGTCTACAGGATTTTCAGCAGTCTCACAATACCGAAATGAGCAAAAGTTCAACACTCTTCAGGAAGAGGCTTCAAAAACTAATGCTAAGGTTTATCGTGATGGTAAACTTAAAGAGGTTCTCGTTGATGATATTGTGAAAGGTGATCAGATTCTCCTTCAATCAGGGGACAAGATCCCAGTTGATGGTATCATCTTGGAAGGTGAATTAAAAGTAAACCAAGCTGTCCTTAATGGTGAAAGTGAAGATGCTAAAAAACTTCCTCTTGGTGATCAAGCAGAGCCAGACTCTTCCGACCTCTTTACAGAGCTCAAAGTCTTCCGTGGTACAGTTGTTACTTCAGGCGAAGCCGTTATGGAAGCTACACAAATTGGTGATAATACCGTTCTAGGAAGCATCAATACTTCTCTTCAAGAAGATAGTAAAGATTCACCATCCAAAGAAAAACTCAACAAGCTTGCTGGAAACATCGGTGTCCTCGGTTATAGTGCAGGTGCTGCATATTCAGTAATCAACCTTGTTTTAGGCTTTATTGCCCTTAATAAGGCTAATAACCTCAATGGTGGTTCAATCTTCCTTCTTATCATTGAAACAATTCTCTTTGCGGTTACAATCATCATCATGGCCGTTCCAGAAGGTCTTCCAATGATGTTGGCACTCGTTTCTTCAATGAACTCAGGACGACTTTTAGCTCAAAATATCTTGGTTCGCCATCCTGATACCATTGAAACAGCCGGATACATGAATATCCTCTTCAGTGATAAGACTGGTACTATCACTGAAGGTAAACTATCTGTAGTTGACTTCTTCCTTGCTGATGGAACACTTTATGCGGCTACTGGTGAAACTGATGCTCCTGATTTTGACACAATGTCAGATAGCCTAAAAGCTGAAATGATTAATGGTATCGGTCTTAATAACGATGCCATGGTAGCTGATGGCAGTGCTGTTGGTAGTAACGCCACTGATCGTGCACTTCTTGATTTCCTTATCGGACGTTCTCAACTTGATTTCGATACGAATACAATTACTGAGAAGCAACAATTCAACTCAGCAACAAAATTCGCAAGTGTAACGACTAACGATGGAAAAACCTACATCAAAGGTGCTCCAGAATTCATCCTAAACGACTGCTACTACTATCTTGATAAAGAGGGTAATAAACAAAACTTTACAGATGATATTAAAGCTCGTTTCCAAGAATTATCATTGGAACAAGCTAATCGTTCAATGCGTTTGCTTGCTATCCTAAATACAGATGGTAATGATAAAGTCTTGATTGGTATCGTATGTATCCGTGATAACGTTCGTTCTTCAATTAAACAAACTGTTGAAACAATGAACCGTGCAGGGGTTCAAGTAGTTATGGTAACTGGTGACCGTAAAGAAACCGCTGTTGCTATCGCTAAAGAAGCCGGTATCGTTACTGGTCAAAATGACCTTGTCCTTACTCACGATGAACTTTCTGCCCTCTCAGATCAAGAACTCAAACAACAATTGCCTCACTTAAAAGTGGTCAGTCGTGCCCTTCCAATGGATAAAAAACGTCTTATTGAGGCAACTCAAGACCTCGATATGGTTGCTGGTATGACAGGTGATGGAGTCAATGACTCACCTGCCCTTAAATCGGCTGATGTCGGATTCTCAATGGGTGATGGTACTGAAGTCGCACGTGAAGCCTCAGATATCGTTATCTTGAATAACTCATTGACTTCGATTGAAAAAGCCGTCCTCTATGGACGTACTATGAGTAAGTCAGTAAGTAAATTCATTATCTTCCAATTAACCGTTAACGTGACTACAATTGCTATGTCACTTCTCTCACCACTTTTGGGCCTCAAAGAACCATTTACAATTATCCAAATTCTCTGGATTAACCTTATCATGGACACACTTGCTGCCCTTGCCTTTGGTGAAGAGCCTACCCTAGATCGTTACATGAATGAAAAGCCAGTTGCTAAGAAGGCAAATATTCTTACTGGCTATATGAAATCTGCTATTGGTGTAGCTAGCGTCTTCATTACTCTTGTATGTTTAGCTATTCTTAAAAATGTTGGTGGTATCCAAGACTTTATCACAAATGGGACTGGCAACTTTGAAATGGTAACAACATTCACCTTTACAGTATTTATCTATGCTGTCATTTTCAACTCACTTAATACACGTAGTAATGGATTCAATGTTTTTGAACATATCGGCGAAAACAAGAAATTCTCAATTGTAATGATTTCTATTGCTGTTGTTCAAAGCTTGATTATTCAATTCGGTGGTAAAGTATTTAGTACCGTACCAATGGACGTTCAACACTATATCGTTGCTCTTCTTATCGCGGTTTTGATTATCCCTGCAGATTTAATTCGAAAAGCTCTAACTAAAAACAAATAACGATCTGTTTAACGTATTATAAAACTTAAAAGGATAAAAAGGATTGGGAATTACGCCAATCCTTTTTATAATTTATGAAGGTGATACCGTGGAAAGATCATAACATAAAAAGGCTTTAACAAGCCTTTTTGATTTATTAAGTAATACTACTTAAACTGACTAGGAGCCCCTGTATAACCTGCCCAATCCTTACTATAAAAGCGGTCGTTCAAGTTATAGCTAGGTGCAGGTGTTGGATTACTTACAAATGGATCAACAGCCTTGTCAAAGGCTACCCAACCTTTCCATCCCATATGAATGGTATCTTGCATGAAGTAAGGTTGATCTCCATCTTTTGAGAAGTCAGCAATATTGGTGAAGCCTTGACTTTCCAATTGATAACGGATTTTAGAAACCGTAGCATCATACATTTCTTGACTTAGTCCCGTATAAGCCATCCACTTGCTATTAACAGGTGGGATGACAAAGATGACGTTAGTATTTGACTTAGCAAATTGATTTAACACCAACTGTAGGTCACCGTATTCTTGTGAAACTTCATACGAAAGATTCTTTTGGAAACCTTTAAGTTTACCAATCTTTTTAGCCAAACGTTTCTTATAGAAACGGTCATCAATACCAAAATCGTTTGACTTGGTATGGGCTTCTGCATCTCTCACGGCAACCTGGTCAAGTGCCTCGTAAGAGAGCTTGTCTGGCAACTCTTTAAGATAAGGAAGAACCTTCTTGTCGTAATTTGCATTATTTGATGCTGCAAAAGGACTGAACAAGGCATCTTCTCGCTTATTAAGCTCTGCCATAAATTGAATATAAGTCTTATCAAGAGAATTTAAATCTTGCCCATTAGCCACTTTAGAAAGTTGAGATTTCATAGTAATCTCAGGTTTCATCTCTAAGATACGCTGAGCAGCATATTGAGAATTTGCATCCGTCTGATTTTGACTTAAGAAACTACTAAGTTGGTCGTTATTGTAGAACTGCTGGAAAGCCGCAGAATTGTAACCTTTTTTAGTAAACCACTGTGGTGACAAGACATAGACTGCTGTCCCATTTTTCAATTCAGGAAGCATTTGTTGCATTCCCAAATATTGGTTTAGAGAGGCAGCCCCACGTTGTCCAATAAAATATGGGCGATAGTTACGGTCATATTTTTCAGCTAAAACAGCTGGATGAAGGGCATCAAAACGCAACCACTCACTAGACCCAAAGAAAGGGACAAATCGATGATTCTTATCAGAAAGAGCTGTCGTCTTATTAATACGGCTCTTAAAGTTCTCAGTTGTCAAGGTTACTGCGTTACGTTTTTCAACCTCATAACTATGTTTTCTGCCTTGAGGGTAGGAAAAAATAACTATTACTACCAAGACTAAGGCACAGATTATAGGGCCAAAAATTTGCCATAAACGCTTAAGCATTGCGAAGCTCCGTTACCCCTTCAACAATCTTATTAGCTGTGTTCCAGTCATCACGACCAAATTCTGAAACTGGCACACGAATATCGAAACGTGATTCCAATTCAACGATAAGCTCAACTGTTCCCATAGAATCAAGAACACCAGCATCGAAAAGGTCTTCATCCATCATGTCTGAAACATCTTCCATGAAGAGTTCATCAATAATTTCAATAACTTCTGATTTTACATCCATTTTTATAATTCCTTTACTTATTTTTTAGTGAACCAGAGGTCATTCAAGAATCCAGAGAAAATCAAGAATGACAACATAACAGTATTAAATGTAATAAAGATTCCCAAAGCCTTCGTCCATTTATTATCAGGAAGTGGCTCAAGACCAGCTTTCTTACGTTCTTTATTAATGGTCTTCTTCTTACGTAACCAGGCATCATTAATTCCTAGACCAATACCATGGAAAATACCATAAGCAATGTAATACCAGGTAACTCCATGCCAGAATCCCATAACCATCATATTAATGACATAGGCCACATTTGATGTCGTGTTACGGTTTTTGAAAACCTTGTTTCGCATCAAAACCATAACCAAACGCATAAAGACAAAGTCACGGAACCAGAAAGACAAGCTCATATGCCAACGATTCCAAAATTCTTTCAAGTCTCGTGAGATGAAAGGTTTATCAAAGTTGATTGGGCTCTTAATCCCCATAAGGTTTGATGCTGCCAAGGCAAACATCGAGTAACCCGCAAAGTCAAAGAAGAGATCAAAACCGAAAACATACATGACACCAAGTGTTGGTAAATTAAAGATACCACCCTGAGCCAAAGCTTGCGCTTTCAGTGAAGGCAAGAGCATACTTCCGAAAATCTGAGCCAAAACAAACTTATAGAGGAAACCAAGCATGATATATTTTACAGCTTGCTCCAACATATTCATCAGCTCGTCTCGCTCAGGAATCGCTTGGTAATCTTCGTTAAAACGTCTGAAGCGATCAATAGGACCACTCGTAAAGGTTGGCATAAAGAGCATGAATCGGAGGAATTCTCCAAGTGTAAACTCTTTTAAGACACCATCCCGCATCTCGATAATCATACCAACTGATCGGAAGGTCAAGTAAGAAATACCAAGAAAGTTTAAGAGTGACTGAGTACCATTTATCGCAGGCTCTACCTTAACAAAAATCAAGGGAAGGACTACTAGAAATGAGTGTAAATAGAAAACCCATTTATTGTCCTTTTTACTGCGGTAATGTTTGTAGGAATAAACCCAGATGATTTGCCAAACGATATAGAAAAGTAAGGCTAGTAATTGGCTAGCATGTGTTCCTGTCAGAGCGAGAACAATAAAGGCTAGACTGACCAAACATTCATAAATCGCAAAACGCTTTTTAAAGAAGAGACCCACAAAGATTGGCAATAGAGCTAATCCAAGATAGACAAAATAGAAGGGGTTACCGTAGGCTTCTAAATGGGGAAGCTGTTTCAAGAAGTCAATCATCGGTTGTTAACCTCACTGATAAGACCCTTGATATCAATTTTCCCATTTGGTGTTAAAGGCAAGCTCTCACGATAGAGGAACTTAGTAGGCATCATGTAAGACATCATGATATCTTCTAAGTCAGCCTTAATCGCCTTGGTGATATCAATTTCACGTTCAAACTGCTCACGAACACCATCCTTAAGAATCACATAAGCCAAGAGGTTCTGAACCTTATGGTCTTTATTGTAACGTGGCACAGCTACTGCTGAATCAATATACTTAGACTTATTAAGGTTTTGTGAAACATCCTCTAACTCAATACGGAAACCATTAAATTTAATCTGGAAGTCCATGCGTCCGCCGTAAAGAAGGAGACCTTCATCAGTCATCGTTCCTACATCACCAGTATGGTAAGCAGGAAGGCCATTAAACTCGAAGAAGGCTTCCGCAGTCTTTTCAGGATTGTTCATATAGCCTTTTGAAACTGCTGGTCCTGATACGATGATTTCACCCTGTTGACCATTTGGAAGGATATTGCCATCCTCATCGATAATATAAGTCGGTGAATCTTCCTTGGTATAACCAATCGGCAAACGCTTAAGGTTATCCAGCATCTCATCAGTTACTGCTACTGCTGATAAGGCTACAGTTGCTTCAGTTGGTCCGTAAGCATTAATAATACGTGCTTCTGGGAAACGTTGGCGAAGCTTTTGAGCAGTCTTGACAGTCAACTCTTCTCCGTCAAAATAGAAATGCGTAATTTTCGGCATCTTCTCTGCATTGAAGTCTTCAGACAACATTGCCATATCTGCAAAAGATGGTGTTGATGTCCAAATAGCAATTGGAAGTGAGAAGATCGTTTCAAAGAGCTTCTTGAAGTCCTGTGTAATGGCTGAAGGAAGCGCATAGAGTGTTCCTCCAAGCGCCAATGTTGGTGCCCAGTACATTACCGATAGGTCAAATGAATAAGGCGGTTGAGCCAGCATTTGAGGACGTTTTGGAGTCGCAAATTCCTTGTCCGTAATCATCCAGTTAGTGAAACTAAGGAGATTATTGTGTGAAATTTGGACCCCTTTAGGCTTACCTGTAGTTCCTGAGGTAAAGATGATGTAATAAGTATCATCCCCCTTAACAGGATGAGTCACTTCGTAGCTAGTCTTGCTTTCAAAAGCTGTTGTCACTTGATCCAATGTTAAGATTGGTGCTTGGACATCCTCAAGTGGGAAGTCATTGATAGCAATAATCAGACTAGGCTCTGCCACTTCAACAATTGCCGTCACGCGCTCAAGAGCTGAGTGACTGTCAATTGGAATATAAGCGTGACCAGATTTAGTCAAAGCGACAAAAGTTGCCAACATTTCATACTCTTGACCGCCATAAACCACAACAGGTGATTTTTCTGGAATATCAAGACTATCAATCTTGGCTGCCAAGCTATCTGAGTCAGCCTTCAAGTCGCCGTAAGTGTGAACTTCCCCTAAAATATTGTAAACAGGAAAGTCAGGTTGTGATTGAGCAAACTGCTTAATCGTTTCAATCATATCTTTAATTTTTGTATTCGTCATTATTCTTCCTAAAATTCGTTATAGATAAAATTACCTTGACCTTGTCCTAGGTAATTGTAGAGATAAATTAGGGCCATAAAAATGGCGAAATAAAGCAAGGTTTGTCCTAAAAATACCAGGACGTTTTTATGTTTTAACATTCTAATTTTCGATACCTTTTTTTATATAATATCCTCTCTAGTTTACCATCTTATCGCCATTTTTTCCAATAAAAAAGAAAAAATAACTAAATTTCATTTCTTTTCCATTAATAGATTTCCGTGATAAATGATTGGCTACAATCATAAAAAAACAGAGCTTAAAAGCTCTGTCGGATTTAACTATTTTGTGTCTTTTGGGCCGTCTGCATACGATAGTACATTCCCTTAGCTTGCATCAGTCGTTCATGGGTTCCGTGTTCAACGATATCCCCATTATTCATGACCAAAATAAGGTCCGCATTTTCGATGGTAGACAATCGATGGGCAATGATGAAACTTGTTCGACCTTTCATTAATTTAGCGAAGGCCTCTTGAATGAGGAGCTCTGTACGAGTATCAATACTAGAAGTGGCTTCATCCAAGATTAAGATTTTAGGCACATTGACAAATATGCGGGCAATAGTCAAAAGCTGACGTTGTCCCTGAGAAAGGGATTGCCCCGCGTCATTCAAGTAGGTGTCATAGCCTTGAGGCAACTGCTTAATAAAGAAATCTGCATTGGCAGCCTTGGCTGCTGCTATAACTTCTTCACGACTGGCTTCGGGATTTCCATAGGCAATATTATCATGAATAGTGCCAACCTCAAGCCAAGTTTCCTGCAAGACCATCCCAATCTGTTTCCGAAGACTCTCACGAGTATAATCTGTAATAGGTCTACCGTCCAGTAGAATGTTCCCCTTGTCCAAATCATAGAAACGCATGAGCAGGTTAATCAAGGTAGATTTTCCCGCTCCTGTTGGACCAACAATGGCAACAGTACTTGCGGCAAGGATATCAATGCTCAAATCCTTGATAAGAGGTTTATTAGGCAAATAACCAAATTGGACATGGTCAAATTGAAAACGTCCCTGCACATCTGCTTCTTCCAAAACCACCTTACCTGTTTCTGTTATTTCCTCTTCATCCAATATCATATAAAGGCGATCAGCACAGGCCAAAGCACTTTGAAGTTCAGATAGAACAGATGAGATATCATTAAAAGGTTTCGTATACTGAGTCACATAGTTTAGGAAGGTAGTCAATTGTCCCACTGTAAAAGCGCCACCCGACATGATCCGATAGGCACCAACACCTGCAATAAGAGCATAGATCAGACTATTGACAAAACGTGTAGCTGGGTTAACCGCTGACGAATAAAAGATAGCACCCTGTGAATAATCAGCATACTTACCATTGACGTCTTTAAAACTCCTAACCATCTGGTCTTGTGCATTTAAACTCTGTACTAAAGCTTCTTGAGTCAAACTTTCTTCAATCAACTGAGTCTGCATGCCTCGCCATTTAGTTTGATTGCGATAGAGTTGATAACTCTTCTTTGCGATAAAACGTGCCACAAGCATTGACAAAGGCGTCATGACTAGGACTAAGAGCATCATGAACCAGTCTAAGCGAGCCATGGTAAAGATTATGACAAAAATAGTCAAAAGCCCAACGAAAAATTGGTTAAAGACCATGAGAAGTCCGTTGTTTAACTGATCGCTATCTGTAGTCACACGGCTAACCATGTCTCCAGTTCCTTGACGATCAAGGTAACTGAGAGGCATAGCATGAATTTTCATCATGACTCGTTCACGTAAACTTTCGCTATATGAATAAATCAATCGATTATAAATCAAAGGGTTAAGCCACTGGATTGCACTATTAGCTAAGATAACTACAAGCATCTGCCAAATTAAACGTGACATCAATAGAACGGCGTTCATCTTAAGAACAGCGTCCACTGCATCACCAATTAAGATAGGTAAGTAAACCGTTAAGGCAACTTGAATAATGGTCCCAACAGTTGCTAAGGCAAAGAGGTAACGCTGACTTAAGATATCTCTACTTAAACGTTTAAGCGTTGATTTATTATTTCTAGCCTTCATCAGCGACCTCCTTTTGATGTTGAGAATAATGAATGTCTTGATAGAGTTTATTTGTGGCAAGCAATTCTTCATGATTACCCAAGCCAACTTGATGTCCCTTATCAAGCACCAAAATTTGATCAACAGCTTTTAGACTATTTGTTCTTTGCGAAATAATAATCAGACTCGTTGATTTAAGATTGTCTCTGATAGCCGCTAGTAAGCGACTTTCAGTTAGGTAATCTAGGGCTGAGGTTGAGTCGTCCAAAATCAAGAATGGT
This sequence comes from Streptococcus salivarius, assembly GCF_002094975.1. Taxonomy (NCBI): domain Bacteria; kingdom Bacillati; phylum Bacillota; class Bacilli; order Lactobacillales; family Streptococcaceae; genus Streptococcus; species Streptococcus salivarius. Next base: position 1,491,528 of record NZ_CP015283.1, on the reverse strand, counting down.
GCTGGTCTCATCAGCGCACGCGCAATAGTCAAACGTTGACGTTGACCCCCCGAAAAATTACGGCCAAATGACTCAACTGGCTCATCTAAACCAAGATCCTTGTCTTTTACAAAATCAGCAGCCTGAGCCATGTCAAGCGCATGCCACAGTTCTTGCTCACTCGGTTCGTGGTCAAGTCCTAAGGACAAGTTTGAACGAATGGTTCCTCTAAATAACTCAGCTTTTTGCGGGACATAGGCAACCCAAGAACGCCACTCTTTAAGGTTTTTTGGTGATTTTTGATCTTTGAAAATAGCTAGCGAACCAATCTGAGGCTGATATAAGTTCATGATTAAGTTCACCAATGTCGATTTACCTGAACCTGTACCACCAATAATACCTAGTGACTGACCTTGAGTAAGACTGACATGAATCTCTTGGAGTGATGGCGAACTAGCTGTAGGATAGGTAAAGGTCATCTGATCAATAGCTAGCACTGTAGAAGCCTGACTAGAAGTGCGGACTTCTAAAGGTGCCTCAATATCCTCATCTTGGAGTTCAAAAATAGCTTGTACCCGTTTCGCTGAAATAAAACTTTGATTCAGATTAGTCAACATCATGGCCAATTTAAGGAGCTCCGTCAAAATTTGCAAGAGATAATTGACTAGAGCAATCAGCATCCCTTGAGACAAAAGGCCACCTTGAATTTGCAGATTTCCCTGCCAAAGGATAGCAATCAAGGTCATATTAACAATCAAGAAAGTCAAAGGACTAATGAGACTTGCTATCACTCCTGTTTTGAGCTGCCACTTCTTCAAGTCTTTATTGACACCAGTAAAGTTATCTAATTCACGCTCACTTTGATCAAAAGCCCGAATAACCCTCATACCTTCAAGTTGTTGACGCGTATTGGTAACAATTGATTCATTAATTACTCGAATCTTGGCGTATAAAGGATTGACGATGCGACTAGCTAGTACAATTATAAGGGTCAATACCAAGACCATGCCAAGAAACCATAGGGTCAAGCGTGGACTGATTCGGAATGCCATAATAATGGCTCCTGTCACGATAATTGGCGCCCTCAAAAAGAGCCTCAAAAATTGATTGATACCCGTTTGGATTTGAAAGGTATCACCAGTCAAACGTGTCACCAAACTTGACGTTCCAATCTCATCCCGCTTTTCCTTTGATAAACGCATGATTTTCGCATACAAATCATTGGTTAAACCTCGGGCATAGCCAACTGCTGCTCTGGATGAAAAATACTGTGCTGAAATAGCAACAACAACCCCAATAACGGCAAGTCCGAACAAGAGAAAAATCATCATAAACAGATGATTTTGGTCTTTATTTGGAATAGTTGTGTCGACAATTCCAGCAATTACTAGAGGGACCAAGAGTTCGAAACTGGCTTCGATTAATTTAAAAACGGGTCCCAGGATACTGTCTTTGACGTATCCTCTAAAATACACTAATAATGCTTTCATTTGTCTTTCCTAAGTTTAACGTCCTTACTCTTTAAAGGCGTGAGAACATACGCATCAAAAAGAGATTAAACTGTACTTCCTTAGCGTAGTAAATATTTCCGCCATTTGTATAAAGTTTTCCGCCACCATAGTACATGGCAACTGGTTGGTAATAGGTGTATGTTTTCCCGCTGGTGTTTCCTAGACTCGGAGCAACGACATTTTTAGAGTAAGCCTTTGCGAGTTCGACGGTGTTAACTCCACCATTATCAGCCACATAATCGATATAGGCCTTACCAAAATTATAGGCTTGTACTGCTGTCCAAGGATCCACCTTATGGTGGGCAGCTTCTTCCAGATTTTCCGACAGCACCGTCACCCCCTGACGAATACTTTCTTTTCGATCTGTTATGGAGTTGGTCACCCCTGTAGAACTTTCACTGGACTGCATCACGTCATCTGTCTTCCCCTTGGTTTCTGTGTAGATCATAGCCAGAACCAAATCGACATTGGTTGTATTATCAATGTCGTCCTCTGCCAAAACCTCCTTAACCATGGATTCATAGGTTAAGACATGTTGAATATTGGCATGGATTCGATAGCATTGGATACCTATGATGAGGACTACGACAAAAACCGCCAGACGTCTTATCCATTTAAACATATTATTTATTGATGATATCCTCGATATTTTTGATGAGAATAGAGTAGGTGCCATCAGGATTTTGAATAAACTCAACACTATCAGCATCCTGATACACATTATTAGGCACAATTAACTCAATTCCGTTCGATAACGATAATTTTTGATTCTCCAATTTCTTAATTTGACGCGAATGGTCAATATCTGATACCGAGATAGGCTCAGGTATGGCCTCTTTGAGCTCATCAACGAAGGTCAAACGAGCTGTCAAATTATTATCAAAGAGCTGGTCTGCCAATTTTTCAGGTGATAACTCTTGATCTTCTTCCAAATTATTGAAAATAGCAGATTTCATTTTCCCTTGGAAGTTAAAGTCATCCTGATTAAAATTCTCGGCAATCTTCTGGGCAGTATCTTCAACCATCTTAATCGATTTTTTGACAGATTGTTCAGGCTGGACCTGCAACAGATTTTCAGAGAAATAATTGGCAAAGCTTCCATTATGCTTGATTCGCTTTTCAATCAAATAATACTGCTTACTACTACGATTGATTACCAAAGCTTCATCAGGTGTCTGGGCTGCAGAAGGCAAATTATTCTGTGACAATTGAATAGGATGTTGGCTATCTCCCAAAGAATGAATCAAACTATCCTTGAGAGCAATACGCAAGAAAGCAAAATACTCTTGCCCTTCTTTGTCAAACTGAATAAAGACCAAATCATTGGTCTTTTGATCTTCAGAAATGACAAATTCTTCCTTCCAAAGTTGGGCAATCTTAACTGAGCTTTCCATCAAATCATCACCTAAATGACTGATGAAAACATTCTCTGCATCGAAATAACCACGTTTAGCCTCATCTGAGAAAACTTTAGAGAGTTTCTTTCGGAAATACTCATCTAAGCGTGGCGTTATTTCAAGAGGCCCTTCTGCTAAAACCAGCTCCGTATCATTTGGCGAAAACTGGTGAATGATAATGCGTTTAATATATAAATCTAACATAGTTTTTAATAGAGTGGGAAGGCATCTGTAAGAGCTTTAACTTCTCCACGAATGCGTTCCAAAACTTCAGGTTTATCGTGATTTTCCAAAGCTTCAACCATTAATTCAGCAATTTTACGGCTCTCAGCTTCACCCATACCACGACTTGTGATGGCTGGACTACCAACACGGATACCTGATGTCTTGAATGGAGACAATTGCTCGTAAGGAATACCATTCTTGTTCAAAGTAATATTAACTTCTTCAAGAACGTTTTGTGCAACTTTACCATTTTCAACAACTTTAGTCACATCAACCAAGAAGAGGTGATTGTTAGTGCCACCTGAGATAACACGGAAATCTGGATGTTGATTGAAAACGTCAGCCATGGCAGCAGCATTCTTGATAACATTTTCCCCATATTCCTTAAAGGCAGGATCAAGTGCTTCTTTAAGAGCAACAGCTTTAGCAGCAATAACGTGTTCCAATGGACCACCTTGCAAACCAGGGAAGACCGCAGAATTTAATTTCTTAGCGATATCTTCATCATCAGTCAAAATCAAACCACCACGAGGGCCACGAAGCGTCTTGTGAGTTGTTGTAGTTGTCACATGTGCATGAGGAACTGGACTTGGATGATGACCAGAGGCTACAAGACCGGCAATGTGAGCCATATCTACCATGAGGTAAGCACCTACAGCATCAGCAATTTCACGGAATTTAGCAAAATCAATGATACGTGAGTAAGCTGAAGCCCCAGCAACGATGAGTTTTGGTTGTACTTCTTTAGCTTGAGCCAGAATAGCATCGTAATCAAGGAGTTCAGTTTCCTTATCAACGTTGTATGCCACAAAGTTATAGGTCTTACCAGAGAAGCTAACTGGTGCACCATGTGTCAAGTGACCACCCGCTGACAAATCCATTCCCATAACCGTATCACCTGGTTGAATCAAAGACATGTAAACTGCTGCATTGGCTTGGCTACCTGAGTGAGGTTGCACGTTGGCAAATTTTGCTCCAAAAAGTTCTTTGGCACGCTCAATAGCAAGAGACTCAACCACATCAATCACGTCTGTACCACCATAGTAACGTTTACCTGGATAGCCTTCTGCGTACTTGTTAGTCAAGAGAGTTCCTTGAGCAGCCATTACTGCTTTAGATACCACGTTCTCAGAGGCAATCAACTCGATATTGTTTTGCTGACGTTCTGCCTCAGCATCGATGGCGTTCCAAAGTTCAGGGTCAAATGCTTTGTAATCTTCTTTATCAAAAATCATAGAGGTCTCCTTTGAGGTCTAATGGGGTTCAATCAACTCACCCACATACAGTCGGAAATTATCTCACACTTCCATATGTCTCTGTTAGTCATTTATTCTATGGTCAACTCGGGTAGAGCCGCCAATAGGTCTTATCCTTTTATCAATTTAATAAACCGTTTCTGCATCTTATCACAAGTATAACCTACTTTTTCATAAAATGCATGCGCACCCAGACGATGGTCAGCAGAGTTTAAGCGAATAAACTCATAACCGCGTCTTTTTGTTTCTTGCTCCAACCCTTCAAGTAAAATTTTACCGATCCCCATCCCTTGTCTTTGAGGTAAAACTGCTAAAGCCAAGATATTAAATCCTACATTGGAATAGAGACATTCATAAACCTCTGCATGAACGTAGCCAAGGAGTTCATGACTAGCATCATCCTCATAACCTAGTAGAAAATGATGTGGGTCTTTGGATAATCTAGCTAGTTGACTAGCCGTTTCCTCTGAACTAAAAGCATAACCTAAAGCCTCTTTGTTAATCTCACAAATTGCTTCAACATCTGTCGCTATCAAATCACGTAGCATGTTATACCTCCTCGAAAGGGATTTTTGGTAGCTTGGCAAGAATGTCTTCTTGAGTGATAGAACCTTGCCGTAAAATTTTTACCTTGTTGCCAGACAAATCCAAAATTGTCGAATCTACACCTAACAAGGCATCATCATCTTGATAGCCAGTCACCTGAAAATCAAATTGGTCTCTTATTTGGTCAAAATAACGACCACTAGCCTTCCCAGACTTATTGGCTGAGGGGCCAATCAAGGGCCCTTCTGCTTGAATCAGTTTTCTAGTGACAGGATGATCTGGCAAACGGAAGCCAACTGTCGCCAATCCTGAATTAATCCATCTTGGGACTTTATCATTAGCTTTTAAAATGATAGTCAAAGGCCCAGGCAAAAAAGCATCATACAATTGTTTCAAATATTTGGGCTGCTCTTTCGAATAAGACAGGATATCTTCATAAGAAGCGACATTCAAATTCATGGCTTTATCTCTAGGACGATTTTTCAGCTCATAGACATGGTTCACAGCACTCTCATCCAAAGCCTTAGCAAATAAACCATAGACAGTCTCTGTAGGAAGAACAACTGCGCCACCGTCAGACAAGATTTCTCTTAACACTTTCTTATTTTTCATCATCCATCACGACCATTCTATCTTGTCCAAATTGGTCCTTAAGGACACGCACTCGCTTATCTGGAAAATGTAGAGACAAGAGTCCCTTCAAATCCTGGCCCTGCTTATAGCCAATTTCAAAGTAGAGCTTTCCACTAGGAGTCAAATACTTATTTGCCTCCTCAATAATCTGTCTATAAATGGCAAGTCCCTCTTCATCAGCAAACAAGGCCATCTTTGGCTCGCTAGCCAAGACATTGATACCAACTTCGTTCTTATCATTTTCAGAAATATAGGGAGGATTTGACACAATGATATCAAAACTGCCAGAAATATTTTCGAAAACATCCGATTGAACAAAGCTAATGTCTACCTGATTTAGCTTAGCATTCTCCTTGGCAAGCTCTAGCGCATCCACTGATAAGTCACTAGCTGTTACTTGCCACAGGGGGCAACTCTTTTTCAGGGATGCCGAAATAGCACCACTCCCAGTTCCGATATCAAGAACCTTAAGCTCTGTGCTTGGGTTTTCCGCTAAAATCAAGTCAACTAGTTCCTCAGTTTCAGGACGTGGAATCAAGACACGCTCATCAACCTGAAAACGTAAGCCATGAAAGTCTTCATAGCCCAAGATATACTGGGCAGGCTTGTGATTCTTTAATTGGCTAAATGCATGAGCTAATAACTCAGCATCTTCCTCTGAAACTTCCTGACGCAATTGAAGAACAAGATGAGTCAAGTCCCACTGCTTCAAACCACGATAAACAAAGGAAAGGGCCTCTGGCTCTTCTCCAACAGCCTCAAGCTGCTTCTCATAGTCAGCAAGAACATCCGCTAGAATCATTTGTTAAGCTCTTCCAATTTTTGAGTTTGATCGTAAAGAACAAGAGCATCAATGACTTCATCCATTTTCCCAGCCAAAATTGTATCTAGTTTTTGAAGGGTCAAACCAATACGGTGATCCGTTACACGGTTTTGTGGGAAGTTGTAAGTACGGATACGCTCTGAACGGTCCCCTGTACCAACAGTAGATTTACGCTCAGCATCTTGTTCATCTTGAGCGATTTGTGCAAAGTGGTCCGCAACACGTGCACGGATAACCTTCATGGCTTTATCACGGTTCTTCTGTTGTGTACGTTCTTCTTGCATCTCTACTTTGATTCCAGTAGGAATGTGAACCATACGAACCGCAGTCGCAACCTTATTGACGTTCTGACCACCAGCACCAGATGCGTGATAGATATCGACACGAAGGTCCTTAGGATCAATTTCGTACTCTACTTCTTCAACTTCTGGCATAACCAAAACAGTTGCTGTCGAGGTATGAACGCGACCTTGGCTCTCAGTCACAGGCACACGTTGTACACGGTGTGCTCCTGATTCATATTTGAGTTTTGAGTAGACTGATTGTCCTGAAACCATGGCAACCACTTCTTTGATACCACCAACACCATTGTAAGATGCTTCCATAACCTCAAAGCGCCAACCTTGTGTTTCTGCGTATTTTTGGTACATAGCTAAAAGGTCACCTGCAAACAAGGCAGCTTCATCACCACCTGCGGCTCCACGGATTTCGAGGATGATATTCTTGTCATCATTAGGGTCTTTTGGCAAGAGAAGAATTTTCAAGCGTTCTTCATACTCTTCTTTAGCGGCTTTGGATTCTTTGAGTTCTTCCTTAGCCATTTCTTCCAAGTCAGGATCACCGCTTGCTTCCTTAATCATCTCTTCAGCATCTGAGATACTTTGAATGACTTGCTTGTACTCACGGTAAGCTGTCACCGTTTCACGAGTATTTGCCTCTTCACGTGACAACTCCATGAAGCGTTTAGTGTCTGAAACGACTTCAGGGTCACTAAGCAATTCACCCAATTCCTCATAACGGTCTTCAACCGCTTGTAACTGATCATAAATATTCATTTGTTATCTTTACTCCTTATATAACTAATAGTCGTTTTTAGGCCTTATTCAAAGGGATTATGTTTTCTTGAGGGGGATTAAACCAGTGCTTTCGACAAACAGAGATATAACTCTCGTGTCCTCCAATTTGAACTTGTGCTCCCTCATAAACTGGCTTACCATCTTCCATACGAAGAACCATGGTTGCCTTTCTCGAGCAATAATGACAAATAGTCTTAATCTCATCAATCTTATCAGACAAAAGCAAAAGATACTTAGATCCTTCAAAGAGATTGTTCTGAAAATCATTTTTGAGACCAAAAGCCATCACTGGGATATCTAACTCATCAACAATTCGTGCCAAATCATAGACATTTGCACGGGTTAAAAACTGAGCCTCATCAACTAAAACACAGTAAGGTCGTGGATCCATATGAGCAACGTAACCAAAAATATCTGTATCATCACCAATAGGAAAGGCCTTCCGTTTCATGCCAATACGACTAGAGATATAGCCGACCCCATCTCGATTATCCAAACGACTGGTCAATAGTACCACTGGTTTTCCTTGTTCTTCGTAATTATAGGCAACCTTAAGAATCTCAATGGATTTCCCAGAATTCATGGTGCCGTAGCGAAAATAAAGTTGTGCCAAACCAGTCTCCTCTAAAATATGTATTGTACTTATTTTATCATAATTCTAAGCGTAAAAGGGAGGGAGACTGAACAATTTTTGAAAAAAGTTCGCCTCACTCCCTTATTTTTATGATAGGTTTAACTTGTGTTTCAAACGGCTCAATCTTATCTTCCTGATAAAGTTTTACCAGTCTAATAGTTTCTTATGAATAGGCTTTAGCCAATTTTTCAAGAAGTTCTTCTTTCTCCTCATCGCTAGCAAATGAAGCTTCGATTGCCGTCTTATTATGAGCATAGAAGTCTTGAACTGAGCTATCAAAATGCTTGTGATAGAGTTCGTACTCTTTGGTCAGGTTTGTATCAGAAACGGTACGATTGTCCGTATTAATGGTAATATTAGCACCTGCCGCTTTCATTTTTAGATAAGGAAAATCAGAAACTGTAACGGCTGCCTTGGTCTGGAGATTACTTGTTAAACATAACTCTCCTGTGACACCATTTTTGACAAACTCTTCCAGAAGCTCAGGCTCTTGAGCCAGGATCGTTGCATGACCATTACGCTTAATTCCCATGGCAATTGACTCAGCCAAAAAGGCTGGGCAACCACACTCACCAGCATGGAAAGTCATGGGACGGTTGTAACTTTGGACTTGTTCAATCAGAGGTTTAATCGCTTTAGGTCCATAATGATGCTCATCTCCAGCAAAATCAAAACCAACAAAGTCACTATTTTCAACTTCATTTGCTTCATCAAGAATACGGGCCGTTAATTCTTGATCTGATTGGCGCATGCCACAAACTAGGGCCTTAGCTACAATACCAAATTCTTCTTGAGCTTGACGTAAGCCTTGACAAACAGCATCAATGGTTTCAGCGACAGTCAATCCCTTATCCATTGACAATTCTGGAGCAAAACGCACTTCAATATAGATAACATTTTCAAGAGCAGCCTGTTTAGCAACATCATAAGCCACAACGGTCAAGGCTTCCTTTGTTTGAAGCAAAGGACGAATATAATCAAAAGCCTCAAGATAATCTAAGAGACTCTCACAGGTAGCAGGTGCTGTCACATGGTGTTTGAGCTCTGCATCGTCCTCAGGTAACTCAATCTGTGCCAAGTCAGCTAGGTGACGAATGGTTTCCAATGATAGAGAACCATCCAAATGGCAGTGTAGTTCTGTTTTAGCCAACTTATGAAAATCAATAGCAGTCATTCTTTTCTTCCTCTCTAAACAATATGTTTTTTATCAGATAAAAATTAATTTTTACTATCTTATCATTCTTATGGAAAAAGTCAAGGTGTTGCGCCTAATAGGACGTAGTAGATTCTTGAAATGCCATTAGCATTTTGTTAGGATGTAACTATCAAGAATACAAGGAGAAACTTTATGTCTGACTATATTTTACCAGTAGTTTGGGAAAACCCAACCTCTATGGGAGGTGCCTGGGGTGGCCTCAATCAACCTACAGCTGGTGCACGTTTTGAACAAACTTTACCTAAAGGTGACCAACCTTTCCAACTCTATACTCTTCCGACACCAAATGGTATCAAGGCAACTATCATGCTGGAAGAATTGAAAGAACTTGGTGTAACTCAAGCAGGTTATGACGCTTATCGTATTAAGATTGGTGACGGTGACCAATTTGGCTCAGACTTTGTTTCAATCAATCCAAACTCAAAGATTCCAGCAATGATGGATTACTCTGAGGACCAACCGGTTCGTGTCTTTGAATCAGCTAACATCCTCCTTTACTTGGCTGAAAAATTCGGCAAACTCATTCCAACTAATCACGCAAAACGTACGGAAGTTCTCAACTGGCTCTTTTGGCAAACAGGTGCTGCGCCTTTTCTAGGTGGTGGCTTTGGGCACTTCTTCCACTATGCACCTGAAAAAATCGAATATGCCATCAACCGTTTTGTCATGGAAGCCAAACGCCAACTTGACCTGCTGGATAAAGAATTAGCAACCAAACCTTATATTGCTGGTGATGAATATACTATCGCTGATATTGCCATCTGGTCTTGGTATGGTCGTCTTGCTCAAGATAAGATTTGGGATAAGGCTGGTATTTTCCTTGACGTTAAAGAATACAAGCACCTTCAAGCTTGGACTAAAAAAATTGCCGACCGTCCAGCGGTTAAACGCGGACTTGAAGTCGACTATAAAGAGATCTAATTTTTATAACGGTTTGCCTAGGCTAACCGTTTTTCTATTGTTTCATGATATAATAGAAGCAAAATGACAAGGAGACATTCATGACTGTATTTCAAGCTATTTTAGAAAAAATCAAAGCCTACGACACTATTATTATTCACCGCCACCAAAGACCTGACCCAGATGCCATTGGTAGTCAGGTAGGACTGAAGGAAATTTTAAAAACAAACTTTCCAGATAAAAAAGTCCTTGTGACTGGTGTCAATGAGCCTACCTTATCTTGGATTGCTGAGATGGATGAGGTAACTGACCAAGATTATGAAGGGGCGCTTGTTATTGTTACCGATACAGCCAACACCCCTCGTATCGACGACGACCGTTTTGATAAAGGTGACTTCCTTATCAAAATTGACCATCATCCTAACGATGATGCTTACGGAGACCTCCTCTTAGTTGATACGACTGCTTCAAGTGCCAGCGAAATTGTGACTGACTGGGCCCTCAGCCTTGGTCTTTCCTTGTCAGATGCCGCTGCTCGTGTTCTTTACAATGGTATTGTTGGCGATACAGGCCGCTTCCTCTTTCCATCTACTACTCCTAAAACACTTCAAATCGCAGCTAAACTTCGTGAATACGACTTTGATTTTGCAGCAATGGCTCGTCGTATGGACAGTTTTCCTTTCAAAATTGCTAAACTACAAGGTTATGTTTTCGATAATCTTGAGGTCGATGAGAATGGTGCAGCTCGAGTTGTCTTGACACGAAAGATTTTGGATGAATTCAATGTCACTGATGCTGAAAGTTCTGCCATTGTTGGCACTCCAGGCCGTATTGATTGCGTCGAATCTTGGGCTATTTTCGTAGAGCAACCTGAAGGGCATTACCGTGTCCGTCTACGCAGTAAAAGCATTGTCATCAACGAGATTGCCAAACGCCATGATGGTGGCGGCCACCCACTTGCTAGTGGGGCCAATTCCTACAGCTTAGAAGAAAACGAACAAATCTATCAAGAAATCAAGGATACAGTTGCCCATGCAACTCACTAATCGTCGTGTACGTCTCATGGGAACTGTGATTGACGTCTCTATCTATCATAAAGAACCAGAACCCCTGCTAGACCAAGTTGAAGCACTTCTACATACCTACAATAAGCGCTTCTCAGCCAATGACGACAGTTCCGAACTCATGAAAATTAACAAGGCAGCAGGCTTACATCCAGTGACAGTTCACCCAGAGCTTTTTGAACTTATTTCTCTTGGAAAATGGCATAGCTGCCAACCTGGAAGTCACCTTAATATTGCTATTGGGCCTCTCATTCAGACTTGGCGCATTGGTTTTTCTGATGCTAAGCTGCCTCTTCCTGAAGAAATTCGTCCACTCCTGGACATCATCAATCCCAATGCCATTCTTCTATCCGAGGAAACTCAAAGCGTTTTTCTCAAAGAAAAAGGGATGAAAATTGATCTTGGTGCCCTAGCAAAAGGATATATTGCAGATCGTATTGCAGATTTTCTTAAAGCTGAAAAAGTAACCAGTGCCCTAATCAATCTCGGAGGCAATGTCCTAACCTTTGGACCAGCCCTCCATAATCCAGACCACAAATGGCGAATTGGTATTCAAAATCCTAAGGAGACTAGAAACACAAATCTTATGGTGCTTGCTATAAGAGACCAGTCTGTGGTCACTTCGGGAATCTATGAACGCACTTTTGAGATTGATGGCAAAACCTACCATCATATTTTTGATAGCCAAACTGGTTATCCAGTCTCCAGTGACCTAGCCAGCCTTACCATTATTTCATCCCTCTCAGTGGATGGTGAAATTTGGACAACCCGCTTATTTGGCTCTAGTCTCGAACATATTTTCCAGGAAGTTAGTTCACAAGCTGAGCTGGAAGCAATCATCGTTGATAAAGACAATCACTGCTTTCAGACAGGTGGCATTTACAAAATGCGAATTTCCTAAAAAATAGTAAAAAAGACTTGTCAAGTAGACCACCTTTTGATAAACTAAAATAGTTAAAAAAAACTATGGTGCGGAAAGTACCATGGCAGAAAGGAAATATTTTAACATGAAAAAAGATATCCATCCAGATTACCGTCAAGTAGTATTCATGGACACAACTACTGGTTACCAATTCCTTAGCGGTTCAACTAAACACTCAAACGAAACAGTTGAATTCGAAGGTGAAACTTACCCACTTATCCGTGTAGAAATTTCATCAGATTCACACCCATTCTACACTGGCCGTCAAAAATTCACTCAAGCAGACGGACGCGTGGATCGTTTCAACAAAAAATACGGTCTCAAATAAGCAACATCTTGTTGTTAAGCCATTCCGATTGGAATGGTTTTTTTGTATGCTCTTGGATATAATCTCTCCTACTCCCCTCCTATAAAATAAAAAAACAGCTTCCATATGGAAACCGTTTAATCCTATTAACCTGCTTTACCGATAGCCAATGCCCAGATAAAGAAGAGAGCAAATCCAAACAAGAAAATCAAACCTGCAATAGCAAGTCCTTTCAACCAAGTTGGAAGGTCTTTCTTCTCTTTTGTAACAAGTACATAATTCAAAAGCGCAAAGAAAGGTGTTGTAAGGAATGAACCAATCATGGCGAAACGAAGCATGGTTGCTACTTGACCTTGGAAGAAGAAAATAATGATGAGACCAAGAATAGCTGTCAAGGTCATCCAAATATTCAAAGGTGTTTGATTTTTTTCTTTTTGGTTAAACAAAAGACGAAGAGAAATTTCGTTAACACGTGAGTAACCATCAATAACGGTAATTACAGTACCAAAGATACACAAGAAAGCGATAAAGGTAATCAAATAGCGTGACCACTCACCAAGCACTGATGCGTACATACCAACAAACTGTGCAATATACTTAGCTGATGCGGCTTCTACTGGCTTACCAGTTGGATACTGAATAAGAGCCCCAAGTGCTACAAAGAATACCGCAAGAATAGCTGTTCCGATGTAACCAACGTTAAAGTCAAAGAGGGCATCATCAGTGTTGAAATCAACAGTTTTCTTTTTCTCAGCTGACCAAAGTGAATTAATGGCTGAAATTTCAATTGGTGCTGGCATCCATCCAAGAAGTGAAACGATAAATGGAAGGGCTGCGAGCTGCCATGGTGTTTTTTCAACGAAGTCAGCATTGTACTCCGGATGTTTGATTGCCGCAATAATAACTGCTGCTACTGTTGCGATAGTCAAAGCTGACATAATCCATTTGGCCATACCATCAAGAAGTTTGTAACCACCAAAGAGTAACATACCCCAGATAATGGCAACCAAAATAATTGACCATGTGGTAATACTCAAACCAAGCATTGGAAAGGCACTAGCAATGATGGCTGAACAAAGAATAGAAACTCCCGCAGTATTAACCAAGGCTGAGAAGACATTCAAAATGAAGAATACCCAAAGATAGAATTTACCTTTCTCAGCATAACCTTCAACGAGGGTTTTACCTGTATCTGCGGTATACTCAGCACCAAAACGGAAGAATGGGTATTTGAAGAGGTTAGCTAGAATAACCAAGCCTAACAAGGCCCATCCATAAGAACCACCAGCTTGGGTTGATGAAACGATATGGGAACCACCTACGGCCGCTGAAGCCATTAGGATACCAGGTCCCATTGCTTTTATTTTACTACGCCAGGTAGACTGACTAGTTACACTTGTTTGTGACATAAGAGAATCTCCTAAAACAAATTTTCAGAATAATCTGAATTGATGTTTACCATTTTACACAATTGTTGGAATAATTTCAATAGCATTTCACATATTTTCTGAAAAATAGAAAAAGCCATCCAACGGATAGCTCTTTTACTATTTAGAAAGTCCTGTAAAGAAATCTACGATAGCTTGCCAGATTTGTGCAAAAATATTTTTGCTGTTCTCAACCGCTTTGTTGGCATTAAAGTTTAGGTTGATTCCAGAGAAGGTATTACCAGCTTTCGAAACGATAGAATCTTTAAGTGAACTCAAGGTTGACTTAAAGCTAGCACTGTCAATGATTGAAGACTTAGATAAATTCAAAGCAAAATTCACCAGAAGGTTAATTTGCGTATCAGAAAGATCCAAGTTGTAATTATTGATAGTCTGCTGAACAATCGTTTTAGCTTGGTCTTCAGTCAACTTATCCCCTTTATCAGCAACTGCTGACTTAATATCAGTCATAGCTACATTAAGCTTGTCCGCATCATAGTCAGTCTTACCTGAATTTTCCTCATTAATTTGAGAAAGGGTTTTAAGTTCCTCCTGCGCAAGCTCTTTGCTTTCATCTGAAACCTTAGCCCCATTTTGCTCAAGGGAATAGTAAATACCAGCCAAGGCACTTTCTCCAGTAACTGCGATTGGTGCTGCTACCGTAATCTTAGCGTGTTCGATACCAAGTGTCGTGGCAGCATTACGGTACATATCTGGAGTGATTTTCGTGATATTTTGCGGTGTCACAATCTCTACACTCAAGGTTTCCTTAGCACCAAGCTTAGCAATCTTAACAGAAGAATATAGCTGAAGACTAGAATCGTCAGCAACGTTCATGATATTCGCATATGCAGATGTCGTCAAGGTCTTGACATTAGTATCCTTACTGCTGTCATACCCTAACAAATTCAAGGTTTCATTACGTTGCTCTTCCGACAATGAATACCCCATCACATAGTCTGGTTGAACATAAGATTCATCAATGACCTTTTGGACTTGCGATGATGTTGCTGCTTGCGCAACCGAAGTGAAGGCTGTTACTGAAGCCAATAAAGCCATCCCAGTAACAAGTAGTTTTTTCAATTTCATGTGTGTTTCCTTTCGAAAATAGAATATTATTCCATAATCTCCTAAAGGACGACTGGCTATGAGTCCAATCGTGAATTTATTATACCATGACTTAAAAAATTAAGGTCAAAAAAACTACTCGTGTAACTCCAAGGGAAGACCATCTGGATCAGCAAAGAAAGTCATCTTTTCACCGGTAAAAGTGTCTTTGCGAATAGGTTGGCAGGAAATACCCTTTTCTTCTAAACTCTTGACGACCTCTTCAATATTAGTCACTCTGAAAGCTAAATGACGTAAGCCACATGCCTCAGGATAAGATGGACGTTTAGGTGGCTCCACATAGTTCGGATCACTGGTCTTATTGCCAAAGATTTCAAGTTCTATATCCCCACAACGTAAGTCTAACTTATAATCATGGCGTTCTCTACGGTGATTTTCCCGAATAATCTCAAAACCAAGTTTATTGACATAAAAATCTCGAGACAACTCATAATCAGAAACAATAATAGCAACATGGTGCACTGTATTTAAAAACATATTTTCCTCCATAGAAAAAGGCCAGAAGGCCCCTTTCTTAACTTTGAAATTGATTATATGATTTATTAAAGGCTTCAATGATGTCTGAACTTGCCTTGTCAAAATCTACCTGCGATTTCAATTCACCTTTGACTATTGTACGTTGGGTTGCTTCAGCATCCGTACAAGTTACCAAAGTTACTTCAGATTTGCCTGGTGTATCATCAACCACTGCTACTTCGGTTGGTTGAACAACCTTGACCTCACTAATGACATAAGTATAGACCTTATTCTTATCAGTAAGATAAATCTTCATGCCTTCCTTAGCCTTATCTAGTGGTGAAAATAGCATGTCAGATGCACCAGCAATACCAAAGACGTGGTGACTAGCTAGTGAATAGTTGTTTTCACCACCCATGACTTGGTCTTCTTTCATAGTTCCTGCACCGTAAGTCAACTCTGTATTGCCAAGTCCTTTGAAAATAGGAAGATTGATACCCACCTCTGGAATGGCAATACCACCAACGACAGGAAGTTCTTGAGCATCCATCTGTGCCTGCAAGACAGACTCTGTGCTAATTGATTTAACGGTATCAAAGTCAAAACTCGTCTTAGCTTCCTTGTTTTTCTCAATAGTCTTTTTAGAAACCTTGCTCACTTGATACTTATTTGTATTCCATGCAATCACTGTGTTTCGAATAGACTTATTGAAAATCAAGGCTAAACCAACAACCAAGAGAACAACAATCAACACCCAGCGAAGAATATCCAGCCACTTACGGCGTTTTTTTGTTGCTTTATTTTTCTTATCTTTGCTCATTAGTTGTCACCACTTTCTTGGTCTTCAGAAGCTTGTTCTACTTCTTCTGGTTCAACTAAAGCAAAGGTTACAATACGAGCAGAGTCATCCAAACGCATGACCTTAACCCCTTGAGTTGCACGACCAGTTTGAGAGATATTAGCAACGGCAGTACGGATGATAACACCTGTATCGGTGATGACCATGATATCCTCATCACCAGATACTGTGACAATACCTGCTAAGTTACCATTCTTCTCTGTGATATTAGCAGTCTTGATACCTTTACCACCACGTCCCTTCGTTGGGTATTCAGTAGCTGAGGTACGCTTACCGTAACCTTTTTCAGTGATAATCAAGACTTCTTGGTCTTCTGTAATGGCAGCTGCACCAACAACTTGGTCTCCATCACGAAGAGTTACCCCTTTAACACCGGCAGCCATACGGCTCATGCTTCGAATAGTGTCCTCTTTGAAGCGTACACTGTAACCAAATTTGGTACCAATGACAATTTCTTCATTACCAGTAGTCAAGAAGACATTGATTAGCTCGTCACCTTCTCTCAATTTCAAGGCAATCAAACCGTTTTGACGGATGTTCTTAAATTCTGCTTCTTTGGTACGTTTAACCAGACCTTGGCGAGTTACAAAGACAAGGTGATTATTTTCAGAAGCTTCATCACTCTTAGCGTTAATGACCGTTTGAATGGTCTCACCTTCATCCAACTTCAAGAGATTGACAATAGGTAAGCCTTTGGCTGTACGACCATACTCAGGGATTTCATACCCCTTGAGACGGTATACACGCCCCTTATTAGTCATGAAGTAGAGGTGATCATGAGTACTTGTTGAGACAATATCTCGAACAAAATCATCATCGTTAACACCAGTACCTTGAACACCACGTCCTCCACGTTTTTGTGAACGGAACTCGTCTTGGGCTAAACGTTTAATATACCCCTTATTTGAAAGAGTGATAACAACATCTTCTTCTTCGATGAGATCTTCATCCTCAAGAGAAACGACTTCTCCGACCATAAGCTCTGTACGACGAGCATCTGCGAATTTACGCTTGCTTTCGTCCAATTCTTCCTTGATGATAGCAATGACACGTTCTGGTTTTGCCAAAATATCAGCTAAATCAGCAATCAAGGCAAGGAGATCATTGTACTCATTTTGAATCTTATCACGTTCCAAACCTGTCAAACGACGCAAACGCATATCAAGAATGGCTTGACTTTGACGTTCCGTGAGTTCGAAGCGAGCCATCAACTCAGCTTGAGCCTCTGCATCAGTTTGACTGCTACGGATAATCGTAATCACTTCATCCAAATGATCAAGAGCAATCAGCAACCCTTCTAAAATGTGGGCACGTGCTTCAGCCTTATCCTTGTCAAACTGTGTACGACGAACCACAACTTCTTGTTGGTGCGCAATATAGTCAGCCAAGATTTGACGCAAGGAAAGGATTTTAGGAACACCCTTTTCAATGGCCAACATGTTGAAGCTAAAGTTAGTCTGAAGTTGCGTTAATTTGAACAAATTGTTCAAGATAACATTGGCCGAAGCATCACGACGCACTTCGATGACAAAGCGTACCCCTTCACGAGAAGACTCGTCACGGACTGCTGTGATCCCCTCAATACGTTTTTCTTGTGCCAAACGAACGATATGTTCATGGACCTTGGTCTTATTGACCATGTAAGGAAACTCAGTGACAACAATACGCTCACGACCTGATTTTGTTGTTTCAATTTCGGTACGTGAACGAAGGACAATAGAACCCTTACCAGTTTCATATGCACGGTGAATACCAGATTTCCCCATGACCAAGCCACCAGTTGGAAAGTCTGGTCCAGGAAGAACTTCCATCAGTTCACGTGTTGTAACTTCAGGATTATCCATCATCAATTTGACAGCATCAATCGTTTCAGCCAAATTATGTGGTGGGATGTTAGTCGCCATACCAACGGCAATCCCTGTCGCACCATTGACAAGAAGGTTGGGAATACGAGACGGAAGGACTATTGGCTCACGTTCTGATCCATCATAGTTATCTTGAAAATCTACGGTATTCTTGTTAAGATCACGAAGCATTTCCAAGGCGAATTTAGACATACGCGCCTCAGTATAACGCTGAGCGGCAGCCCCATCTCCGTCCATAGAACCAAAGTTCCCGTGACCATCAACCAACATGTAACGGTAGCTCCACCATTGTGCCATACGGACCATGGCTTCATAGATAGATGAGTCCCCGTGTGGGTGATATTTACCCATGACATCCCCGGTAATACGGGCAGATTTTTTATGTGGCTTATCAGGTGTCACCCCAAGCTCATTCATTCCATAAAGAATACGACGTTGTACAGGTTTTAAACCGTCACGAACATCTGGAAGAGCACGAGACACGATAACACTCATGGCATAATCGATAAAGCTCGTCTTCATCTCAGACGTCAAATTAACGTCAATTAAATTATTATCTTGCACTCTAAAAATGCCTCTTTTCTTTCATTCAAATCATTCCAAACTCTAATAAAAGAGTATAGAAAATTTCTATAATATTATACCATAAAACGCTTTATTTTTCAGTTAGGTAAAACGCTTTCATCTATTATTTGCTTAATATTTCGTGACATCCATCACTTAAAGTGGTAGAATAAGCAGTGTACGGGGTAACCCAATTAAAAAATAAGGAGATGTTTAGACCCATGACTGCAACTAAACAACACAAAAAAGTCATCCTCGTTGGTGACGGTGCCGTAGGTTCATCTTACGCTTTCGCACTTGTAAACCAAGGTATCGCTCAAGAACTTGGTATCATCGAAATTCCACAATTGTTCGAAAAAGCTGTTGGTGATGCGCTTGACCTTAGCCACGCGCTTGCTTTCACTTCACCTAAAAAAATCTACGCAGCTAAGTACGAAGACTGTGCGGATGCAGACCTTGTAGTTATCACTGCTGGTGCTCCACAAAAACCAGGTGAAACTCGTCTTGATCTTGTTGGTAAAAACCTTGCAATCAACAAATCTATCGTTACTCAAGTTGTTGAATCAGGCTTCAAAGGAATCTTCCTTGTAGCAGCTAACCCAGTTGACGTATTGACTTACTCAACATGGAAATTCTCAGGATTCCCTAAAGAACGCGTTATCGGTTCAGGTACTTCACTTGACTCAGCACGTTTCCGTCAAGCGCTTGCTGAAAAACTTGATGTTGATGCTCGTTCAGTTCACGCCTACATCATGGGTGAACACGGTGACTCAGAATTTGCCGTTTGGTCACACGCTAACATCGCCGGTGTAAACCTTGAAGAATTCCTTAAAGACACTCAAAACGTTCAAGAAGCTGAATTGGTTGAATTGTTCGAAGGTGTTCGTGATGCCGCTTATACAATCATCAACAAAAAAGGTGCTACTTACTATGGTATCGCCGTAGCTCTTGCACGTATCACTAAAGCTATTCTTGACGATGAAAATGCAGTACTTCCATTGTCTGTATTCCAAGAAGGTCAATATGGTGTAAGCAACGTCTTTATCGGTCAACCTGCTATCGTAGGTGCACACGGTATCGTACGTCCAGTGAACATCCCATTGAACGATGCTGAACAACAAAAAATGAAAGCTTCTGCTGATGAATTGCAAGCTATCATTGATGAAGCATGGAAAAACCCTGAGTTCCAAGAAGCTTCAAAAAACTAATTTGACATTAGTTAAATAAAAGTCTCCAGTAGGAGGCTTTTTTCGTATTTCAAAAAAGAAAAAAACAGCTAATTCAACTGAATTAGCTGTTTCAGATTATTTAGCTGAGATAGCTGCTTTAGCAATATAGCTAAGCGGTTGGTTAAAGTGTGGCAAGAAGAACAAATCAAGCAATTGAAGACGGTCGATCGTTACACCTTCTTGGATAGCCAATGAGAACATGTGGATTCCCATAGAGATGTCCATACGTGATACCATTTGAGCACCAAGAACTTTGCGTGTATCTTTGTCATAAACGATCTTGATTGTAACGTCTTCATTTTCATCTTCCATGAAGGCAGCTTTTTGAAGATCTGTTGATTCTACTACTGCTGGATTGAAACCAAAGCGTTTTGCTTTTTCTTCTGTCAAACCAGTAGATACCATGTTCAAACCATAGATTGAGATACCATTTGATCCTTGAACACCGTTTGATTCAACATCGCCACCACCGGCATTATGACCACCGACAATACCTGAACGAACAGCGTTTGAAGCCAAGGCAATGTAGTTCACATCTTCAAGGGCATTGTCATAAACGGTAGCACAATCACCAACTGCATAAACATCTTTGATTGATGTTTCTTGTTTCTTATTAACAAGGTAAGCCCCATTACGGAATGTTTCCAATTTACCAGCACCAAGAGCTGTGTTAGGACGGAAACCTACTGCAAGGACAACCATGTCGACATCGTAAGCATTTTTATCAGTGACGATACGTTCAACTTTAGTATCACCTTCAACTGCCTTAACAGTTTCACCAAATGCCAATTTAATACCGTGGCTTTCCATATTTTTAGCCATAAGTTCAGTCAAGTCATGGTCATAATAACCAGCCAAACATGTATCAACAACGTCGATAAGGATAACTTCTTTACCATGACGTTGGAAAGCTTCAGCCAATTCAACACCAATGTAACCAGCACCTACAACCGCTACACGTTTGATATCTTGAGATTTGTCGTTCAACTTATCGATAACTTCTTGGGCGTTTTGGAAAAGTTTAACGAATTGAAGGTTTTCAAGTGTAGCTTCGAAAGTACGGCTACCTTCTTTAATTTCAGCACCTTCGATTGGAGGCAAGATTGGTTGAGACCCAGTAGCCAAAATCAATTTGTCATATGATTCAACGTGCTCTTTACCATCTACAAGGGCTGTAACAGTTTTACCATCAAAGTCAATAGACTCAACTGGTGAGTTCATATAAACTTTAGCACCCTTGCTTTCAAGTCCTTCTTTGTTGGCATAGAAAAGACCATCAGAACCTGAGATTTGATTACCGATCCAAAGAGCCATACCACAACCCAAGAATGAAATGTTAGAGTTTTGGTCGAAAACAACTACTTCATTTTGGTCTCCGTAATTATCGAGAATAGTATTAATACTAAAAGTACCAGCGTGGTTAGCACCAACAACTACGATTTTTGACATAAGTTTATCCAACTTTCTTTTGATAATAGTTTACTATTTCATTCTACCATAATCGGAAAACGGTTACACCTTTTATGCTCAGACTTTGTTACTTTTTGAACAAATTAAGTTTCTATGCTCAAAACCCAAATAGGTCACGGCAAAATATGCAGAAAAACACTTTATGATGACGGTTACCTTTCTTAACACCATCACTGTCTTACCAAATCCTAGAAAGTTACTTTGCTTTAAAATATAAAAAAAGAGTGAGTAACTTTCTCTTTAGAGAATGTCAACACTCTTTTATCTCTATACTAACTCATTAAAATCCCAAACGTCTGTCCAACCTTCATAAAATTCTGGTTCGTGACATACCATAAGGATACTGCCCTTGAAGGCCTGAAGGGCACGCTTCAATTCATCCTTGGCGTCAACATCCAAGTGGTTGGTAGGTTCATCCAGAACAAGAACATTATTTTCACGATTCATAAGGAGACAGAAGCGAACTTTAGCCTGTTCCCCACCAGAAAGCACTTGAATTTGGCTTTCAATATGCTTAGAGGTTAATCCGCATTTGGCTAGAGCCGCACGGACCTCAGCTTGATTTAAGGCTGGGAAGGCATCCCAAACCGCTTCAAGAGGCGTCTGACGTGACCCTTCTGCTTCTTGCTCGAAGTAACCTAGATCAATAAAATCACCTGTCTCAACTTCTCCTTCGAGTGGTTGAATAATACCAAGCAAGCTCTTAAGCAAAGTAGTCTTACCGATACCATTGGCACCCACGATAGCTACTTTTTGATTACGTTCGAAGGTAAGATTCAAAGGAGCCTTGGTCAAAGGGCGGTCGTAACCAATAACGAGGTCTTTGGTTTGGAAAATAAAGCGTCCAGGCGTACGACTTTCCTTGAAATGAAATTCAGGTTTTGGCTTCTCAGCCTGCAATTCGATAATTTCCATCTTATCCAATTTCTTCTGACGAGACATGGCCATATTTCGAGTAGCAACACGTGCCTTGTTACGGTTAACAAAATCTTGAAGGTCTGCAATTTCCTTTTGCTGACGTTCATAGGCAGCTTCTAATTGAGCTTTCTTCATAGCATAGACAGATTGGAAATTGTCATAATCACCTGCATAGCGAACCAAGTCTTGATTTTCAACATGATAGACAATGTTAATCACATCGTTTAGGAATGGAATATCGTGAGAAATGAGGACAAAGGCATTTTCATACTCTTGAAGATAGCGTTTAAGCCAAGCAATGTGTTCAGCATCCAAATAGTTGGTTGGCTCATCGAGAAGTAAGATATCTGGTTTTTCAAGCAATAACTTAGCCAAGAGAATCTTGGTACGTTGACCACCTGAAAGGTCCGTTACATCTGTATCCATGCCAAAATCCATGACACCTAGTGCACGGGCAACCTCATCAATCTTAGCATCTAGTGTATAGAAATCACGCGTTTCCAAGCGATCCTGAAGCTCACCCACTTCTTCCATCAGAGCATCAACGTCAGCTCCTTCGTCAGCCATAGACATGTAAATCTCATTGATACGTTCTTCAGTCTTAAAGAGTTCATCAAAAGCCGTACGAAGGACATCACGAACGGTCATTCCCTTTTCAAGAACAGCATGCTGATCCAAGTAACCCGCTGTAACGTACTTAGACCACTCTACCTTACCTTCATCTGGCTGCAATTTTCCAGTAACGATAGACATGAAGGTTGACTTTCCTTCACCGTTAGCACCGACAAGACCGATATGCTCACCTTTGAGCAAACGGAATGAGACATTTTCAAAAATAGCACGGTCACCAAATCCGTGACTAAGATTTTTGACTTCTAAAATAGACATAGCATATCTGGGCTGAACCTGCCTTCAGCCCTTTCCTTTCTTGACATTAACTTTACTATTTTACCATTTTTTAGTGAAAATTTGGACCTCTGCTTCTGGAAAATTAAAAAGAAAAAGCAGGACTAACCTGCTAAATCTTTAGTTTCTTTGTAAAATACGTTTGAAGACAGGATAGAGGAGAGGCACCGCAATGATAGTCACTACTGATGTCCCAAAGGTTCCACCAATTTTAGTAAGTGCCAATACCATAGCTGCATTGAGTGGTAAAGCCGCAACAACACTATTAATAATCGTATACTTAACAAAATTCAAAATAATTTTGGTCACTGCCGCTATGACTCCAATGATTATGATGTTAGCCATTTTGTCATTTGATTTTAAAAACTTTTCAAAAACAAGATAGAGAACATAACAAACAATCAAGGATTCTAAAATAGTAATCCAGACCTCAGCAGCATAGCCATTGAAAATATCAAATAGCCCTAACCCTACTGTTGCGACTAGCGCACCTTTTCTGGCACCGAAAATCAAAACAGCAATCACAACTAGGGCATTTCCCAGATGGACAAATTGAGCTCCAAAAGGAATACGAATAAACTGTACACTCACAATAATTAAAGCTGCATACAAACTTAGAATAACTAATTCACGTGTTTTATCACTTTTCATTTTTCTCCTCCAATAGGGCATTAAAACCACTGAATAAATAACCGATATGGGGCTCATAGCAAAGACCATATTTTAAAGGACGACCATCAGACAGTGTTGACGAAAGAACCCTATCCATAACATCCAAGGCCAAATCACAAACCTTTAGTAAATCAAGATTATAAAAGTAACCTGCTGATAAGATTGCCGTTAGCAAATCGCCGCTTCCATAAAAATGATTACCATAACGTTTTTGCATGCGATAAATCGTTCGATTAGTCTCTTTATCAAAATAAGCCAACCCAATTTTATCTGTCTCAAATGAGATACCTGTCAAAATAACTTTTCGAGGTCCAAGCTTGCTCAATTCTCTCAGAAGCTTTTCAATAGTGACCTCATCATAGGAACCTGCTTCAAGATATGGAGTATCCGTCAACAAAGCAGCTTCTGTCAGATTGGGAATGATGACATCTGCCTGTTGACAGAAATCCTTCATGGTTTCTACATAGTTTCTATCAAATCCTTGATAAAGTCGACCATTGTCACCCATAGTAGGGTCAACAAATAGAGCTATCTGTTTATCACGAGCCAATTGACCTACACATTTTAATGCTTCTTCTGACTTAAAATAACCACTCACAAGGCCATCTACTATAAAATCCAAGTGGTCCCACTGCTCACAAAATCCCTTTAGATCATCCGTAAGATCCCGTACATAGATATTTTCAAACTCCCCTGTATGCGAAGATAAAAGAACTGTTGGTAGGGGAAGGACTTCAGTTTGACAGGCTGACATGATAGGGAGACTACTAGTTAAAGCAACCTTACCTAGACCAACCAGGTCATTGGCAACAATTACTTTGGTCATCTATTTTCCTTCCCAGGTCTTTTTAAACTGTTTAACAAAACCTGTGTGGAAATAAATGTAGTAGGCCACTCCTAAACCAAGAATAGCAGCTACAATGTCAAAAGGAATCTTCATAATAGCATAGGCAGGCGTACCATAGATAAAGGCTCTTCCTAATCCATAACCGACTAAGTCAATAATGGCCCCAATCAAGAGACCTAAAGCCGCCCTAGATTTGCTCAATTTTCCTAAGCGTCCTCCAACAATGAGTGCAATAGCGAGAACTTGAAGGCTATGTGTTACTAGAGTTACCCACATAGGAAGAGGGTAAAAAAGAAAATCTCCAATAAAGGAACCTACTCCAGCAATAATAACTGCTTCTGTGGGTGGGAAAATTAAACCAACTAAAAAAATTATAATCCCGTTAAAATAGAAATGACCTCCTGGCACAGGAATAGATAAGAGACTCGAACTCAAAATAATGACAAGTGCCATGAAAAATGCAGAAATGGTTAAACGTTTTGCTGACATACCTAAAACTCCTTAGTCAATAAATATAGTATAAGTTTATGAAAATTCTGACGATTAAACAAGATAGTATTTTCACTACTGTATGGGTACAGATTTAAGACAATAAAAAAACACCACACATTCATGTGGTGATAAAACTTATTGAGCTTTTTTATCAAAGTATTTGACAGGTGCCTTTTCAAGATTTTGTAGTGAAAGCTTGGCAGTCGCGTTTGCCTCAGTACCGTAATCAGAGAAATCAATGCTTAGATCATGATCAAAATCAGCAACGGCATAGTCAACAACGATTTCTTTAACTTCCTTAGGAGCAATCTTGGTCTTATTTGCAATCTTATCTCGGTCATCATCTTTAGAAAAGACCAATGTAGCAACCTTAACTTCTTCCTTTTCTTGTTTCACATCAAGGACCACCTTCATCAAAAGAGTGTAGGCATTCATTGTTTCTTTACTTGAGTTGCTAAGTTTATAGTGAACACGGACAGCTTTTTGACCTTCTGGTGATTCAATTTTAGTTGCAGAAAGAACTTGTACACTAGCATCTTGTCCTGTAAATAGCATTTTGTTTTTATCGTAGGTCCAAGTAGGCTCTTTCTCTGGTGTGCAAGCTGACAAACCAATAATGGTTAAGAATGCAAGAGCCAGAAGTCCTAAGATTTTCTTAAAAGTCATTCTTATAATCTCCTTAAACTTATTTGAAAGGGGAATTTAGTTTTACCTTACAACCTTTTTATTATGTCAAAATCTAATAATCTTGTCAAATATCTCTAGACCTCTTGCCCTTAGAAGACAAGTAGGGTAAAATAAGGTAAAATCTGTAAGGGGTCAGTTATGAGTATTTATCACGATATTGTCGAGACCATCATCAAAGATATCCAAAATGGTACTTTGAAAAAAGGGAGTAGGCTCCCCTCTATTCGTCAACTAAGCCAGACTTATGCCTGTAGTAAGGACACAGCCCAGAGAGCACTCTTGGAACTCAAGTATCAAAACTATATTTACGCCGTACCCAAAAGTGGCTATTACGTCCTAGAAGGTCGCAATGAAGTTGATAATAAGGTGCTTCTTAACCTTAACGATTACAATCAATTGGCCTACGAGAATTTTAAACTTTGTTTGGATGAAAGTTTGGCGGGTCACCAGGACTACCTCTTCAACTATTATCATGAACAAGCCGGACTCAAAGATTTGCTTGAAGCCTTAAAGAGTCGATTAATTGCTGACGATATTTATGTCAATTCGGATCAGATTGTCATAACCTCAGGAAGCCAACAGGCCCTTTACATTCTTTCACAGATGGATTTTGGTAATGGGGGCTACAAAATTCTCTTAGAACAACCTACCTATCATCGCATGAACCAGCTCGTTAACCGTCAGAATCTAGCTTACGAGACGATTAACCGTGGTTTTGATGGTTTAGATTTTGACTGCTTGGAAGAGTACTTTAAATCTGGACAGATTAAGTTCTTCTATACCATCAGTCGTTACTCCAATCCTCTTGGATTAAGCTATTCTGCCAGTGAAAAAGAAAAGCTAGCCCAACTTGCCAATCAGTATAACGTTTATATCGTCGAGGATGACTATATGGGAGACTTTAGCGATAGTAAAAATCTCCCGATTCACTACTATGACACCCAAAATCAGACCATCTACATCAAATCCTTTTCCATGGCTCTTTTTCCAGGTTTACGTCTAGGTAGCCTTGTCTTACCTCCTAATCTTAAGCCTACCTTTTTGAGCCACAAGGGACTTATTGACTATGATACCAATCTCATCATGCAAAAAGCACTTTCCGTTTATCTCGAAAATGGCATGTTCCAAAAAAACATTAAGAAACTTGGTGACCTCTTTCAACAAAACATGGCTAAAAGTCAAGCAATCATTGAGAAATCTAAGGTTATCATACCTTATCAGATTTCTCCTAGGCATGTGACCTGGCAACTTCCTAAAGAGTTTTCACTTGAAAAATTCAAAGCCCACAAGCAGATTCGCTTTTTAGAATCCTCCTTTATTAGACCAACTTCTGAAACTTATCTGCAGATAGGTCATGGACAGGAACTGGAATCCTTTATAAAACTTCTAAAAAAAACAAAGTGACAATTAGACCTTGAATTGTCAAATTAAGTGCATACTCTCCCCATAGAATACTTCATAAGGTGTTTTCCAGTTAAGACATTTTCGTGGCCTATTATTAAGTTTGTTCTCCCATAGCTGAATAGTCTGATCATCAACCAATGTTAGATCACTACCCTTTGGAAAATATTCTCTAAGTAATCCATTCGTGTTCTCATTGGTTCCTCGTTGCCATGGAGCATGAGGGTCAGGAAAATAGACTTCAATGTTCAATTGATCACTCAATTTCTGATGATAGGTGAATTCTTTCCCTCTATCAGGAGTTACTGTATACTTCGTCAAGGGTTCTAACAGTTTTACCATAGCTTCTATTACCAACTTGCTTTTCTTAACAGCTACCTTTTTGATTTTTAGAAAACGAGAATAACGGTCTGTTAGAGTAACTAAACAAGCTTTTCCAGTTTTACCTGCAACAGTATCGGCTTCCCAATCTCCTATTCTAGTTCGATTATTAGCCTCTTCTGGTCTTTCGTGAATTGTATGAGAAATGGATATTTTCCCTCTATTTTCAACATGACCTTTAGTATGACGTGTTTTCCCACGATGACGAAGTTTACGAATGACACCACGAGCACCATGAGATAATGAGTTATCCTCAAAATGTCCTCGGTAAATGGCTCTATAGATTGTTTGATAACTAATAACAGTTTTTCCGTACTCTAATTGCAACCGACCTTCTATTTCTTCAGGAGACCATTGGTAATCGAGAAATAGATGTTTGATGGTATTGCTTAAATTGTGATCTATTTCAAGCATACGCTTCCGCCCACAGTGTGATTTAGCCCTATGGTAAGACTCCTGTGCATGACTTGGAGAATAGCTTCCTTCTTTTAGATGCCGCTTCCACTCACGACTAATACTAGACGGATGACGATGAAGTAACTTAGCAATTTGAGAAAAATTTAGGCCTTGCGTACGGTAAATGAGAATACTTTCACGCTCGTCTATGGTAAAATGATGGTAGCTCATAAGATTTCCTTTCGTAACTAGTTCGTTCAATTCTATTTTACTAGAAAATCTTATGAGTTTTTATTGTGCACTTATATTGTATATTCAAGACACAAAAAAAGCCATCGCTTGATGGCTTTTCTTATTTAGTCTGCTCAAAGCGTAGGTGTACAATGACCTTGTCACCATAACCGTTACGCTCCAAATCTCGTTGCAAACGGTATGAAATATAATGCTCGGCAATATTGATAAAGCCTGCTTCCATGAGACGATTTTCAACCAATGACTGAATCATGTTAATGGTTGGGCGTTCCACCTGAGCATCTTGAAGATCAAGCACTACTTTTTTCGTAACTTGAGCAAGGTTTTGGCGCCAAGTATCATCAAGAACATACACAGTCTGTGCTGCTTTTAAGATGGCTTGGTAAATTTTATCAGGATCAAATTCAGCAACTTGACCATTACGTTTAATAATTTGCATGGCTACCCTCTTTTCATGGCTTTTTCTTTTATTATGCAGAGAATTTACATATTTGTCAAGTGCAAATCCCTGAAAGAGCTATCCAGACTGCTTATTCCCAGAATTTAGAAATGTAAACTGGTTTGCCATGTTTATCAAAGGAAAGGGTTGCTGTGTAGGACTCTGACTTATGATGGCGCATATAATTAGCGATTCTCTTGTCACCGTTTATCAGGTGAATGTCATAAGTCTGCCCGTCAGAGCTTACAAAGTGAGCATTAATCCTAGCACTACTCGTTTTTGTCCCAACATGACTAATATCTATTTTTTCCACTTGACCATCAATGGTTTTAGCTATAGGGCCTCTATAGTCTTTGTAAATAGTGACGGTAGCCAAAACATCTTCAACTAAGACATAGGTCATTCCGAAAACGAACAGATAAACTATTGGGACGACAATGAAAGATAATTTACTTTTGCGGAACATTTCTTTATGCCAAGCCCAAATATCCTGAGGTGACATGGTTAAAAATTTTTTAAAATATTGATGAACGAGTAACCTGTAGACTAATAATACAAATATTACTTGCCCCAAGGGATAAGCAAAACTGGGTAAACCATCAATCAGAACATTGACTTTATCAGATTCAAAAGTGTAATGTCCTAATACCCCGTCAAAAAACTCTAAAAACAAATTAACTCCTTTTTGTAATATAGTCTAGTCACTTAAAAATCCATCTTCTCAGATGGATTTTTTAACTATTAACGAACCTCTGCTTCGACTTTCTCAGTAAGGGCTTTGGTGATTTTTTCCATGTATTTAGCAACTTCTTCATCTGTGAGGTTGTCATTTGGATTTTGGAAGGTAAGGCTATAAGCCATTGATTTCATTCCAGCACCAAGTTTTTCACCTGCGTAAACGTCGAAGAGTTTAACGGCAACCAAGCGTTTCACTCCTGCAGAGTAGATAGCATCAAGAACTTCTTGATGAGTAATTTCTGCCTTGAGAAGAAGGGCGATATCACGTGATACTGCAGGGAATTTTGTGATTTCAACAAATGGTTGAGCCGGTTGCAAGGCTGCTTCTACAGCACTAAGGTTAATTTCAGCCACATAAGTTTCTGGAATACCGTAGTTTTTAGCAGTTTGTGGGTGAACTTGACCAAGGAATCCAATCGTTTGACCATCAAGGACAATAGCAGCTGTACGACCTGGGTGCATACTTGCTAGGTCTTTTGTCGGTACATAGTCAACTGAAACTTCAAGTTTATCAAAGAGAGCTTCAACGATACCTTTGGCATAGAAGAAATCAACAGGCGTTGCTTGGGTTTGGAAATCTTTTTCAGCTACAAGACCAGAAATAGCGAAGGCAAAGGTATTGATTTCATTTGGCAATTCCTCTTTTGGATTACCATTTTGTTCAAAGACCTTACCGATTTCATAAATAGCAACGTTACTATTCTTACGGTTAACATTGTAAGCAACAGTATCAAGCATACCAGAGACCATGTTCTGACGGAGGGCTGAACGGTCAACAGTCATTGGCCACATCAACTCAGTCAAGTTAGTAGGTGTCACAGCAAATTCAACAGCTTTTTCAGGTGTTGTCAAAGCATATGAGATGATTTCAGTCAATCCAGCACCTTCAGCAATGGTACGACCCTTACGACGAAGCGCTTGTGTTTCAGTCAACTCACCGGCTGTCCCTGCTGCTTCTGGAAGTGTCGTAGGCAATTTTTCATAGCCGTAGATACGTGCAATTTCTTCAACCAAGTCTGCTTGGATACTGATATCCCAACGACGACGTGGTACAGATACAGTGAATTTATCAGCATCACCAGTCAATCCAAAACCAAGTTTCGCAAACACATCTTCAATATCCGCAAAAGTCAATTCTGTACCAAGGCGAACATTTACGTAGTCAAGGCTTGTAGAAACTTGAACTGGCTCTGTATCAACAGTTCCAGCTTGAACACGGCCTGCAAGAACCGTTCCATTTGCCAATTCTTGCAACATTGCTGCAGCAAAATCAAGCGCTTCAAGGACAGTGTCGTTATTGATACCTTTTTCAAAACGTGATGATGATTCTGAACGAAGGTTGAGACGGCTACTTGTCTTACGAACTGATTTTCCATCAAAAACAGCAGCTTCGAGAACGACATTTTTAGAATTGTTGTCAATTTCAGTTGAAGCGCCACCCATAACACCTGCGAGGGCAACTGGTTTGTCAGCAACTGTAATAACAATATCTTCAGCAGTCAATTCACGTTCTTCACCATCGAGAGTGACTAATTTTTCCCCATCACGGGCATCACGAGCAACGATACGTGAGTCTTCAAATTTATCCAAATCGAAGGCATGCATTGGTTGTCCAAAATAAAGAAGAACATAGTTTGTCACGTCAACCACGTTGTTGATTGGACGGATACCAGCATTCATAAGAAGGTTTTGCAACCATTGTGGACTTGGTTGAACAGTAACATTCTCAACCACACGACTAGCATAAGTAGCCACTTTATCACTTTCGATGGCTATTGAAATCTTATCAGAAGCTGGTTTGCTGTCTTCAGTAACCGTTTTTTCTGGGAAGTGAACAGATTTTCCATAGATTGCAGCGACTTCATGTGCCACACCACGCATAGAAAGAGCATCCGCACGGTTAGGTGTGATTGACAATTCGATGATTTCATCATCAAGGTCAAGATATGGGAAAATGCTATCGCCAGGAACGGCATCTTCTGGCAAAATTTGGATACCATCCGCAAATTCCTTAGGAATAATGCTATCCGGAAGGCCAAGCTCTGCCAAAGAACAGATCATACCGAGAGATTCCATGCCGCGAATCTTACCTTTTTTGATCTTGTAGTTATCCG
This sequence comes from Streptococcus salivarius, assembly GCF_002094975.1. Taxonomy (NCBI): domain Bacteria; kingdom Bacillati; phylum Bacillota; class Bacilli; order Lactobacillales; family Streptococcaceae; genus Streptococcus; species Streptococcus salivarius. The sequence goes on along the minus strand of NZ_CP015283.1, from coordinate 1,459,798 downwards.
CAATACGGGCACCAGGAATGGCAACAATTACCTTGATACCAGCAGTGACATTTGGAGCACCACAAACAATTTGACGTGGACCTTCAGCATCTCCTGTATCTACTTGACACAAGTGCAAGTGTGTGTCAGGCACATCTTCACATGACAAGACATGACCAACAACCAATTTTGACAAGCCCTCAGCAGGTGTCTCAACACCTTCCACTTCAATACCTGTCGTCGACATTTTTTCAGCGAGTTCAGCAGTGGTAACATCCACATCAACCAACTCTTTTAACCATTTATAACTAACTAGCATAATTATGATACCAAGCCCGTTAATAGCTCTCAGCAAAAATAGGAAAGGCAACGTTGGTGCATCTGCACCTAGGTGACTTTATCTTTTTTGCCCAGAGCTTAGGGCGGGTTCAAATCCTTTCTGTATGATTAGGAACAAAACATTCAGATTCAAAAACAACTAATCTCGAACTTTGAGGTCGTATTCAAATCCTTTCTGTAAAATTATCAGTTCAACTGATAAATGAGAGAAGAGTTCAAACCTCTACTTAAGCGGGTTCAAATCCTTTCTGTAATTTAGGAATATGTATATCTGATATAAGAGGAAGACGAACTAACACGTTTAACCGCCTTATAAACTCCTCTCAATCAACTTAATAATCGGTTTATAGTTTTAATTTAAGCAACCAGTCGCGGTCAACTTTACCATCACCAACTGGAAAATCGTGTTCTGCGAATTTTTCGAAGCCATATTTATCGTAAAATATCTGTGCTTTGAAATTCCTTTCCCAAACACCCAACCAGGCCCAATCACAACCTAGATCACGAGCTTCTTGTAGGGCAAATTCAAAGAGTTGCTTACCCAAGCCCATGCCTTGGAAGGCCTGACTGATATAAATACGTTGAATTTGAAAGGCATTATCCAAGTGCTGCTCTGTTTGAGCAGAACCTACATTAGTCTTTAGAAAACCTGCCTTTTCACCATCAACGAGAATGAAAAAGTAACGCGATTCTTCATGAGTGATTTCATCTAAGAGGACTTCCTCAGAAAGTGCAGTGTCAAAGTAACCTTGCAACTGGGCTTCGGTATTATCATGAGCAAAAGTCTCTCTAAAGGTATCTTCGGAGATAACTTTTAATTCTGCTACTTCTTCTGGAAGAACCTTACGAATAGCTACTGTCATGACAACCTCCTAAACCTTATTTAAACTGTTCTGAGAAGCGAACATCCCCTTGGTAAAAACCACGAATGTCGTTGATACCATAACGAAGCATGGCAATACGTTCTTGACCAAGACCAAAGGCGAAACCTGAATATTCTTCAGAATCAACGCCTGACATCTCAAGCACTTGTGGGTGCACCATACCAGCACCGAGGATCTCAATCCAACCTGTCTTCTTACATACGTTACATCCTTTACCACCACACTTGAAGCATGACACGTCAACCTCAACTGAAGGCTCAGTGAATGGGAAGTAAGATGGACGCAAACGGATTTGACGTTCTGCACCAAACATTTTTTGGATAATCATTTCAAGCGTTCCCTTAAGATCACCCATTGAGATGTTTTTACCAACGACCAAACCTTCGATTTGGTGGAACTGGTGACTGTGAGTCGCATCATCTGTATCACGACGGAAAACACGTCCTGGTGAGATCATCTTAAGTGGACCTTTAGAAAAATCGTGTTTATCAAGTGTACGAGCTTGAACAGGACTTGTGTGTGTACGAAGCAAAATTTCTTCCGTAATGTAGAAGGTATCTTGCATGTCACGCGCTGGGTGGTCCTTAGGCAAGTTCATACGTTCAAAGTTATAGTAGTCAGTCTCAACTTCAAAACCATCAACGATTTGGAAGCCCATCCCCAAGAAAATGTCTTCGATTTCTTCAGCTGTTTGGCTAAGAATATGACGGTTACCAAGTTTGACTTGGCGTCCTGGAAGGGTTACGTCAAGACTTTCAGAGTCAAGTTGTGCTTGAATTTTAGCGGCTTCAACAACTTTAGCTGCTTCGTTAAAAGCTTCAGTCAAAACGTCACGAACTTCGTTGACCATTTTACCAACTTTAGGGCGTTCTTCATTAGGAAGGTCTTTAAGCCCCTTCAAAAGATCTGTCAAAGAGCCTTTTTTACCCAAAACTGCAACACGCAATTCTTGTAATTCTTTAGAGTGTTCACCACGCATTTCAGCCAATTTAGCCTGCGTTGATGTTTTCAACTCTTGCAATTGTGTTTGTAAATCCATGAGATTCCTTTCTGATGTAACAATTTCGAATCGCAAACAAAAAACCACATGCCAAAACTCCAACCCGGAGCGTTGACACGCGGTACCATCCGTTTTTTATCTGGTTACCCAGACCTTGATTCGCCAGCCGTCTTCATGAGTGAATTCGCCAAACTTCCCTTGAGGAGGCTTCCAGTCCATGGCCCCCAATCCCTGTCAATTTCCATAAGGTTACTAGTCTCTACGACTTCTATTCAATTACTATCAATTTTACCAAAAAAACAAAAAGCTTTCAAGAGCTGACAAAGAATCCTTTAGTTAATACCAAAATGGAAAATATGTCTAAGATAATTGACACACCTATATAAACTTGCTACAATTATGTCAGATAAAGTTGACATAATTAATAAATTGCGACTTACAGCAACACATTAGCTTGTCTTTCAGAAGGAGGTCCATTATGAATCATGTCAGGGAATTTAGAAAGAATATGGGGCTTTCGCAATTAGAACTTGCAAAGTCTATTGGTGTTTCCCGACAGACCATTAACATGATTGAGAATAACAAGTATAACCCAACACTTGAGCTCTGTCTTAATCTAGCTAAAGCACTAGATACTGATCTTAACAGTCTTTTTTGGGATGGAAATTGCGAATAGAAATATAAGATAGAAAGAGGTAAATTATGGTTAAAGAAACTTTCACTGATAAACTAATCAAACGTTTTTACGGTATTACTGGACCTTTAGATGAACAAAAGCGCCAACAGGTTGATCGAATGGGTAACATGGCTTTCGTTGTTCTCTTCTATATTTTAATTTTTGGTAATTGTATTGCCTTTCTTCTAAGCTCTAAGTATCCCGAACTTGTGGCTCGTATTTATCCTATTCTCCTTTTGATTATCAGTATGGTAGTTGGCAGCATCCTTACTTATAAGTTAAAGATAAGTGCTGTTAATGCTTTTGACGAGGAAGAACTGACTGAGAAAGAGAAAAAACAACTTAAGCACGTGGGGCTTAAGTCAGGTTTATACTTTGGGATTAGCATGTTCTTAGGCATGCCCCTAGTTCACTTCTTAGTTGACAATAAAGACTATTTGACAGAATTATTCTCAATCCATAATATGCTATCAGGCATTTTTGAAGCTATCCTTTTTGGGGCTATCATGCAGGGCTTGGTCAATGCTGGTATCAAACAAGCCAAATCTCAAGCTGAGAAAGGTGACCAATAAACTAAAAAGACAAAGAAAAATCCAGGTTTCCCAGCCTGGATTTTTCGCTCGAAAGAAGACTTCTTAGACTTGTATACGCGAAGCCTAAATGTGTCCAGAAAATCGTATCTTAACACATACACTATAACTAACTTCAAAAAACACCATATCCCCATATGACATTTCCTTAAATATTGTAACATGTCAGTGCAAAATGACAAGTCACCCTCTCTCTCATAAACCCTAAAATCCTAATCATAGCCCTTGTTATGCTATTTTACGCAATCGATTGCGTAAATTTGAAAGCGCAAACTTAATTATTTTCTGAAAGTCCTTGCAAATTTTTTGAGACTATGAAAAAAGATAGTGATAAAGCTATCAACTATCTTTCATGAAAATATAATCTATTTTTAGTCTAAATCAAGGTCTTTCAGTTTGACCGAGACGATTTTCGAGACACCTGATTCCTGCATAGTTACCCCATATATAGAGTCTGCAGCAGACATCGTTCCCTTACGGTGGGTAACTACAATAAATTGACTGGACTTGTCAAAACGATTAAGGTAGTCACCGAAGCGTTTAACATTGGCTTCATCCAAAGCCGCTTCTACTTCGTCTAGGATAACAAATGGAATGGTCTTAACACGAATGATGGCAAAGAGAAGGGCAAGAGCTGACAAGGCCTTCTCACCACCAGACATAAGGTTAAGTGATTGAATTTTCTTACCTGGTGGCTGCACAGAAATTTCTACCCCAGCCTCTAGGAGATTGTCTGAGGTCAAAATCAAGTCTGCTGAACCTCCACCAAACATCTGGGTAAAGGTCTGTTTAAAGCTTTCTCGGATAGCCTCAAAGGTTGCTTTAAAGCGTGATTTCACTTCATCATCCATGTCATTTATAGTATCCAGAAGGAGACTCTTAGCTTCGAGCAAATCATCCTTTTGGCCGTTCAAGAAATCAAGACGTTGCTTAACCTCTTCAAATTGGGCAATAGCATCTACATTGACCGGACCCAAAGCTTTAATCGAACGCTCAAGACCTTGCAGATTCTGGCGAGTTTGTTCGACATTGTCAAGAGGACTAGCCTGACCTTTGGCGACCTCAAGTGTCATCTGGTAATCTTCAGCCAACTGAGTCGCAAACTTACGAAGTGATTGACTGATCTGACTTTCACGCTCTTCCAAGCGAGTCTGTTGACGAATCAAATCTTCATTGCGGTTACCCGCTTTTGCCAAACGCTCCTCCAAGTCTTCCAACTGACCTTCGTAATCTTGCACCTGAATCTTGGCACGGACAAGAGCTTGTTCCAAATCGTCCTTACGTTGAACAGCTTCTTTATGCTGTGCTTGCAAATGCGGAAGACGGTCAGTTTGGTCATCATTGACCTGATTATTAAGGAGCGCTTTAAGACTATCCGATTCCTTCATTAACTCAGACAAGTCGGCTTGAATACGATTATTTTCTGTCTTAGCAAAACGTAATTCTGCTTGCAAATCACGTTCCTTCAACTGAAGTTCAGATTGCTTGTCTAAGAGAACCTGTTTTTGTTGGCCAAGTGCGTCTTTGTCTTCCTTAATAGCCTCAATACGGTCGTTAATGGCCTCACGCTTAGATGCAATTTGTGCTAACTCTGCTTTAAGTTGTTCAGCCTTATCTTGAAGATTTGCCCCATCAGTTCCCTGAGAATCCTGTTTGAAACTATCCACTAGGGTTTGATTTTTCTCCACCTCTGACAAGGCTTGTTGGTGTTCTAGGTCTAGTTTTTGCTCTTGCAGACGAGCATTTTCACCATCTACCTTAAGGTCTTCTAGTTCTTTCTGTAGAGCTTTACGTTTGATCTTGAGGGCTTCAACTTTGGCTTCACTATCACTTAATTGAGCCTTAATCTGGTTAATTTCAGCAGTCAATGCATCCAGTTCAGGCTTGATAAAGAGGTTATTGTTTTGTTTGTTGGTACCACCAGCAAAGGCACCACCGGGACGAATCTCAGACCCGTCAAGAGTAACCATACGTACTTGGAAACGAACAGCTCGAGCTGCCTTATTAGCATTGTCAATGTTATCAAAGATTGCCGTTACCCCTAGGAGGTTTTGAAAAATATTAGATAAGCGGTCCTCATAGGTAACCAAATCGGAAGCCATACCAATAAAGCCTGGTGCATTGGCAAGACTTTGAGCAAATTGTCCATTAAGTTGACGTGGTTTAATAGTAGTCAACGGCAAGAAGGTCGCACGTCCCTGACGATTACGCTTCAAGTAGTCAATCGAACGCTTAGCAGCCGCTTCGTCCTCAACAATAATATTTTGCCCGCTAGCTCCCATAGCAATTTCAAGAGCTGTCTGATAACGTGTATCAAAAGTCAAGTGTTCACTAACTGCACCAATAATTCCTTGAATGGACTGGGCATTTTGAAGGACAGCCTTAACCCCTGCATAGAAATTACTATGATTCTTTTGAATAGATTCAAGACTTTGACGACGGGCATCTTTACTTTTAAGGTGATCCATGAGGTCAAACATCTGCTTTTGAGCCTCTTGATAGTCCTTGTCAATAGCTTGATAAGCCTGAGCCTTTTCTTTGTAGCTAGCTAGGAGGCTTTGAAGACTCTCTTTGGCTGCTTGATAAGCTTTTTGGGTTTCGCTAGCCACTTCCTGAGCGGAAAGCAAATCAGCTTGAGCTTGTTTATATTCTTCAGCTTGTGCCTCAAGCGCTTGTGTCTGACTGTCCATGTCGTGAGTGACCTGAGTCAAACTGTTGGAAACCTTGGCTTCCTCCTGCATCAGACCAACATAGTCCTCACGTAAACGTTCAATAAGCGTATCCGGGTCATCAGAAAATTGCTCCAGTTCTTTTTGAATAGCAATCAGCTCTTTGGCAAGGCTATCCAACTCCGCATTCAATTCAACTTGGCTTTGATTAACCTTATCGAGTGCTGCCTGAGCTTCTTCTTTCAAATGCTCTAACTCACTGAGACGAGCTTCCGTTTCTTCTTTTTTCTCTGAACGCTGCTGACTCTCCATGGTATAAAGATCAATTTGACGCTCAAAGTCACTAATAAGACGTGTGACATCCACCAAGGTTTGTTGGTCAGAAGAAATTTGTTCCGAAATTTGATGGCGTTTTTGTTTGAGTTCCTGGTTCTCATTCTCTAGACGATGGCGTTCCTCATAATAGCTGGTTAACTTTTCCTTGACCGCTGCCAAATCCTCTTGGGTCTGGCTCAAATCAGATTTACCAACTTCAATATCGTGGACCAAAAGATTAAGCTGAGTCTGTCTACGTTCCTCATCTAATTCCAAGTAACGTTTAGCTGTCGCTGCTTGCTTTTCAAGCGGTTTAACCTGACCGTCCAGCTCGTAGATGATATCTTCCAAACGATCAAGGTTATCTTGGGTTTGATTAAGCTTACTTTCCGTTTCTTTCTTACGTGTCTTATATTTAAGAACCCCTGCGGCTTCTTCGAAAATAGCGCGGCGTTCTTCGGGTTTGGCATTAAAAATAGCCTCAACACGACCTTGGGAAATAATGGAAAAAGAATCACGCCCCAGACCGGTATCCATGAAGAGGTCATGAATATCACGCAGACGAACCTTACGACCATCAATCAAGTAATCATTGTCACCATTTCGATAAATGTGACGCTCCACACGAATGGTTTCACTAGCACCCGCGATAAAGCCATCACTGTTATCAAGAGTAACTGCCACTTCCGCATAGTTGAGAGCCTTACGAACCTCTGTCCCTGCAAAAATAACGTCAGGCATCTTGCCTCCACGCAAACTCTTGGCAGAGGATTCACCCAGTGCCCAGCGTAGACTCTCTGTAATATTTGATTTTCCCGATCCATTTGGACCTACAACGGCTGTTACTCCCTTGTCAAAGACAACTTGCGTCTTGTCCGCAAAGGATTTAAAGCCCTGCATTTCAATTGATTTCAAATACATGCTTAATTCCCTAGTTGTTCAAGGGCAGCCTTAGCCGCTGCCTGTTCAGCTAATTTCTTAGATTTTCCAAGACCTGTGCTGAGTTCCTTACCATCAACAGCTACCTGCATAGTAAATTCTTTGGCATGAGCTGGTCCAGACTCGTCGATAACGGTATAAGTAATATCAACCGTACCATTGACCTGAAGACGCTCTTGCAAGGCTGTCTTATAGTCGGTTACTCGGTCAAAGTTCCCCTTTTCAACCTGAGGAATCATGACTTGATTCAAAAATTTCTCAACAGCAGGTAACCCTTGATCCAGATAAAGGGCACCCAGGAAGGCCTCCCAGAGGTCACCAAGGATAGTGGCACGCTCACGTCCACCAGATTTTTCTTCCCCTTTACCAAGACGGATATACTGCTCGAAACCGCAGGCCTTTGTAAAACCTGCCAAACTTTCTTCACGAACGATAGTACTACGCATCTTAGACATTTCCCCCTCTGGCTTATTAGGGTAGCGTTTGTATAGATAAACAGAAATGACTAATTGCAGAGCCGCGTCTCCTAAAAATTCCAAACGTTCATTATGTGAAATGTTTAGGAGGCGGTGCTCATTGGCATATGAGGTATGGGTAAATGCTGTTTCTAAGAGGTCTTTTTGGCTAAAAACAATACCAAAATCCTGCTCAAGTTTTTGTTCAAGTTGATTCATGAAACTTCCTTTCTTTTTAAGCACACTAACTATAATTATATCAAAAAAAGCCAATTTTCATGATAGAAAACTGCTTTTAGACCCTATATCAGCTTATTTTGTGAGATTTAACCTATTCAACTAAAAAAGCTGAGCAAGCTGCTCAACTTCATTTTCTTAATAATCAGGACGAACGACACCTGTAACTGTCTCACGTGTTGCCTCGACATCTTCTTCAAGGACAACCTTGATGATACGTTTAGCTTCTTCTGAAGTACATGCAACCAATGGCAAACGAAGTGGTCCAACTTCGAAACCAAGATGGTTAAGAACAGCCTTAACAGGTGCAGGACTTGGTACTGAGAAGAGAGCGTTAACTTTAGGAATGAATTTACGTTGGATAGCTGCTGCTGTCTTGAGGTCACTATTTTCAATAGCTTCAAGCATAGCATGCATCTCATCTCCATTTGTATGAGAGGCTACTGAGATGACACCGTTAGCCCCAAGGTTCATAGCGTGGAAGGCATCCCCATCTTCACCTGTATAAACCAAGAAATCTTCAGGTTTATGTTCGATAAGGTAGGCCATATTTGCAAGGCTGGTACATTCTTTAACACCAATGATATTTGGATGTTCCGCCAAACGAAGCATGGTATCAGGAGCCATTTCAACAACCACACGACCAGGGATGTTGTAGATGATAATTGGCAAATCAGAAGCATCCGCAATGGCTTTGAAGTGTTGGTACATACCTTCTTGTGATGGCTTATTGTAGTAAGGCACGATAGCAAGACCAGCTGCGAAACCACCAAATTTGGCAACTTCTTTAGCAAACTCGATAGAGTCGCGTGTATCGTTGGTACCGACACCAGCAATCAATGGCACACGTCCATTAACAATTTTCTGAACAGCCGCAAAGAGTTCCAACTCCTCATCGTGAGTAAGTGTTGGACTTTCAGCCGTTGTTCCCGCCAAAAGAAGAGCTTCTGTATGGTGAGCCAAAAGATGCTCAATCAATTCTGGAAGGGCATCATAATTGATAGAGCCATCTTCGTGGAAAGGTGTAATAAGGGCTGTGATCAGTTTGACATCTCTTAATTGATCAATTGACATAATATTCTCCTTCAACCGTTTTCTAATCCTTTCCATTTTACCATAATTTTGACCAGACAGACAGATAAGTTGACAATTTTCTGAAAACATGAAGACTGATTATTTCAATTTGATGGCCAATAAACAAAAAAACAGAGAGAAGTCTCTCTGCTTTATAGGATTCAGCATGATTTTAGTATTCAAATACAACACTAAATCCCTACTGATTTCTGTTTCGCTCCCTATTTCAATTCAAATTTCAATTCTGAAGTTGGGCGAACCAAACCACGTTCGTGAAGTGTTTCTGCGATTTGGACTGAGTTCCAAGCGGCACCTTTAAGGAGGTTATCTGAAACAACCCACATGTGGATACCTTTTTCAGCATCCAAGTCTTTACGGATACGTCCGACGAATGTATCTCGTGAACCTACAGCATTAACGGCTTGTGGGTAGACTTGGTTAGCAACGTCGTCTTCAAGGACTGCACCTGGGAATTCTGCAATAGCAGCTTTCACTTCGTCAATTGGTGCCACTTCTTTTGTTTCAATGTAAACTGACTCTGAGTGAGCTGACAAGACTGGAATACGCACACATGTTGCTGATACAGCAATGCTATCGTCTTCCATGATTTTCTTAGTTTCGTTTGTCATCTTCATTTCTTCGTAAGTGTAGTCATTTTCAGTGAAGACGTCAATTTGAGCTAAGGCGTTGAAGGCGATTGGGAAGTGTTTCTTATCGCCACCACATGGCAAGATTTCAGCTTTAACATCACGTGGGTTAACACCGTCATTCAAAACTTCTTTCAACTCACGTTGTGTTTCAAGGATTGCTCCCATACCAGCACCTGATACGGCTTGGTAAGTTGACACGATGATACGGTCCAAGCCCCATTTTTGACGAACTGGCTCAAGAGCAACCATCATTTGAATCGTTGAACAGTTAGGGCAAGCGATAATACCGTTGTGAGCATCAAGCGCATGTGCATTGACCTCAGGTACAACCAATGGTACATCTGGGTTTTGACGGAAGTATGATGTATTATCAACGACTACTGCACCTGCTTTAACGGCGTATGGTGCATATTTAGCAGAGGTAGATCCACCAGCTGAGAAAAGTGCAATATCTACACCTTCAAATGCGTCTTCAGTCGTTTCTTCGATGGTCACATCTTGTCCTTTAAATTGCAAGACTTTCCCTGCAGAACGTGCAGACGCAAGGTAGCGAATTTTATCGATTGGAAGTGTTGATTCTTCCAACATTTTGATCATTTGAGCACCAACGGCACCTGTAGCACCGACAACAGCAACTGTGTATCCCATAGTAAAACCTCTTTCGGAATTTTCTATCAATTTAGTTTAGTGAATCTATTATACTACGTTTAAGCCCAGTTGAAAAGGGTTAAAACGCCAAGAATAAAGAAAATCCCCTACCAAATGGTAAGGGATAAGAGGCATCTTTCGATGAGAGTAGCAGGTTCACACAACTACTCAAGGTCCGCTCCTGCGTTACAATTTAATGTAGACCTCCTCAGCGCAAAAGGCTCTAAAGAGCCAATCGACTCATCGCATGTTTCTATTCTAGCATAATGAACGACAGAGTCAAGCTCTTGATTTCTATAAATACTTACTTGCCTCACGAATGCTAAGAGATGCCATTTGACTAGCATGTTGATCAATAAAAGCCCGAACCCAATCAGGATTTACCTTCGAGTAATTGCGCAAACTCCAACCGATAGCCTTATTAATGAAAAACTCCGTCTGCCCAAAGTTGTTACAGATAACCTCTGCTAGGAGATCAGTATCTGTCAAATCTTTACGCATAAGCTGGTGGTCAATGGCAATACGTCTTAACCAAAAATCCTCATCAAGACTCCATTTGCGCATGATATTCTTGGTTTCTGGATAGTGAAAAGTAATCTCTCCGATGATAAGGTCCAATTGATCTATACTGTCCCACCATGATTTGGTTTGAGCCAATTCCTTTAGCTTTGAAAAATCTTCAGGTCTAAGCTCCTTCTTCTTTTTATCCAGATAATCCATAGCAATATATTGAAACTCACGGTAAGGTTGCTGCCAACACTCTTCCACAAAAGTCCAATCAATTGGATTTTTTATGAAAGGCTTAAAAAACTCTCTTTCAATCTTTTTGAGAATTGGTTTTTGAACGCCAAGAAAGCTAAATTTATTTTTCATATAAGCTTCCATTGCTAGGACTTTCGTTGGATCAGCTTGGTCTTCTAACAATTTCAAAAGAATTTTTGTATCCATATGATTCCTCTTTTTTACATCAAAGGTCCAATCAAAGAAAAGAGATAGCCACCTAGACGATGAGCCATAGGCATTTTAGACAAACTTTCCAGAGTGACTTCCTCTGAGAGAGCCTGGGTTTTCTCAAAATCTTGTTCAATCTTAATCACTTCCAGATTTTTGTAGAGATAAACCCCGTCTTCAAAATTTTGATAGAGACTTCGATAGTCTGTATTAATGGTTCCTACAACAGCTTGTTGACCATCAGAAACATAAACTTTAGCATGGACAAAGCCTGGGGTATAGCGGAAAATACGGACGCCAGCATCCAAGAGGGCTTTAAAATAGGTCGTCGCAATATCAAAGGCATACTGTTTATCTGGAATCCCTGGCATAATGATACGAACATCAACACCTCATCTGGCCGCAAAGGTCATGGCTCGAACCAATTCATCATCCAAAATCAAATAAGGCGTCATGATATAGACATAATTAGTTGATGTATTCAGAAGATGTAAATAAACATTTTCTGCAACCTTGTGGTAGGTCAGTGGCGAATTGCCATAAGGGAGTACAAAGCCCGAACTCTTTCTTTGTTGAGGTTTTTCTTGTAGATAGTGCTCCATATCCCTTTTATCTTCTATTCCAGTCACTGTCCACATGGTCAAAAAGAGAGCTTTTAGCGTTTGAACTGCTGAACCATCTAATCGAATGGCCGTGTCCTTCCAATGACCAAAGCGTTCTCGTTTATTGACATACTCATCAGCGATATTAACCCCACCAGTATAAGCAACTTGACCATCAATTACTGTGATTTTTCGATGGTCTCGGTAATTGTAATAGGTTGATAGAATGGGCTTGACTGGTGAAAAGGCCTGGGCTTTAATACCAACCTTGTGCAACCGCTCGATATAATCGTAGGACAAGGTAGTCATCTCATTCATCCCATCAAACATGACACGAACGTCCAGACCTGCCTTGGCCTTCTCCTCTAAAATGGCTAAAATCTCACCCCACATGATCCCTTCGTCAATGATGAAATATTCCATGAAGATATAACGCTCCGCCTTTTTCAAATCCTCTAATAAGGCTGGTAGCATGTCATCTCCAAGTGGAAAATAGGTAACCTCTGTGTTTCTGTAGATAGGAAACTGTGCTGGACTATGCTCCAGAAAATAGGATAATTTCTGTAATTGGCGATCACTTTGGGATAAATAATCAGCAACTTCTGGATCGGTGCTTAAATGGTCGGATGCCTGCACTGTAGCATCCTCAAGTCGTTTCTTCAAGCGTCTCACACCCAAATCAGCCAGTGAAAAATAAAGCAGAGCCGTCCCAAAAATTGGAAAGAGGGCAATGATAATCACCCAGGACAGTTTGGAACGAGAATCCATGGAACGATTGAGCAAGTAAAAGAAGGTAAAGACACTCAATAGGTGTTCCCATAAGATAATGGATGGGAAATGCTCTTGTAGGCTAAGATATGAAAAGACAAGAAAGGCCAATTCCAGTAAGAAGAACAGGAGGATGGGAACCTTTCGGTTAAGTAGAATTTTGGCCCATCTAGAGGGCTTTTGGGGTAACAGTCTAGCACTTTGTTCTTGAGTCATATAGGCTCCTTTCGTGTAGGGGAGACCATTACAACTTTCCGGTCTCTTTCAGTAATTTTATTAGTATCATTTTAGCCTATGAAAAAGGCAGGGATAATTAGCCATTGCGATTATGATTGGCGTGATTTCTACTTTATTTTCCTAACAGGGCCGTCTATTGTCTTTTGCATCCAGACGATATCATGCCATTTGTTGAACTTATAGCCAATCTTTGGGAAATGAGCGACTTGGACATAGCCCCTCTTTTCATGCATGGAAATGCTCGCTTCGTTCGGAACTGCGATACAAGCCAGAAAGCGTAAGTAGCCACGTGCTTGCAACTCCTCTTCTAAGGCCGTATAAAGGGCCGATCCAATCCCTTGTCCACGCGCTTCTTTTGCTACATAAATAGACAATTCAGTGGTCCAATCATAGGCAGCGCGAGCATAATAGGTTGAGGCATAAGCATAGCCTAGAACTTGGCCATTCTCTTCTGCTACTAAATAGGGGTATTTTTCAAGCGTCTTGCTAATGCGTTTTTCAAACTCTTGAACACTGGGAACTTCATATTCAAAGGTAATAGCTGTCTTCTCGACATAGGGTGCATAAATAGCCTGAATAGCTTGTGCATCTGACAAGCTAGCTGAACGAATGGTTAACATCATTTTCTCCTTCGACTTCATTATCTTTATTTTAAACTATAAAAAAAGAGGGCTCAACCCTCTTATAACAAGTCTTGTCACTACATCAATGGCGCAACTAATCTGGTCAATAAGCCCAAGCACTTCTGGTGAAATGGTCGATTTTTAACATCAGCCATGCTGACTCGATGACACTTGGCCATTGTCGCTTGGAAATCTTCCTCAATACCAACCACTGATGACGTCCTGTAAAGATAGGTCGCACACTCAAAGTGGTGATAAAGACTACGATAATCTAAATTAATCGTTCCAACAACAGCCCTGCTATTGTCACTCACAAAGACCTTGGCATGAACAAATCCAGGTGTGTACTCGTAGATTTTTACGCCGGATGCCAAAAGTGTTGGGTAGTAAGTCTTAGCGAGGTAGTAAGCTGACTTTTTATCAGGAATACCAGGCATGATGATACTGACGTCTACCCCACGCTCAGCCGCAAACTTCAAAGCATGCAGTAACTCACCATCTAAAATAAGATAAGGTGTCATGATATGAACAAAATCACGCGCATGGTTTAGGATATCAATATAAACATTCTCACCAACCTTATCCTTATCAAGTGGAATATCCCCGTAAGGGACAACAAAACCAGGAGTATCAAAGGCCTCATGCTCAACCATATAGGGTGTCACATCCAGTGTTTCATGAGAGTAAGTCCACATCTGAAGGAAGAGGACTAAGAAAGTATCGACTGCTGGCCCCTCAACCATAAGTGCAGTATCTTTCCAATGGCCAAAACGCTCAATTTTGTTGATATACTCATCAGCTAGATTAACCCCACCTGTAAAAGCAACCTTACCATCAATCAGCAAGATTTTTCTATGGTCACGGTAGTTGTAATAGGTAGACAAGAAAGGCGTTACAGAGGCAAAAACACGAGATTGAATCCCAATTCTCTCCAAACGTTTCTTATAGTCGAAACTCAAGGTTGAAAATTCATTCATTCCGTCATATAGGACTCGCACTTCCACCCCTTCTTGAACCTTCTGTTTCAAGATGGCTAGGATTTCACCCCACATCTCACCTTCGTCAATAATGAAATATTCCAAGAAAATGTACTTCTCCGCTTTAAGGAGTTGCTTCTTCATTTCCTCAAACTTGGCTTCACCACTTGGAAAATAGGTCGTCTTCGTGTGACGATAGACAGGAAAATGCCCATTCACATTTTCAAGATATTGGACCAAGTTATAGTTGCTCGTGTGACGTTGCTTAAGCTCTTCCAGGCCCTGATCATCCTGTTTCAATATGCCAGAACTACGGTCAATATTGCTCTGAATCGCACGTTTCATCCCTGTATAGCCCAAATCTAGTTTGGTATAGGCTAGGAGTAAGGTTCCGATAATAGGGAAAGGTAAGACAATCAGCAGCCAAGTATTAACAGCCGTTGATTCCATATCACTTTGGAAGAGATAGATGATGGCCAGAATACGAAGGACCACTTCTGTTACTTGCAAGTGCACCCTATACTGACTCAGCCACAAGTATGACATGGCCACAACAACAAGCTGTAGTAAGATGATTAGGAAGATAATCGTAGCACGACTAAAGATACCTCGAAGAAAGCCACGACGCCCCCTATCATAAAGACGTTCAATTTTAGCTTCGTTTTTGATAGCAGGACTCCTTTCCCTTTTTAATTATTCTTATTATAACAAAAAAATGGCTTAATGAATTTAAGTTTCTTTAATTGTTATCTTCGCTTAACTTATCCAATAGAGCCTGAGCTACTTTTTCTGGAATGCCAAGTGCTTGGATATCCTCAACGGTAGCTTTTTGGATAGCTGTCATAGACTTGAAGTGTTTGAGGAGTTTTTGTTTGCGCTTAGGTCCAAGCCCTTCCACGCCATCAAGTTTGGAACTGAAACTATTTTTACTACGAACTTGACGGTGGAAGGTGATGGCAAAGCGGTGAACTTCATCTTGGATACGGTGAAGAAGGAAAAATTCCTCGGATTGCCGTGGCAAATCAATGACTTGCAAGGGGTCCCCAAAGAGCAATTCGTTGGTTTGGTGCTTGTCATTTTTCTGAAGCCCCGCAACTGGGATTGAGAGATTCAATTCATTGCGCAGGACATCCTTGGCCACATTAACCTGCCCTTGACCACCATCCATGATAATAAGGTCTGGTGGCGTTAGCCCATCGCGTTTGACACGACTATAACGACGACGAATGACCTCACGCATGCTGGCATAATCGTCAGGCCCTTCAACCGTCTTAATCTTGTATTTGCGGTACTCTTTTTTATTGGGTTTGCCATTCTCAAAGACGACCATGGCAGAGACAGGACTCGTTCCCATGATGTTTGAGTTATCGAAGGACTCGATGCGAACAGGTGTCGGAATTCCCATGAGTTTGCCTAGATTTTCAATGGCTCCTTGTGTCTTGGCTATATCTTTTTCAAGGAGATCAAATTTTTGAGTCAGACTGACACGGGCATTTTTCGTCGCCAGATTCACCAACTGCTTCTTCTCTCCACGTTGGGGTTTAAAGACCTTGACCTCATCTCCAACTAGAGCTTCGACAGAATCTTGATCAATGTCTCCTGGAATGAAAATCTCCCTAGGCTTAAGATGACGACTATCCAGATAAAACTGACCCATATAGGTTAGAAAATCTTCCTCAGCATCATTATAATAAGGGAACATATTGACATCACGCTGAATGAGTTTTCCTTGGCGAACAAAGAAAACCTGAACACACATCCAACCCTTGTCCACGTAGTAACCGAAGATATCACGGTCCTGCATGTCCTGACGGATAACCCTTTGCTTGGTCCTGAGCGTCGACACCGCCTCAATCAAATCGCGATACTCCGCAGCACGCTCAAACTCCATCTGGTCAGACATATCCTTCATCTTGGCCTTAAGCTGATTAACGATTTTATCATCATGGCCGTTTAGGAAATTCTTGACATCCTCAACCAAACCTTGCCAATAGTCCTCAGTGGTGTGACAGATGGTATGGGCATTACATTGGCCAATATGGTAATAGAAACAGACCTTGTTGGCGGGATTTTTACATTTCTTAAAGGGGAAAATACGGTCCAACAGCTTCTTGATTTCATTGGCTGCACCAGAGTCTGGGTAAGGGCCGAAATAAAGACCACCATCCTTTTTGACCTGGCGAGTAATCAAGAGCCTTGGATAGAGCTCCTTGGTAATCTTGATAAAAGGGTAAGATTTATCATCCTTGAGGCGAATGTTAAATTTAGGCATATTCTCTTGGATGAGGTTAATTTCCAAAAGCAGGGCCTCGATATTAGACTCGGTTACAATAAATTCAAAGTCTGCAATCTCAGATACCAAAAGCTCCGTCTTGGTATCATGACTTCCACGAAAATAGCTACGCACACGATTTTTTAGATTTTTAGCCTTACCGACATAAATAATATTGCCGAATTTGTCCTTGTGGAGATAGCACCCCGGGTTGCTTGGGAGCAGTTCCAACTTATGTTTAATCAGATCATTCATGCTTTCATTGTAGCAAAAAAAGAGCTAAAAAGCTCTTCGGAATCATGGCTATCATAGCTTTACTTGGACAAAATCTTCAGGATTTCCTCATAACTTTTGACTTGATAGGTTGGAACAGCTGGAGTCTCATTGACTAGGTTACTTGGATTGAACCAGACACTATCAATGCCCGCATTATTACCACCCTGGATATCAGCAGTTAGACTGTCACCAATCATGAGAGCTGAGCTTGGGTGAAAATCATGGACCTGATTGGCAATTTTATCAAAAAAGTCTGTAGACGGTTTGTGGGCCCCCACCTCATCAGAGATGAAAACATCGTCGAAGAAAGGTAAAATACTTGAAGCCTGAAGGCGACCACGTTGGATAAAACTAACACCATTAGTTGCTGCATAAATCTTGTGGCCACGGTCTTTGATATCCGCTAAAAAAGCATGAGCCTGAGGAAGTTCCTGCCCCTGTTGACTCAAAAAATGTTGGTAACGGCCAGCTAAGTGACTGCCATCTACTTCTTTTCCAAAGTGCTCAAAGAGACGTGAAAAGCGCGTGCGAAGTAATTCAGGTTTTGTAATCAAACCATGGTTGAGGTCTTCCCACATGGCACGATTCATAGGAATATAGTGGTCTTTATAAACCTTGAGCTCTTGGGATGCCACACCAGCCTCTTCTAGAAGGAAAGTTAAGGCCAAATCTTCAGCACGGTCAAAATCTAGGAGAGTATGATCGAGGTCGAAAAGTAAATGGGTGTAGGTCATGGTATATCCTTTCTGACAGTTAAATCATCAGGGTTTATTTTACCATAATCTAGCTATATATAAACAAAGAAACACAAAAGGACGACCCATAGTCCGTCCTCTCTGATTTATGAAAAATAAGTATTGCTTACTTAATAGACTATCATTATATCCATTAAAGCTTAAAGAAACCTTAAAATAGGGTATTTTTTTATCAAATCAAAAGACTAGAGTACGATTTATCACACCTACAAGATAACTATCAAGGCGAAGTTGGGTTCGATGATATCGAAAAGAATCAGAAAAAACTCCAGCTTAGAAATACTAAGTTGGAGCTAGAGAATATTATTCGTGATAAGCAGAGACGTCTAAAACTATTGGATATCAATATCGAATTTGGTTTATATCCAACCGAATCGGATTTAACAGAACTTCAGCAATACTTCCCCGATACTAATCTCAAGAAATTATATGAAGTTGAAGCCTACCACAAAAAGTTGGCAACTATTTTAGATTCTGAATTCTCAACCGAATGTGAATCCCTAGTAGGTGAGATTGACGAATTAGAGAGTCAATTAGCAACTCTAAACCAAGATCTTCAAGAACTAGAAAGCATCCCAAATCTTTCAACTGAGTTCTTAGAAAACTACTCTAAACTAACAGCAACGGTCAATGCACTCAAAGAGCAAAACGAAGCTTATCTGAAAGAATCAGCTTTGTCAAAAGAAAAGGGCTCTATAATTTCTGTAGTGGGTAAAACTACTGTAGAGATTATAGAGCTTTTTGAATGCAGACAAAAAGTACCATAAGAACTATAATGAAAAGCAACCAAACCATCATTAAGAAGAACTTATGAGACTTATTAAGAATTCCACAGAATTAATCGGAATTAAAGACCCTAACATCATTATTTCTCTTGTTTTTGAAACTGATACTCATATCGAGATTCATGCAAAACTGGATTACCCTGCACCACCATGCCCTCATTGCCAAGGAAAGATGATCAAATATGACTTTCAAAAATCTTCTAAAATCCCTCTGCTCGAACAAGCTGGAACTCCAACACTACTACGCCTGAAAAAACGTCGCTTCCAGTGTAAAAATTGTAGGAAAGTCATGGTAGCTGAGACATCAATCGTTGAGAAAAACCACCAAATCTCCAACCTTGTCTGACAAAAGAAAAGGTTGCTCAACTTCTAACTGAGAAGGTATCACTAACGGATATTGCCAGAAGACTTCGTATAGCGACGTCCACTGTTTACCGTAAACTTGACCAGTTTACTTTCAAGGAACATTATGACAAACTCCCAGCTGTTATGTCCTGGGATGAGTTTGCTTTCAAGAAAGGTGAACTCGCTTTTGTGGCTCAAAACTATGAGACCAACAAACTCATAACTATCCTTGATAATCGCCGTCAAACCACTATTCGAAACTACTTTTTGAAGTATCCTTTGAAAGTACGCCAAAAGGTACGGTTTATAACGATGGATATGTCAGGAGCCTATATGCCACTAGCTCGAAGGCTTTTCCTAAATGCCGAAATCATTATTGATCGTTTCCACATCATCCAGCACCTTGGTCGAGCCTTTTTAAAGACGAAAATTGCCATTATGAACCAGTTTGATAAGAAGTCGCTACCTTATCGAGCTTTAAAAAATCACTGGAGACTCTTCCAAAAGGACAGCCGTAAGTTATCTTGTAACTCATTTCACTCGAAGACCTTTTGTCAAACCTTAAGTCCACATGAAGTCGTTGAGAAGACACTGAATTTCTCAGAAGAACTCGCCAATTATTATCACCTCTATCAGCTTTTGCTTTTTCACTTTCAGGAAAAAAGAGTGGATGAGTTTTTTTGAGTTAATGGAGGAGAATATAAGCAAGGTCAATCACTACTTCAAAACTGTCTTTAGAACCTTTCTTAGACACATACAATACATCAAAAACGCACTAGAAACACATTACTCAAATGCAAAATTGGAGGGGACCAATAAGCTTATCAAAGACATTAAACGTCTAGGCTTCGGTTTTAGAAACTTTATTAACTTTAGGAAGCGTATTTTCATCATTCTGAACATAAAAAAAGAGAAGACCTATCAGGTCCTCTCTAGATGTTAGCTTTTCGTCACCCACTACAGTTGACAAAGAGCCAAGAAAAGTCAGAAGCAGACTCTGACTTGAAGCGTAGTACCGAGGATATTCTAATAGAGTTAGAAGGAAAAATCAATGCTAAAATGCGAGAGTTCAATAATATCCTTTACCCAGATATTCATAAAGCTCCTCAAATTAACCTAAAAGCTAACAACAGCTACTCCTTCCATACTCCAGATGATGATGGTACAGGAACTAAGTTCAAAGGAATGATATTGTACGATTTATCAATACTCTATCTAACTCAGCTTCCAGCA
Source organism: Streptococcus salivarius (assembly GCF_002094975.1). NCBI lineage: Bacteria > Bacillati > Bacillota > Bacilli > Lactobacillales > Streptococcaceae > Streptococcus > Streptococcus salivarius. Next base: position 1,439,519 of record NZ_CP015283.1, on the reverse strand, counting down.
CTTGCCCACGATTCATTACTCTTAAGTAATATCAGTTACCAAGCAACCGAAGCCCTGTTGAAGCTATATGACCAATCAAAATCACTAAATAAGCAGGTGTTCTTAGCTTTCGATAAAGCAAACTCATACTCTCCAGAAGCTAATCAACTCTTATTAGAAAATACGGTATTGCGACTCTCTAGTAACGGAAATGAACTCTACGGTATTTCATGGAACAAAGGAGAAAACTCAGATGAAGTTTAGCTACAATAAATTATGGGAGTTGCTAATTGATAAAGGATGGACTAAGTCGGAACTCAGACATAAAGCAGGAATTAGCTCTTCCACTATCGCAAAGTTAGGAAAGGGAGAGAATTTCACAACCACGGTCCTCTTAAGAAATTGCATAGCATTTGATTATGAAATTGATGAAATATTAGAAATAGTTTCTGATTAATTTTAAGCGACCAATAACCAAGTATTTTTATCTTTACACCTAGTTACTGGTCGCTTACTGTTATCTTCTATCATACAGTTTTTCTATATAGACAGTTGACGTTACAAGAATGATTGAGAATGTTACCAAATAGAACACTGCACTGTTAACTGCTCCCAGACTTACTTCCTTATTCCAAAGCATAATCGCAAATCTATTCAATTGGTAATACGGTGTCATTTTTATGAAGTTCATCGTTTTATCTGACAAAATAGTATAGGGCATGATAATTCCTAAGGCAAATAAAGAAAAACCAAAAACCGAAATTTGTAATGGACTAGCAATCATTGAACTACTGATTAAATTAAAAATAAAGTGAGCAATGATATTTGAACAAATACTAGTTAAAACAATTATTGGCACACTGATAAGAATTTTCCAAAATGAAGTAGAAAAGTCAAAGAAAACAATTGCTTCTATTATCAGAATAATTGTAAGCGGAATGGATAAAATAATGGTTTGAACAATATCCGAAGCGTATGATTCAATCTTTTTTTGATTGGTTAAAAGGATTCTCTTATATAGCTGTTTCTCTCTTTTTTGAACCAAATTCATTCCTATCGTAAATATTGAAATTGCAATATTGCCAATTACAATGTATATTGGAAGATACCAATCAACATATGACTGATTTTCAAATTTTAACTGATATAAATTGTTATTTTTACCAAAAAAATAAAAACAAAAAACTGGAATAAAATATGTTGTCACGTATAAAAAAGGGGTTCGAGAAAAAACTAATAATTTAAAATAAGTCTGTTTTAAAATTCTATTTAACAATGTTGCCCTCCATCTTCAAGTAATAGTCTTCTAAACTATCAACTTTTTCAAATTTTAATAAATTAGGTACTGAGTCAAAAGCCTTGATTTTACCACCATCAATATATATTATTTTTTTTGCGTAATTCTCTAATTCATACATATCATGAGTAGACAATAGGATTAGCACATTATTTTCTTGGACTATCATCTGTAAGACTTTCCAAAAGTCCCTCCTATACATGGGATCTAAGCCAGTTGTAGGTTCATCAAGTAGAATTAGTTTAGGCTTATTCATACAGGTTACAGCAATTCTTACCCGTTGTTTCAACCCACCTGAAAGTTGACGTATTAACTTATTTTTATGTTCATATAGATTAAATATTTTTAACAACTCATCATTTGTATAAAACCCAGATTTATTTTGATAAAAAGATCTAAAATAGTTGAAGGTTTCAACAACCGTTAACTTTTCTTCCAATGATTCATTTTGAAATAGAATTCCGATTTCTTGCCTAAATCTATTAAAATTTTTCTTTTGAGAAATCTGATTGAAATCAATTTCCCCCTCAAAACGACTCCCCCTAATCGTAGAAATAACTTCTAATAATGTTGATTTTCCCGCGCCATTTGCCCCAATCAGTCCATAAACTCCAGAATCAAATATTTCAAGAGATATATCTTTTAAAACTTTATTTTTTCCATACGAAAAATTTAACTTAGAAATTTTCAGCATAAATCCTCCTATCTTATTTAAAAATTATTTTCAGAATAACCATTTAAACTTTCATATTCAATGACTATCCGATTATTTAGTAGTGTACTATATTCATTCGATAATAAGTAAACAAAATTATTACTAATAAATTGTATCTCTTTAACTAGAATTCCTAATACTAAATATATAGCATGTATTGGTATAACACTAAAACAACTATCTGTTGAAATCATACTCAGTACCTCCTCTTTCTCATCAAAAGAGATAATATTATTTATTAATGGTCCTAGACGCACAGAAGTATTAGTCCAGTCAATAAATATCAAGAACGCATCAGAATTAATGGTATTCAATACCTTCATATAGTCAGCTTTTTTAAAATTTCCACAAAATAAAAACAAATTGTAGCTGGTGTTCTGGACACTATATAGCTCGTCAAAATGAACTATTTTAATTCCTAATTCATCAGATAATGATTCAAAATATACAGAAAATATTTCATGCTCACAGACAAGACATATATCAATGTTTTCTAATTTTGATTGCGCATTATCTTTTATAAATTTTCTCTTAATGCGTTTTAATCCCTCATAGTATATACTTTCGTATTCCTGAATTGTCATATCTTTTAAATCCAATTCTTCAAAATATTTATTTCCTATTTGCGTTAATAAGAAACTTATTAAACTATTATTCTTTACTTTTTTCAAATCAATACCAAAGTATAAATCCTCAATATTTTCGACTAAACTGTCCTCCCTTACTCTACAAGCCCATACAATTTTATTATTAATAAAATCGTATATTCCCAACTCATTACCAATAATTTCAATAAAAAAATCTGCTTTCAATCTAATTAATTTCATCCTACACCTAAAAAATATATGACTGTCTCATTTATTTTATCAATTTCTAAAAATTTATTTAACTTATCTTCAAAAAATCCACCTATAGGTATGCAATTTTTGTTAAAAATAGTAGACATTAACATAATGTTTTGAGCAATATGCCCAGCCTCAAGTAATGTCAGTCTATATTGTAACAAACCATATCTAGTGTCCGTTTTTAAATTACTTGCAAGAAAAATAATAAAATCAGCATTTTTGAAAGATTTATTAGAATATTTAAAAGAAGTAAACGAATCAATATCATATTCATCAATCTTTTTTACACAGCAAAGTACGTCCTTACTATATAGCGTACGAAATTCATATAGCCCTTTTTCAAGCCCAGCTACATTATTATTTAAAATGTATATTTTAATTGGATATAGAGCACCACCAGATGGGTAATTTCTCTTATTAACTAAATTACCATAATCATCAACAGTTGTAATACTCGTTCCTACTGCATTTTTTATAAACTTTAAAAAATCATGTAAATTTAGATATTCATCACTAAATTCCCAAGAGCTTCTTCTTTTAAAAAAAATATCAATAATGGGTGCATCAATTTCAACATTTGGTAACTCCATCTGGAAAGCATATTTCAAGAAATTTGGAGTATATTTATAAAAAAGTTTCGGATTTTGTAAAGAAACGAGATGTTCTGCTTGCTTTGATGAGTTATGAAACTTCGTTATCTTTTCAACCGAAGTAAAATAGTCAACATTTCTACTAAAATCCCATCTCATATTTTTTCTCCTGAATATGTTTCTTTTAGATACTGATAGATAGTATATTCAACAGGAGGAGTGACGCCTAATCTGTTGAAATTCATATGTATTATTGAAATGATTATGCTTTTTAAATAATTGCGATTAGGTACTCTTGTTTTTATTATTAATAATAATCGAGTTAAGTCATCCACTAAATTAGTTGGTAAAATTATTTTTTGAGCTAAATTAAGTTCATTAGAAAACTTTCTTTCAACATTGTCTTCAAATTTTTTCCAATAATAAATTCCTTCTGAGATAACTTCTTTAAAGTTCTCTTCAATTATTTCTATGCACTTCAATAGAAAAGCAATTCCAGAAATTATTGAAAGATCTTTACCAATATTTCTTGATTTATTCATAGTCATCAAAGTAAAATAACTAGATATTTGGAATATAACCTCACAATAAGGAATGACATTCTCCCCACCATACCTATCTATCTCTGGTTCATATAGGAATTCTTCTACACTTCCATTGTTATACCACGGTAATTGTTCTGTATTTACTGGAGAGCCATCAAATTGACTAGCTGCATAAAAGATCTCTTTATTCAACAAGTTTGAGAATCGATTTTGATTGATCCAATTATGCACTTCCTCCTCTATTTCTTTAAACACTTTCCTGTTTCCTTTTATACGCAATCTAATATGCGGACCGCCCTCCCAATACCTAATAAAGAACCATTGAGCCATATTTCCACTATTCATTTTATTGTAAATCACCTCATAAATATATAACAAAAAATCATCCTGCATATTTTTTTCATGAATAAAGATATGAAGTGCAAACCACTTTTCCGCCATAAACTCCCCCCATATTATAATTTTAATACTCAAAAATCACCGTAGATCTACAGTTATATTATCATAAATAGTGTTTCCAATACACGCAGTATAAATTAATTCTGTTTCGAAAATTTCTTTAAAGAAATTTTCGTTATTATTTTTTATTGGTCGACAGAAATAATAGAATTGAGACATAAACAAACATATCTCCTGCATTATTCCTCCGGCTTCAAAATGAATTAAATGATAACTGTCTGGTGTGTCTAGGTCGTCTATATCAAAAGTTAACCAAATAATAAAATCAAGTGAATCTAAAGTTATTCCTGTTTTATACATAAAAAGAAATTTATCTAATTGTAGTTCCGAAAAATCACCACCTAATTGTTTAACTTTTCCGTGTGAAATTCGATAGCAACTACAATCATTAATGCTAAAGACATAAAGCTTAATTCTTTCCATATGTAAAGAGATACAAAAATCTATAATTTGATTTTTTTTATTTTTCCAATCAAACGATACAAAACCAGATAAGCCAATAGGATTATGGGCAGATGTTCTATTATACTGTAAATCTTTAAAAAAATCCTCGGATATTCTTAAAAAGAATGGATTCGATGAAATTGGCAATATACTTGGAAACTTGCTTCTATGTGTCAACCTATAAATTTCAAAGGTATCTGGGAAGTACTTTTGAAACATTGAGGTTGTGACACTTAGATTTAACGTTTCTTTGCAAAAATCCAAATAATCATTTTTTTCTTTAGCATCAATCACCATTACAGCTAGTGCGAAATTATCATCCAAGAACAAACTATTTAATTGATATTCATCCTCTCCTAAAGTTGTAATAATCTTATAATCAATATCTTTTCTATCAAGCAATAGTGCCATATGCTTTATTATGTGACCACAATCAAGTAGAGTTAACTGATAAAAAAATTCTCCGTAAATTGGTGCTAATATATTGAAATCAAATGAAAAAACAACAACCGTCTTAGCCTCTATCAAATTCTCTCTAAAGATATTAAGTGTATCTCCTTCAAAACATCGTAAATTTACCAAAGAGTTACTATAATTATCGAATTCCGAAATAAAATATTTTCCGCCCTGTTGTAAAATGAAGTGCAACAAAAACTCTAAGCAGGCTTAGCCTGCTAACTCATGACAGAAAAGAACGTTCGGCTTATAATGAAGGTGAACAATACCAATCCGTTGTCTTTAATAGGGCTTTGCCTAGCCTGTAACAAAAACTGGATGAACAAGAGTCATGAGATAACTCGAATATGCCTTGAGCATGAAAATATCTTACTAATAGCCTCTTGTTCTATTGTTCAATAGTTAACAGGAGGTTTTTGTAATGGAAGTTATGATTGAAACTTGTTGTGGAATTGATGTCCACCAAAAGTCTATCGTTTGTTGTATTCTAGATGGTCCACTAGAAACCAATAAACCTAAAAAAATTTGGTACAACAACTATAGCTCTCCAAAATGCCTTAGCTTGGATATTGGAAAATCACGTCACACATGTCTTTTTTGAAAGCACTGGCCAATATTGGGTGCTGCTCTTTAATATATTTTCAGACTCAGAGCTCAATTTGATATTAGCTAACCCCCAACATATCAAGAATGTGCCTGGTCGAAAAACAGACATGAAAGATGCCGAATGGATTGCACAGCTCGGACGTTGTGGACTTATTGAGCCATCTTATATTCCTAGTCCTGAAGTGATGCAGTTACGTTTACTCACTCGTAGATTACGTTCTTACAAACAACGTCAAACACAAATAAAGAATGAGATTCATAACCTCTTACAACGTGCTAATATCAAGCTAACCAGTTATCTTTCTGATATTTTTTCTAAGACAAAGCAAGCACTTTTAAAATTATTCATTAACAGAGAAACAATTGATGTAGAATCTGTTATCCCTTGTATCCAAAAGCGAGTGAAAGCAAGTCCAGAAGAACTCGTTGAAGGGATGGAAGGAAAGTTGTCACTAGAAAACCGCTTTCTCTTAGACCAGAGTTTAGAGGAATGTCAGATGTATCAGGAACTCATTGAAAAGGAGTTCCCCTGAGGAAAATAGGATACTTTAAACCATTCCCGGTGTGAATGAAAACTGTGCTGCCACTATTCTATCTGAGATTGGACCAACTGTTACAGCCTTTTTATCCGATGCACACTTAGCATCATGGGCTGGACTCTGCCCAGGGTCTTATGAAAGTGCTGGCATTAAAAAATCCTCACACATCACGCAAGGAAATCGCTATATCAAACAGGCTTTGACTATGTCGGGATTGATTGCAGCACATTCTAAGGATCCAGCTTTTTCTTCTTTTTACAATCGAATTTCCCAAAGAGGAAGTAAGATGAAAGCCGTCATTGCTTGCGCACATAAGCTGCTTCGTATCATTTACAAAATTCTCGCAACACACCAAGAATACGACAAAGAAAAAGTGCTAGGACTGAGGCAACAGTTCTAACACCAAAAATTTAAAAAATCTCAATTACAGTATAGCACAAGAAGAGTTTTTGCGCTATTTTTGATGTTTTTTTCAAATAAAAAGACATGTTCATCTGATATACTAAAGTTGCGAAAAACGGAATAAAGGAAGATGAACATGTCTACTAATTCTTCAACCACAAATCAATCATACAAGCACTTATCTGAAGCTGAGCGAGGGGAAATTGAAGCTTATTTAAGCATAGGACTCAAACCTGCTGAGATTGCTCGTAGACTAGGGAGAAATCGCTCTACTATTACTCGTGAAATTAATCGTGGTTCCATAACACAAGTGAAAAAAGTAAATGGGCAAAAGGTCTATTACCAACACTATTATGCAGATGCTGCTCATAACCGTTATCGTCATGCTAGAGAAGCCAGCTATTATCTGAAACTGGATTCTGTATTGGATGACTTTCTGAGAGCATTTACAGAAGCAATGAGAGAGAAACCAAGGGTGCATAGCGTGGATACCTTTGTTCATACCTATAGACTCCAACATGTAGATGCAGTTGTTCCTTCAACCAAGATGCTCTATAACTATATCAATCAAGGATTGTTAAAGATTAAGGTCATTGATTTGCCAAGAGCAGTGCGGATCCGTAAGAATTTTACCAAGCGCCCCTCTACCAAGAAACATCTAGGAAAGTCAATTGAAGAAAGACCAGAAGAAATCAATAATCGTTCCCGTTTTAGAGATTGGGAAATCGATTCTGTTATGGGTGGAAAAACAATAGGAGAACCTTCTATTCTGACCTTGGTAGAACGAGAAACACGCTATGCTGTCACAAAGAAACTCGTGGAAAAGAAAGCAGAGTATGTCAATCAAGCAGTCTTAGAGTGTATGAAACTTTATCCTATTAAGGCCATAACTGCAGATAATGGAAACGAATTTTCATCATTGAGTAAGATAGAGGGATTAGATGTTTATTTTGCACATGCCTATTCATCTTATGAACGAGGTACAAATGAGAATTTCAATGGACTACTAAGAGAGTTCATTCCGAAGGGGTGTTCGTTAAAAGAACTAAATCAGAATCTTTTAGAGGACTATACAAAGTCTATCAATGAAAGACCTAGACGAATTCATGGCTATCAGTCCGCAAAAAAGCTGTTTGAGCTAACTCAAACAGCTTGAAAGATACTCACTTAATCAGAGGAACAACTTTGTTGCACTTGACTTGACAATTAAGGATTTTACTTAGGCACCTGATATCACTAATTCATGGTATACTGGGAATACAAGATTAATCAGACGAGGCATGCTATGAAAAATTTAAAATTTCAATCCGTTTTTGACATCATCGGTCCTGTCATGGTAGGGCCTTCCTCAAGCCATACTGCAGGAGCTGTTCGTATCGGAAAAATTGTTTCGGCCATCTTTGGTGATACACCCACTGAAGTAGAATTTCAACTTTTTAATTCCTTTGCAAAAACCTATCGGGGGCATGGGACAGATGTGGCTCTTGTGGCTGGTATTTTAGGTATGGAAACTGATGACCCCGATATTCCGCATGCGCTTGATATTGCACACGAAAAAGGTATTAAGGTCTACTGGATAATCAACAAAGATAGCAATGCACCACACCCCAACACCACTCGTATTACTCTAAAAAATGCTAAAAAAACTATCTCTGCCACTGGTGTTTCCATAGGTGGAGGGAATATCCAAGTGACTGAGCTCAATGGTTTTGCGGTCAACCTCAAAATGAATACACCTACACTTATCATTGTTCACCAAGATGTTCCAGGAATGATTGCCCTTGTGACTGATATTTTATCTCGTTATGGTATTAATATTGCTCAGATGACTGTCACTCGAGAAAATGCTGGTGAGAAGGCTATTATGATTATCGAAATTGACTCGCACCAGTGTGATGAGGCTGTCACTGAGATTGCAAGAATTCCACATTTACACAACGTAAACTTTTTCAGCTAAGAGGTGATTTCCATGTTTTACACTATTGAAGAATTAGTTCAACAAGCTGACCAAGATTACCAAGGTAATATCGCTGAACTCATGATTGCCACAGAAATCGAACTATCTGGACGTGACCGTTCTGAAATCCTATCTCTTATGACTCGAAATCTCGAAGTGATGAAAGATTCTGTTCAGGCTGGTTTGTCCCCAGAGAAATCACCGACAGGCTTAACTGGGGGGGACGCTGCCAAACTAGATGCCTACATCAAAAGAGGAAAGACTTTGGCTGACTCTGCTGTCTTAGGGGCTGCGAGAAATGCTATGGCCGTCAATGAATCTAACGCTAAGATGGGGCTAGTTTGTGCTACTCCAACTGCTGGTTCAGCAGGTTGTCTGCCCGCTGTTCTCACGGTTGCTATCGAAAAATTGGGCTTGAGTGAATCACAACAACTGGATTTTCTTTTCACTGCTGGTGCATTTGGTCTAGTAATCGCTAATAATGCCTCGATTTCTGGTGCCGAGGGTGGCTGCCAAGCCGAAGTCGGTTCCGCCTCTGCTATGGCTGCTGCCGCTATTACAATGGCTGCTGGTGGTACACCTTTCCAAGCCAGCCAGGCCATCTGCTTTGTGCTAAAGAATATGTTGGGACTCATTTGCGACCCTGTAGCCGGATTAGTCGAAGTTCCTTGTGTCAAACGTAATGCCATGGGAGCAAGTTTTGCCCTAGTAGCTGCTGACATGGCCTTGGCAGGCATCACATCAGCCATTCCAGTCGACCAGGTTGTTGACGCGATGTATCAGGTTGGTTCAGCCATGCCAACTGCCTTTCGGGAAACTGCTGAAGGTGGCTTAGCAGCAACTCCGAAAGGAAAAGCACTCGCAAAAGAAAATGATATGATACCTCTTAAGTAGACAAGGTAAATACCTAAAATCTACTTAAGAGGTATTTTTATGTCTAGAAGAGAAAGATTCACCCCATACGAGAAAGAACAAGCTTGTCTCGATTATATTAATGGAAATCGTTCCAGATCTGAAATATGTAACTGTCTCCATATTTCCACAAGGACGATTCAAGATTGGGCCGCCATCTATAAAAAATATGGGATTTTAGGATTCACAAAGAAAACAAAAAACAGTTCCTATTCAAAAGAATTTAAAATGGAACTTGTAGAAAAATGTATTAGTGGTGAGGCTTCATCTATTGATTTAGGTCATCAGTATGATATTTCTTCAGGACTTTTAAGAAAGTGGATTAGGATGTATAATGCCAATATAGAACTTAAGGATTACAATCCAAAACAGGGGGTCTATATGGCAAAAGCAAGACGTAAAACTACTATTGATGAGCGTAAAGAGATTGTCAATTATTGTATTGAACACAATCGCAATTATAAGGAAACGGCGTCACTTTATGATGTTTCTTATAGCCAAGTGTATTCGTGGGTGAAAAAGTATGATAGTGATGGTGAAGAAGGTTTAGTTGACAAAAGGGGTCATCACAAACTAGATGATGAGGTTGATGAATTAGAACGTTTACGAAGAGAAAATGTGCGCTTAAAACGTCAGTTAGAAGAAAAGGATATGGCTGTTGAACTCTTAAAAAAAGTGAAAGAATTCGGAAGGATGTGAGGCTAGGGAAACAGCGCCACGAATCAAAATACTTAGCGATTGAAGACTTCAACACAAATAAAGGGTGGAGCATTAGCTGGATGTGTCATCAGCTCGGCATTACGAGGTCTGCATTTTATAAATGGAAACATAGAATAGTTCCAGAACAAGAACAATTAAACAGCGAAATTGCGGAATTAATTAAAGAATATGACGAACGTTTTTCACACATCTTGGGATACCGAAGAATGACCGATTGGATCAATCATTTCAATCATACGAATTACTCAAGAAAGAGAATTCACCGAATTATGAAAATACTCGATATTCACGCTTTTATCCGTAAGAAAAGGAAAAAATACAAGACTGCCAAGTCTGAAGAAACTGCAGAAAATAAGTTATCAAGAAACTTCTATACGACTGCTCCGAACAAAAAATGGGTAACAGATGTTACAGAGTTTAAGATTCCTAACTCTCATAAGAAACTTTATCTGAGTGCCATACTTGATTTATATGACCGCTATCCTATTGCTTTTGTCATAAGTGGTCGAAATGACAATCGGCTAGTCTTCAAAACATTTGACAAAGCTATTGAAAAAAATCCCACAGCTAAGCCTATATTTCACAGCGATAGAGGGTTTCAATATACCAATAAAAACTTTCAAAAAAAGCTGAAAGATACTGATATGATTCAATCCATGTCAAGAGTAGGCCATTGTATTGATAACGGACCAATAGAAGGTTTTTGGGGAATTATAAAATCGGAAATGTATCAGATGTATGAGATTTCAGATGAGGCCTCCCTCCGATATGCCATCAAAGACTATATCCGATTTTACTGTCAAGAGCGTCCACAAAGCAGATATGACTGTAGAACGCCTTTGGAAGTCAGAAACGCTGCCTTAACATCAGAACATCCTTTGTCATACCCAATCGCTAAGAATAACAAAATTGAAAAGTACAAGTCAAAGTGGTCTGCATAAAAAAACAGCCGTACATTTATTTTGTACGACTGACCTTCAAAAACAGACACTTTTTTAGATATTTAACCTGTCTACTTGACAGGGGGCATATCAAATTTTTGGGTGATTTTTAGTAAAAAACTTAGAAGCATTCATACTTCTAAGTTTTTTCTTCTTACATAGCCTTTTCAACGTTTTGATTTTAGCTGAATAGCCATTTTGTTAAAAAGTGCCATGTTTCTTTGGCAATACTTGCAAGGAAGGTTGAGAGACTAAATGCGTTGAATTTTTTGAGGAGATTATCAACAAGTGGAGCGACAGTCTTAGGTGTTTCCACTGGAGTGTTACTTTCTTCTTGCTTACTAGTATTATCCTGAGATGAATCTGGCACTGTGTTTGTACTGTCGTGACCATTATTTTGCCCAGTTGGTTCAGGCTCTGGAGCAACCTCAGGCTGATGCTCAGGTTCAACTGGTTTATTTTCCGGATTTGGCTCTGGACTTGGTTCTGGCTGAGGATCAGGTTTGATTGGTTCGTCAGTAGTGTCACTGCTTGTGTTTGTCATTTTTTCAGTTACGAAGAAGTTTTTGAATTCTACTGCTCCATCCCAAAGACCGACACCTACATGGGCTTGATTGAAGTAATTATCCACAGCATCAAATTGATGATGGAGCACTTCCTTGCCATCGACATAGACTGTCATGGTGTCCTTGCCTTTCACAACCTTGACATGGTGGTACTGACCGTCATTGATAGCCTTATCCAAGTGAGCTTCAGCGATGGTTTCACCACCAAAACGGAAGAGACGAACAGTGTCGTTGTCAGCAAATTGGACAGAGTAGGCACGACCTGGTTCTTCACGTTCCGCAGCTACAAAGAGGTTGACCAAACCATGTTGGTATTTGACATCGATATCATAGTCAAATTGCTTGAAGCCATTACTTTCATAGGCCATGAAGAAGTCATTGGCACTGACATTGCTATCGTAAAGGGTATCGTCATCAATATACCAATCACCAGTGACAGCTTTCAATCCTTTAAGGTTGGTCGCAAAATTGTTGAGCGTAATAGCAATATTAAAGGTCTTGGTCAATGATGGGTTTTCAACTGAAGTTGCTGTGACAGTGAGATGACCTTTGTGAAGGGCTTTGAGAGAAAGTTTATTGTCATGTTCAGTATAGGACACCAAACTTGGATCACTAACTGTCCATGTCACATCTTGCTCTTCAGAAGCAGGTGCGAGGTAAACCTGCAAGTCCTTACTTTGACCAACTTCAAGAGCCAAATGACCCGCAGCCGTGGTGTTCATGGCAACAGCCTTAGTGACTTCCTTCTTGTCAGTCCAAGTACTCTTAATTGGGTAGATAGCAATATTTGCTTTGGCTGGACCACCTTCAACCAAGACACTGGCTCCAACGGCTCTTGGGCTTGGGAAAATCTGATTAGCACCAGCTACCGTATTGCCCTTAGCAAAGACTTCCACACTCGCACGGTCCACATAAAGATGCAAATCAATAGAACCATCTTCATTGCGAGTCACTTGTTGACTATTAACCTTAGCAAAGGCATCTGAAAGGATAGTACCAGATTGGCTACGGTCAATAGACAAAGTTTCCTTAGTTAAGTCGTAAACGACTTTTGTAGCTTGACCATCACCAACACGAAGGTTAAATCCAACTGCTGTCGTGTCCTTGCCTGGTACAAAGTGAGAAACCACTTCATAAGTGTCACCTTTGAAATCTTTAAGCAGTTCATTGTCAGAAGCTACTGTGACATTTTCAAAATACTGGGCATTTTCTGTGTCACGAAGGCTTTCGTAGGCCTTAACAGGGGTTTGGGTTAAGAGGTAACGGTCGCCTGATTTAACCAAACCAAGGTCAAGGTTAAGGTTAAAGGTACCATTAAATTTTTGACCTACAGTATCTGCAACCAGATTACAATAATCTTCCCAAGTGTTCATCCAGTTGATTTCAGTCAATTGTGGGATGTTTGGATGGTCAGCTGTCCCAAAATCATGAACATAATAAGTCATGGCAGCATAGGAATCCTTACCAAAATTCATGATTTCGTCATGGTCTTGGTAAACATCATCAGCTACAAAGGCCCACTTGCCATCAACTGGTTTAAAATCACCAACCTTGTAAGAACGACCACCACGTGAGAGAACCCACTTGAGAGCCCCATCATTGGCCACAATCGGATAGAGGTCAGGACATTCCGTATGCAAATCCTTATAGGTCGTTTCCACTTGCCAGTTCTTTAAGTCTTGTGAAGAATAAATGCGGAGTGGACCACCTGCAAGGACCATAAACCATTGGTTATCCCAGCGGAAGACCTTAGGGTCACGGAAATCTTGGTTTTGAAGTGGGTCCTGAGACCAGTCGGCAACTACCTTGTCATATTTTTGCCAAGTTCTACCCTCGTCCTCACTATAGGCAATTTCAATCCGTTGCCCATTACCATTTGAAGTAATAATAGCTACCAGGCCACCTTCCGGAGATTTGAAGAGGCCTGAGCTATTGGTACTATCAACCACGACAGAGCCTGAGAACATGTGACCTGTCGCATCTGGATAAAATGCTATCGGCTCTTCATCCCAATGAAGCAAGTCTCGGCTGGTCGCATGGGCCCAGTGCATTGGACCCCATTTGGTATCATCGTAAAATTGATAGAAGAGATGGTAACGTCCCTTGTAGAAGACTAAACCATTAGGGTCATTAGCCCAGCCATCCTTGACAGAATAATGATACTGATCACGATAAAGCTCGTTGTAATACACATCATCACTTTGTCTACGGTGGATATTAACACGATAAGTCAAGGTCACAGGACGGCCTAGTGAATCAGTCATACTACTTTCAATAATAAAGTAATTGGCACCTACAGCCACTGGCAATTGTGAAATATCTGTGTAGACATTTCCCTTGGCATCTTCTACCTTGATAACAGCATTTGGATTATGCTTAGTGATGTCAAAGCCTACTGTCTCAGCATTGTGTCCCACATATTGAATATGGAGTGGTTCTTCAGAGAAGAATTGGGCTTGTTTTTCAACAGAACCTGTCTTTGAGGTCACCACAAGATTGTCAATCAAAGGAAGACTGGCATCATCAAGATTAACATAGCGGGTGTTTTTGAAAATGACATTGGCATTCCAATTAAGAAGTCCAAAGTAACCTTCTGGAAGGACTTGAGGTTGGCCCTTGTCACTTTTTTGAAGAACAGCGTCACCTGTACTTGCGACAAGCACATCATTGACATAGTAAGATAGCCACTGATTAGCCGCAACTACTCTAAGATTGTAGGTTTCATCGGCAGTTGGTGTCACATCTTTCTCATCTACAAGTTGAATATCATGATTATTGACCCAACGCCAAAACTTAACCTTATGGTTACCAGAGTCTACATTGACCCCGTACATATTTTTATCGCTACTATCATTGTTACCACGGAAAATGAGGGCAGCGGCACCACCAGCTTCCTTGAAGGTCACATCTGTTGAATAGATAAAATTCTTGCCCTCAGATTGAGAATAAAGGAAAGAGTCTCCCTTGTCTTTGGCTTCTGAATGAATACCGTCAGCCTGCATTTCCCAGTGACCATTTTGGTCTGCGGTCATCCCTTCAAGATTGGTAACTGCTTCATTATTAGGCAAATCCGTTTTTTCCTCTGTCACATGAACAGGACTGGTGCTATTCGTTACAACTGGAGATTGTTCTTGATTGGTCTGATTCAAATCGGCTTCTTGCGTTTGGTTAGTCACTTTCTCAGCCACACTAGCCTGTGTTTGTACTTCTTTTGA
Organism: Streptococcus salivarius; assembly: GCF_002094975.1. NCBI lineage: Bacteria > Bacillati > Bacillota > Bacilli > Lactobacillales > Streptococcaceae > Streptococcus > Streptococcus salivarius. The sequence goes on along the minus strand of NZ_CP015283.1, from coordinate 1,424,331 downwards.
CTGGTCAGGGCTAGGCTGAGTGGGATTCTCTTGAGCTGTTTTAGCAGATTCGGAAACAAGAGACTGGCTCGGCTCTACCACTTGGGGGACTTCCTTGGTCGTGCTAGGTGCAAGCTCCACTTGAGGGGCAACTTGATAGTCAGTTTGAGTTACCACTTCTTGAGGTGTTGGGCTCACAGTTGCCTGTTCCACTTGGTCCGCATAGACAGGACCAGCCAGGGCCAAACCTGCAAAACTTACCAAGGCACAGCCGTAGACCCAAGTCTTCCCACTTTTGCGCATAAACCAATTTTTACAAACAGTATCATTCATGACTCTTCTCCTTCTTTAGAGTAACATTAAATGTTAACTCATTTTTCATGAAAATTCAAAGTCAATACATTTGCCTTTATTAATAAGCCTATCAAAGTTTCCGGAAATATCTCTAGGATTTACATTAAAACGGTAAACGTTTACTTTTAATATCATTATAGCACTATAATCTGAAAATACCATCTTTTTCTGTAATTTTTTTCATATAAATGAAAAACTTCCGAATTTGCCATTCGAAAGTCCCTTACTTATGTTTAATCTGAGCCTGTTAGCAGGCTATTTCCAATAATACCAATGGTTACAATAGCAATCCCAAAGAATCCCAAAAGGCTAGGTAGACTATCTCCGAGGAAGAGGCATCCACCCAAGAGGGTAAAGAGAACTTCACCAGCCTGAGTAGCCTCAACCACTGCCAGTTGCTTATGGTTATGCTTAACTAGATTAGTCGCCTCGAAGAAAAGCAAGGTTGCGACAACCCCAGAAAAGACAGCCACAATTAAAGACTGTAAAATCTGTCCGCCTGATGGAAGACCTGCATCTGCACCAGCAAAAACTGACAAAAGCAACCAAAAAGGTGTACTCATCAAGGTCATCCCAAACACGCGCTGCGTCGTTGAAAGCTGATCCTGCTTACAGTGGACCATCATCTTACGATTGCCCAAAGGATAGGCAAAAGCAGCCAGTAAAATCAAAAGGCTAGCACTCCACATCCAGGACCCACCCGAAAGATTCATATTTCGATTAAAAATGATAAATTGCAAGAATAAGTGCAACATTTAGTCAAACTCATCCTCTAGAGCTTCACAAGCAGTTCTGTAAGCTAAACATTTTCGCGGTCGGTGATTGATATCATATAAGGCTTTGTTCAAAGCCTCCTCAGAGATAGCGGCTAAATCTGTTTTCTTTGGGAAATATTCTCTTAGTAAGCCATTTGCGTTTTCATTGCTTCCTCTCTACCAGGAAGAATAGGCGTCCGCAAAGAAAAAGGGAATTCCTAAGTTCTCCACCAGAGGATAGCAGGCAAACTCTTTTCCCCTGTCTGAAGTGAAGGTTTTAAGAGTCTCTTTTGGAAATAGCCTACAAAGTTGTTCGATAGCTGAAAACATGGCTTTGGCTGTTCTATCTGGTATCTTGAAAGCTAAGTAAAAACGAGTTTTTCGCTCTAGAAAGTTCGCTAAACAGCCCTTACTTTTGCCTCTGGAAGACACCACAGTATCGAGCTCCCAGTGGCCAAAAGTCTCACGATTCCTGACCTCTTTAAGACGTTTGGCAATCGACGTGCCAATCCTAAATGTCCCACGTGTTTCTTTGGGCTGTCGACTTTTTCCCTTTCGGCGCAGGACGCTTAAATCCGGATCAATCAAACCAGCATAGAGCCAATTATAGATGGTTTTAAAAGCTACCATTGGCTTTTGTTCAAGCTGATAGCGACCACAAATCTGTTCAGGTGACCAAGAGGCTTTTAACCCCTTCTCAATTTTCTTTTTCAACTTTGGTGTCAAACAAGACTTCCGACCCTTTTGCTTAGCCCTGTGGTCGTACTGTTCCTGTGCTAAGACGGCGGAATAACCATTTTGGCATCGTCTTAACTCTCTTGAAATGGTAGACTTATGGACACCAAGTTTACTTGCAATTTGGCAAGATTTCAAACCTAAGTCCAAGTAAGTTTCTATCTTTATTCGGTCGGTTATGGTAAGATGGGAGTAGCTCATAGTTTTTCCTCGGGTTCTGTTTGTGTGGTTACTTACAGTTTACACCAATGAAACGCTATGAGTTTTTTTGTTGCACTATATTTTACAATTTATCAAAAAGAAAAACTGCAATTTCTACTTTACAGTTTTCTTCTTTCCTATAATTTTTAGCTTTTCACTATTTTGAAAAGATTAACACTTATTTGTACTTTTCTATCTCCGTTTCTAATAGACTGAGCATGCTAGCATTGTGCTCTTTGACACTGTTATTATCCCATTTTCGATCATATTTCTTGAGCAGGTCACTCATCGCCTTCAACTTGGGACTTTGCTCTATTATATTTGGAAAATGCTCAACCTTCTCAATTGGAAACCGATTCGAAAACTTTGAATTGGCTGAAACAGTGATGAGAGCAAGATTCCCCAACAGATCTCTATTTTCAACAGTCACTGAATTATCAGCGTTAATAGGGTGCTGAGGGAAGAAATGTTCGATAGAATTTCTGAACTGGAATTGGAAATTGCTAAATTCAGATGCTCTATCCCTCGCCAACAGATAATCCAAATAAGTAAAGACAATCCGATCGATACCAAATCCACTTCGATTTCGATAATCTGAAGATTCAATTTTTTTGCAGCAATACTTTTCTAAGGTAGGGATAAGGAGTTTGCCATCTTGCTCTTTATTCACATTCGTCAAGACTCTAGCAATCCAGTGCATGGTCTTAGGGGAAGTATAGGTCACGCGCAGGCAAGATTCTAGGAGTCGTAATTGTTGATTATCCGTTCCTTCTTCTTGATCCATTGAGTCTAAAGTAGATTTATAGGATGGTTTTCTCCCCTTTTTATCCTCATACATGACGAGCTTTTGTAAAGACCATTTCCCTTCGACCTTGTATTCACCGATATATTCTCTTTTAATAATATAACGATCAAATAGATACCGATACTTCAAAAGAGCATAGATAAACTCCAAGGCCTTTTCTTTACTAGCCCATCTGTCCTTTAATAAGTCAAGGAATCGCTTATCATCTAATCCACTATCACGATCCGTCTCAGTCATCTCCATGGCTTCATTGACCTGCAAAAGAAAATTTGGAAAGTTAATGATAGACTCAAACCGTTCATTTTCTTCTTCCCTATCATCAATTTGATTAGACACAGTAGAATCCGGCGCTTGCAAGATAGTTTTTAAGGTAAATTGAGTCTCATCACTGTTATTTTCTGCATTAAAAATGTCACGAAGATCTGAGAAGTCAGCCACCCTCAGCATATCCCAATTTGCACTAAATAGTTTTTCACGTATTTTTACTGGGAGAACCATCTGAAGATAGTTGTCCATTTGTGCACAAGCATCCCAAATCGTAGCTGCAATTAGTTTATCTTTTTTGTCCTCTTCACTGAATCCATTTTCAGACTTGATAGCACCCAAAATCTTTGCTTTCACAATTTCATGGAGCTCCAATTGCTCTCCACGAGTATTCATGATCTCAAAATAGTGATTCAAATCGATATTTTGAGGAACCTGGGTTCGGATGATTGTTACAGTAGAAAACTTATCTCTAAACCGTTTTTTATAATCATCATTAGCGTTTTTGCTCTGGAAATATTTCTTAATTATTTCATATCCTTCTACTAACTCTTCTGAATAAAGAGAAGGCTCTTTACTATCCATTACAGTTTCGATCTCACCTAGAGTGATGTTCGATTTTTCTCTAGCTTCAAATTTCAAAGGATTTCTTTCTACAGAAGGATGATCCAGATAACGAAGAAGCAAAAACAAAGTAGTTAAGCGTTGCTGGCCATCGATTACTTCATAAACTCGAGGTTGGACTTGATTGACCACTAAACTGCCAAGGTAATATTTACTTGAATTAGTTTCGTCAAGATCATCAATATCCATTAGCAATTGCTCAATTTCATCTTTTCTCCATGCGTAATTTCGTTGATAGATTGGGATGACATAGTTGACATTTTCAAAAACATTGTCCACATTCAATTCATCTGGTTGAATATACTTTTCACTTCTCATTAGACTAGTCCTCCTCTCCAAATACTTTATCATAGAGTTTTTGATAGCGTTTTTTATTCACGTTGGAATTCTGGAAAGCTTCCTTTGAGATAATATCTAAAACAATGGTATCCAACCCTATCGGATCCTGCATTTCAGAAATCAAAGCAAAGAGATTCAATCCCTTATTGATACGATCTGATTGTCCTTGTGCGTACTTATTTACCGATTCTCTATAGACTGCTTTCATGATCAATCTTAGAGAATAAGCCCATCTATGTAGAAAAGACAATCTTGCAGGTGTCAATTCCTTCATACTGAATTTATCGACAAAGAAGATCAAAATATTTATGAAGAGATTATAAACATAGAGATCACCAGTTCCGTTTTTTATGACCTCTTCTTCATTAAATCTACTATCGACCAAGTTCACAATCTCTCTATAGAGGTTGGCATAATGCAAAGTGTATGAAAAGAATCTTTTTCCAGCAATCAAGGGTTGGGTTAACTGGAATTGATTCAAAGGAATTCCAGTTGTTAGCTCATACACTTTGTCAGCATTAAAACGTTCCACATAAAGATGAGAGGCTTTAGCATAAGTCGCAAAATGATGGGGATTCGAAGGTTTAATTCCCTTAAAAGTTTGAATATCTTTAGTAGAATAATGAAGGCCATTTTTGTTCTTATACCATCTCACTAAGGGGAAGAGATTGTCTGCAAAGAGATCCTCCAGTTCGCTTTGATTTTTATTTTCCCAAGCTTGTATGATCTCAATCTTATCACTTTCAGATTCATCATTCATTTCTCTCAAATGATAAGATTTCAACAAATCATGTGGAGAGAGAGCCTTCCCCCGAGAATTCTGGGAGTCAAAGAATTGAAAAGCTTCCTGCTCATCATTCGTGATAATCTTTACCAAAGAACAGTTATCAAGAAGATAATCAGCATACTTTTTAACTTCTTGTCCGTCAAACTCTCTTAGCTTGCGCTTGATGATTTGGAAATTATGCACGATCGCTTCTCTAGATAGTTCATTATATTCCTCATTCAGCAAGGATGAAAGATTAGCATATGATGCCTCTTGAAGTATCTCATACACCACAAATAAAAGAATAGAAAGAGTTGTTAAGCGCTGCTGGCCGTCGACAATATTAAGTTTAGAAGATGCGTCATTTATGTTTTCTCTGTGGAGTACAACAGACCCCATTCGATATTCTGGAATTCTATTCTTAAACGCCTCATAAGTATCTGTGATCAGTCTAAGTGCTGATTGTGTTCCCCAACGATACGGTCTCTGATAATTAGGAATCGCTAACCTTTCTACCATCATTTCTCTAACACTGACAATGCGCAAATTTTCATTCAAGTTTGACATTGAACAACTCCTCTATCTACTTCAATTTCTTTAAATACGGTTTTATATCACTCATTATAACATTTTAAGAAGTCAACTCAAGATTGATGACGAATTTTTATTTATGACAAAGAAAAACAGCCAACCATTGGGTTAACTGCTAAAAAAAGTTATCAAGTTAATTATTAAAAGAATCAGTATCCAAATTCACTTTAAATCGTACTTCCAGTCTTCTCCATCTTGGTAGTAGAAAAATTCAGACAGGTCTTCTTCAAGAAAGATACGAAGCATATCCTCCATATCTAGAGAGAGGTCTAGATTTGGCAATTCTTTCAGGTCCTCCCACCAGACTTCCCCCTCTTCAGAGGATATTAATTCTCCGTCAAACTTTTCTGTCTTATAAAAGAGAACTACATAACGAATGCCGTCTTCTACCCAATCTTTCATTCCACAAATCCGGGGAGAAGCAATCCTTAAGCCAGTTTCTTCCTTCACTTCACGGATTACTGCTTCCGTAAATGATTCTCCCGCTTCGACATGACCACCAGGAAAGGTTATGCCTGGCCAGTCCTTTTTTTTACGATCAATAACAAGAACTCTATCGCCGTCTCTTACCATACAAAGATTTGTAAACTCAACAGTCTCATTCATACAAATACTTCCTAACTATGTTTGTCTTTTTCTTTAAGGATAGGATAAACAATCTCTACCCTATTCTTCTTTTAGTTGTACTTGTGTACGGGCTAGTAGGTCTCCCAGATGTCTCTTATCTTTCCTAAAAATCGTCATTGCCAGTAGCAAAACTGCAAGGAGAGTCGCCGAAATAGAGAGGCTAATGGATAACACATCAAACTCACTATAGACACCATGTATCGTGCCCATATGACCGAGTTGCCAAGGCAAAAATTTAATGGTGTTTCTAATCAAGCTAGCTTGCACTGTTTTTTTCTGGTAGACCAATTGAAGTCCCGCTTTTACCTTCCCAAAACTCCCATTATTTGTATAATCTAAGAATGTAAAAAGTAGAGTGATTGGCAAAACAGAGGTAAAAAATGCAAGACACTGCGACTGAATTTCTGTAAACTCTGGGACGCCATTAAAAAGAATAATGTATATAAGCATAGAACCTAAAAACAGAAGAACTAAATAAGCTAAAATGAAAAGATAATCGAATAGAAATTCAATCATTCTTTTTTTAAACGGAATAGGGTTTATTGCTATAATTTTCATCATCGTCTCCCCCTTTCTCATCTCCTATTATAACATTTTTAATATTCTAAATAATATTTGAGAAGAAAATCTGCTGGCTATTGAGCTCGCAAATTGAGATTGTTTCATAACTGTAAACACCTGTAGATTCTATTATACACTACTTCTATTATGGCTTTTGGACTTTATTTCAATTTTACGTTATATTATTATTTAAAATCTAAATCATAAGGAATTATGTATGTCAGAAGATATTAAAATCAAGATTGGAAAAAGAATTCGTGAAGAACGTGAACGTCAAGGGTTAACACGTGAGCAAGTTTGTGATACCGAAGAAGAATTAACCGTCAAACAACTGATGAGAATCGAGCTTGGACGTTCTTTACCAACCATTGTAAAACTGCAGTATATCAGTGATAAATTGGGAGTTTCCCTAAACTACCTGTTAGGTGAAACAAAACTAGACATTCCTGAAGATTATTATCAGGCTAAATATAAACTCATGAAGTCTCCTGTCTATGGCGACCCGGAACGTATCAAGAAAAAACTACAAGATATTGAAGACCTCTACGACAACTATATTGATATTCTACCAGAAGAAGAACTTTTAACCATTGATATCATTGAAAGAACCCTGAATTTTATATCTGAAGAGAAGAAAGAAGATCTTGTTGAGATTGTATTTGAAGATTATTTAAATCAAGTATTGAAAAAGGAACAGTACACATTGAATGATCTTTTATTGATAAAATATTATTCTGTACAGTGCCAATCATCTTCATATGATGAATCTATGATCGAGAATTTTCGAAAAAAATTGATAAAACAAAGATTGCAAGGAGATGAATTAACCAATGTAGAACTATTGGGAGCATTATCAGCTATAGCTGGGATATATGTTATGCACCATGAATACGAACATATGAAGTCTCTCGTCGATAAGATGTATGAAATCATACATTCCATTATGCAACACTCATATCAGCCAGGTATAACAATGCTTGAAGCAAAATACTATCTCTTCTATGAGAATAACATAAATAAAGCAACTGAACTCTATAGTACGGCAACTGTTCTGGCTGATGCTTTCGGTGACCAAGTCTTCATCAAGAATTTAAAAATGGAAATAAATAAAGATTTAAAGACAATTAACGAGTCAAAGTGACATAGATGTCCTTTTGATTCGTTATTTTTTTGATTATACTCGTTCATATAATCAAATAGGAGAAATCAAGATATGACAAACCTTATCGTAGCAAAACAATTAACCAAAGAATTTCAAAAATATAAAGCAATAGAAAATCTAAACTTCACAGTTGAAAAAGGTGAAATTCTAGGTTTCCTTGGACCATCAGGATCTGGTAAAACGACAACGATCAATATCTTAACAGGTCAACTCACTCCTAGTCAGGGAGAAACTTATATTTTGGGCAAATCATCCCTTCAGTTAAAAGAAGATGATTTGTCAAAGATTGGTTTAATCACTGAAAATAGTGGTTTTTATGAAAAATTGACACTTTATGACAATCTTCTATTCTTCGCAAAACTCTATAATGTTTCGACAGAGTATGTTGATGATTTGTTAAAACGTGTAGGTCTTTATGACCATCGTAAAACCTTGGCAGAAAAGCTCTCCACAGGGATGAAACAACGGATGCTTTTAGTGAGAGCTATCATAAACAAGCCAAAAGTTCTCTTTCTTGATGAACCTACTTCTGGACTAGATCCATCAACGTCTCAAACCATTCATTCTCTTATTGAAGAACTAAAACAACAAGGAACAACCATTTTTCTGACGACACATGACATGCACGAGGCTACAATTTTGTGCGATAAGATTGTACTTCTAAATAAAGGTAAGATTGTCGAAGAAGGTAAACCTGCTGAACTTATTCAGAAATATAATACAAATAAAATGGTAAAAGTGACCTACTGCTCAGGTCAAGAAAAAGTGATTCCTTTCTCTGAATTAAATCATATTAGTGCTACTCAAGATATTCAAACCATCCACTCATGTGAACCAACTTTAGAGGACATCTTCATCCAACTTACAGGAGGAAAACTTAATGTTTAACCAATTAAAATCTTTACTATGGCTTAGAAAGCGAGTTATCAAATCTAATAAAACCATTATCCTACAAATTCTCCTTCCTTTAGGGTTTGCCTTTCTCTACAAACATATCTATGAGATTCAAGGTAGCCTAAACAACTCAATGAAAGTCAATCTATTAGTCAACTGTTTAGCCCTATCTTTGAGTTTATCAGTTGGAAATCCAATCAGTACTATTGTTTCCGAAGAAAAGGAAAAAAATATTTTAAGAACCTTATTTTTAAGTGGTGTTAACAGTAAAAACTATATTCTTTCAGTTTTATTTTATCCAGTGCTTATTAGCTTAGTTATGACAACTGCTATTCCGAGAATACTCGAACTTAATATTGAAAATAATTATGGTCCTTATCTTATCATCTCGCTTGCTACAGCTTTAGTAATGATGCTGATTAATCTTTTCATCGGATTAATCAGTAAAACTCAAGTATCTGCCCAAGTAATTAGCCTTCCAGTATCAATGATTAGTATGTTTATTCCAATGCTTTCAGGGATTAGTAAAGATTTCGATAATGTCACGAAGTACAGTTATATGGGATTGTTCACAAAATCTATAAGCCAGCTTGAAAGCTTTAAGTGGCAAGACCAAATAGCAAGCTCACTTTCTCTACTAGCCTGGTTACTCCTCTTTGCTACACTGACCATTCTACAATCTAAGAGATTACGAAAAATATCCTAATTCCAAACCACAACCATCTAAACTGAGTGTTAGATGGTTATTTTGTTTATTCCCCATCTTTTTCTCTAACCATAAAAAGACAAATCCCTGGAGTCTTTTCATTCACATGATTTTAAGGTATATTATTATATAATTAAAACTCAAAGGAAATACAGATGTCTGAAGAGATTAAAATCGAGATTGGAAAAAGAATTCGTGAAGAACGTGAGCGACTTGGTTTAACACGTGAGCAAGTTTGTGATACCGAAGAAGAATTAACAGTAAAACAACTGATGAGAATTGAGCTAGGTCGTTCTTTACCAACCATTGTCAAACTGCAATACATCAGTGATAAATTGGGTGTTTCCCTCAACTATTTGTTAGGTGAAACAAAACTAGACATTCCTGAGGAGTACTATCAGGCTAAATATAAACTCATGAAGTCTCCTGTCTATGGCGACCTCGAACGTATCAAGAAAAAGCTAAAAGATATTGAGGAACTCTACGACAACTATATTGATATTCTACCAGAAGAAGAACTATTAACCATTGATATCATTGAAAGAACCCTGAATTTTATATCTGAAGAGAAGAAAGAAGATCTTGTTGAGATTGTATATGAAGACTATTTGAACCAGGTATTAAAAAAAGAAGAGTACACCTTGAATGACCTTCTGCTAAGAAAATACTATACCTTTCAATGTCAAGTTGGTGACTATGATGAAGAAATTGTTGAAAGTTTTCGATGTAAATTAATTAATCAAGAATTACAAGGGGAAGAGCTAGTTAATGTTGAACTACTAGGGGCATTGTCAACTATAGGTGGAATCTATGTGATGCATCATGATTATAGAAATATGAAAACTATTGTCGATAAAATGCATACTATTATTGATAAGACGCTACAACATGCTTACAAACCCGCCGTACTCATTTTTGAAGCGAAATATTATCTTTTCTATGAGAACAATAGAGATAAAGCGACTGAGCTTTATAATACAGCTACCGTACTAGCTGAAGCTTTTGGTGATCAAGTCTTCATCAAAAATCTTAAAATGGAAATGGAAAAAGATTTAAACATAAAATAGAAAATATATCATCAACATTTTAAACATGATTCATTCCAAATGTAATAACTACCAAAGAAGCATCTGAAGTTAAACTCAGATGCTTCTTATCTTTCCTGAATATCGTTGAGTAAACGAAAGTTTTTCGGCAACGAATTTTTGAGTGAAATCATTGTCTTCTCTCAAATCCCTTAAACGTCGGTACATCAATCTTTCTCCTAAGGAAAAGTATAGAGGAAAAATTTTATGTATTGTCCTAATTGGACAATATGAAATATACTCAATAATATCCACTAGTATTCAAGTATATTGATTGATGCTTTATTGTTTGAAACAGAAAAATAATAAAGTATATTCCATTTATAGAGGGTTGATATGTCTTATTTATATTATTTGTAGGTATTTATTTACTTTATTTGATAATAACTCTTGATCCATGTTTAAAGTACCAGTTATGATAAGAGGTTCCAGAAATGTTAGACCTGTCAAATACTGAATCATAGTGATAGGCTTTAAAATCTCTTCAATTGTTACATGGAAGCGGCCGTTTCTCGTGTAGTCATCTTGCCCAGCTCCAAAACTAGCTACCAACATGACTTCCTTGCCTTGTAAGGCAGTACCAGTCGAACCATAGGCCCAACCGTATTCAAAAACAACGTCAAACCACTGTTTCATGAGGGCTGGCGTTTGGTACCAATAAATTGGGAACTGGAGTACAATGCGATCACTTACCTCTAGAATCTTTTGCTCCGTTTTGACATCAATGTCAAAATTGGGATACAGTTGGTACATATCTCGCACGTCATAACCAGCTCCAGCAGCAGCTGTTGCCAGTTCTTTATTAATGCGTGAGCCCGTTTTTAATTGAGGGTGAAATGTAAAAATTGTGGTTTTCATATCGTTTCTCTTTCTTATCTTAATTATGCTTGACCTTCCTTAGACACAAACCATACATCAAAAACGCACTAGAAACACATTACTCAAATGCAAAATTGGAGGGGACCAATAAGCTTATCAAAGACATCAAACGTCTGGGCTTCGGTTTTAGAAACTTTATTAACTTTAGGAAGCGTGTTTTCATCACTCTGAACATACAAAAAGAGAAAACCTATCAGGTTCTCTCTAGATGTTAGCTTTTCGTCACCCACTACAGTTGACAAAGAGCCATATTTAACCTGTCTACTTGACAGGGGGCATATCAATCATAGCGGGTGGTTTATTTGTTTCGCACCTTCGGAGCGAAACGGACTAATAGTCACATAATAAAAAGGAATTAAGCAACCAAACGCTACTTAATTCCTTGAAATTATCTCATCACCTCTATTAGCCTTTAAATTTTGATAGACTCTATTTTCTAATTAATATGACCAATATTATCAATACTAACCCTTTCAATCAATTCATTAGTTGTCGAAACTAAGTACATTAATAAATCCAAAAAGAGTATCAATAGTAAAGTAAACTAAATAATTGAGTTATAAATGGCTATTTTCACAAAACTGTTTCATCATCACACTATCTCAGTACACAAACCATTTTTCTATAGCTTTGTCTTAATCTTGATCTTTTTTCTTTAATCCAAGAAACGCACCTAAGGTAAACATTATTCCGGCAACTAATGACATGAAGACTTCGCTAACTGTTCCGGTTTTTGGCAACCTATCATTGTTAGTAGTTGATTTACTATCAATATTGGTATGTTTATTATCTATGTTGTCTGGTTCATTAAGATAAACTTCCTTCTTATTTTCAAAGTTTTTATCATTTTCATCAGGAACTTTAGCTGTGACATCCTTAGTTGAATCAGATTTGTGTGAATGATTTTCTCTTTGTAAATCCTCCTTTTTGTAATTTTCATCTAAGTGACTATGATTTTCTTGCACGTTATCTTTCTTTTTCGATACATCAAAAGTAGGTTTATTTTCCTCCTCCTTTTTCTCCTCTATTTTCTTGAATACAGGTTTTATAAGAGTATCTTTTGATACATTAATAACATAGCCAGCATCTTTTTTCCCTTCGACACCAGAAATTTCCCAGCCATCAAATTGATATCCTTTTTCTAATTCACCCTTATAGACAGGTAAAATGAAATCTTCTTCCGACACTATCGTTGAACTCATTTCTTTTCCATTTTGAATGGTCACAGTTACCGTATGAGGTTTTAGTTCGCTTACCTCTCCCGTATCTTTGTTTAAAATGAATTCTTTTACGGTTGTATTTCTTGCAAAATCTTTTACAACAATCTTAATGTTTAGTGTCTTATCTGTTAGTTGTTTAATATCATCAAATGATTTATATTCTTTTCCATTTACATAAATATGTTTGTCTTGAATCTCACCATCGAATCCATTATTTCTTTTATCATTGATATTAAAGACTACAGATTTTCCGTCAGCATATTCAATACTAGTATTTCCCTTAGGATCAATGTTTACTTCTGGTTTAACATTATCATATAAAAATTGATAGTGTACTCCAACCGCTTTCGCATTCAAATCGCTATAGCCAGTTTGAAGATAAACATTTCCATCCATATCTGTTACCTTATCTGGGAATCCGTTTGCTTTATAGTCTTTCATTCCCCAGTCCATGATGTCACCGTCTTTAACATTAAGCTTAATATTAAAATCTCTAGTGTTATCAATGTGTAAATCTCCGTAGATTAAATAATTATCTACAACCGATTCATTAACTCTCAACTCCCAGTTAAAACCACCCTTATCAGAAATCTTACCTCTTAAATAAAATTCTGGATTTCGTACATAAATTTTATTAGATTTAGATGGATTAAAGTAGTTCTTGTCCATTGAAAGATTTACTGGTTTTGCATCAATAAATAACATAGAACCATCTTCTTTTATAGCTTCTACGTTGGACTCATCCTCCCCATGATACTCTTTATCATCTTTACCAAATAATACCAGTTTAGAAGAATCTGTTACAAGATTTCCATCTTTATCGATTGCCTCCCCTTTATCATTCATTTTAAAGGTAAACACTTGATATTTTACAATGTTAAAGCCATCCAAAGCCGACATTAATACTGATTGAGTACTTCTTCCATCTTCAACATTTCTACTATCAGCATAAATTATTTTTTCTGATAGGACTCTTAGATTAGGATTGGCCTTTTGTATTTTTGCTATATCTTCCTGGCTATAAACTCCATTTCCTTCTAACATATCCGTTTTTCCAGGATTATAGGTAGTCACTTTTAGTGCATAGCCTTTTCTTAGAATGATGTTATCCTTTAACAGATATTGTTGTTTTTCTGAATCAGAATAGATTTTACCAGATTCCATTTCCGTTAAATTGTTTGGTTTGTTCTTTGAAAGATCACCTTCTCCTAATTCTATTACATTCCCATAACTTGATGTATAGGGATATTCTGTTTTAGTTTCCTTATTTTTTTCAGGCATTCTAATTTTAGTTTCAGCTTTTATCTGATCATCATCTTTAACAAAGAATCTCATATCTCCTGCAAAAGCTAATCCATCCACAATATCATTAATATTAGCGTATAAATCAAATGTCATCGTTTTTGAGTGGGAATCATACTTAGTCGTTTTGATTTCTACAGATCTATAGTTATTGCCGTAATATACCTTGGCATTTTTAGAAACATTACTTATCTTTCCAAGAATTTCAAAGTGTCCATCTTTAGACGGGCTTAGAACACCATAAATTTTTGATTTGATTTCGTCAAGTTTTTCAGTTTCATATTGTAAGGCACTACCATCGTCATAAGCAATGATATTTCCCTTATCATCGTATTTATAATCGTATTCCTCTGTTCTCTTACCAGTTTCACTTGTAAAGTCATCAACTTCTCTAAATTTCTTTTTAATGAGTTTCTTTAAGTCTTTACTTTCAAAATCTCTAATTGTTGAAATAGTTTTATGAATAGTCAAGCTTGATTTTTCTTCGATAGACTCTTCATTTTCTTGATGATTTTCTTCCTCAGTTGTATCTTTTTTAAGACTATCCTCTTTTCTATTTTCTAAATTTTTAAATTTAGATTCGGAAATCTCGCCAAGCTTTTGGTATTTAGATGAATCTTGATCAGGATCTACTAGATAATAGGAAATCATCCCCTTTTCATCAGCATGATCAGCAAATTTAATTCTATGAATCTTTGTGAAATTGCTAGATCCATCTAATGCAATGACTTCAATGATTTTTCCTCTTAAATCTCCTGCACCATTAATTTCATAAATAGTATTTCCGTCTTTGTCTAGTTTCCTATTTCTTCCTTGACCCTCACCTGCATAAGTTACTTCAAGATTTTTCTCAACCTCTCCATCTTCATTAACCAGAGCAGCGCCTGCATACCAAACTTCGTTTGCAATCTCGTCAAATTTTTCAGGATGTTCTTTTTGATCTCTCGCAAATAAGGTTTCATTCTTGTATTGATCTTTTACCTTGTGATAAGTATCCTTTGTAATCAACTTAATTTTTTCAGGATTTGAAAAATCAACCGAAACAATCTTAGGGGCTGTATTATCAATTTTTACAGGAATATAGGAAACCTGCCATGGGTAATCTTTAGTTAATCTATATTTAAATTTATAGAAATATTGACCTTCTGCAATCGGTTCAAATTGTCCTCTTATCTTAGTAGCAGGATCTTTGGTATCCTTGCTTTCTGGTGCATTTTCTTCTCTACCTCTAGGGTTATAGATGAGTCCATCCCATTTCAAGTCGCTCCAAACTTTTAGCTTAGAAGATTTGATTCCCTTTGCATCATTTCTCTTAGAGTTTAAAATTCCTCTAATAAAGTGTTCTCTCGAAATGACTTTTAAGTCTCTTTGATTTTCTCCCTCTTTATTTGTATTTACTATTGAAATCAATCCTTCTTCTGCACTTCTTAATACAAGTGGAGAAGGTGTTAATCCTCTCCCAAGTTGAGCATCTTGAGGATTTCCATTTGAATCTAAAGGATAAATTTTAGCAATATTAGAACCACTTGATGATGGTGCGTTGATCCCTTCGTTATTGAAAGCAAACAATTCTGGATTTTGATCTAGGGATGTTGTATTTTTATCTTTTCTATTTTGTATAACTCCTGCTGGATTAAATTTATCTATACCTTCTCCACCAATCCCCTTATTTAAGGTTCCTGGAATTTTCGGTTTGCCATCATCATCATAACCTTCCATTGTTTTTGATTTTGAACCTTCTTCCCAGGCCCATTTATCAAGGATTGGTTCGTGGTTCCAATTCCCAGCAAATCCCATTAGAGGCATCGATAAAGAAGGTTGGAAGTTTATTTTCTTCCCGTTGGAGTTCAGAGCTTCCATTTCTTCCACTGACTCAAAATGAATAAATGATTCTACAAATTTATTTTTGTTTTTAGCCTCCCCAACATTTATAACCGCATTTAAATCAAAGCTAGAATTTGGACCTATAGTGAAAGTGTCATACTCAAATGTAATATTTGCTCCTTTGATTTTTTCTGGGTGGATTTCTGGAACAATTTGCTTACCATCTGGAGATTTTTCATCTTTGTATGTTTCATCTAGTTTGAGTCTGTCAGTTAGAGCATCTGTAGTTATAGCAGATGCTGAAACTTTAAAGGTTAAAGGTCTGTTTGATGTATTGTGAAGCTTAATTGTAAAATATTTTTTATCTCCTTTTATTTCTTTAAGAGAAATAGAACCATAAGAGTTTACCAAACCTTTAGAATCCGTGTTTTTAAAAGTAGCTACGACTTCATTTCTCAAAGCATTGGCAACATTAATTAGCCCTGCTCCCTGTTGTCTAGGTGATGCAAAGTATTGACTTTTTTCTTTCCAAGAAGTTGCATCCATCATAGGGCGTGCAGTATTTTGTAGGGCTATTTTTGTAAGACTTGTAAGATCTATTTTGTCATCTCCCTTAAGATTTTTCAACACAGGTCTTTCAAGCATTTCCTTTAATTTTGGTCTAATCAAAACAGTAGAAGCTGCCACGATTGGAGTTGCCATACTAGTCCCTGACATATAACCATAAGTTGATTTCCCATTAATGACATTGAGAGTGGATTTAATATTTTTACCGGGTGCTGAAACATCTGGTTTTAAAAGTAAATCTATTCTTGGTCCCCAAGATGTGGACCCTGCTGGAACGATGATCTCTTCTTTATACAGTTCTTTGTCTGTGTCAGGTGCAAACTTAAAGTCAATCTCTTTTTCGTCACCTACATTCGGTTTATTAGAATTATAGCTTGCCATATCAATTGGATAGTATTGCTCCAATTTATCTTTAAAATCTTCTTTATTATTCCTTTTAACCTCAGTTTTTTTATCAGGGTTAATCATGTTCCATAACTTTACACCATCATCTCCTGAAATTGAAAAAACTTGACTAGTAGTTCCTTCATCCTCCTCATATCCCATAGCTGGAAGCTCTGTCCAATTATCTCTATTGTAGTAATTTACAGTATTTACAACCATAATGCCACGTGCACCCTTATCCGTTGCACGTTTAAAAGCATTTTTTAACTCCTTTGTATAAATTCTATCCATTACTGCAATTTTGCCTCTAAGATCCAATCCTATCAAATCTTTGTCTTGCCCCTTGCCTATATATACAAATTTTAATTTACTAGAAGCTTTTGATCCTTCTTCATTTGTTATGATTTTATTCTTATCGAAAAAGGCACCTATATTTCTATATTTAAAACTTTCTCCACCTATGTTAACTTTATCAAACTCAACTGTTTGATTTTTAGCAGATGCGACTGCTATCGCATCTTCATGTGCTGCAGTTCGTGTTACATTTCCAGTGTCGGTCATTTTCAGATTATTATTTGCCACTAAATCCCATGAAGAACTTGAAGCAGAAGTCGCATAGTTACCCGTAGCTACAACCATTGGAATGCCTGCTTTTCTTAATGCTCTAATAGCTTGCCAATATTTCTCACCTACAAGACCTGTTCCTGTAAAGCCAGATGATATCGAAACAACATCGACATTGTGTTTGATCGAATCTTCAATAGCATGAAACATTGTTTCATCTCCTGCGAAGCCAGATCCTGCGTCAGAGTACATTTTATAAGAGAAAATCTGTGCATTAGGAGCAATTCCATCTATTCCGTTAAAGTTTTTAATATCTTTTTCAGTATCATTTCCCGCAAGAATCCCTGCAATATGCATCCCATGTGGATCAAAATAATCGCTTCCATCATCAGCTTTTTCTACAGTAATTTTACCACCATTATAATAATTGAAAGCATGAGGGATTTTATCACTCAACCAGAAATTTTTATCAGTACCTTTTAAGTCTTCTTTTTTAAATCTCATTGAGTCTTTAGCATCATCATCAATCCTCATGGCCTTATGCCTATAATCTGTTCCCGTATCGATATTTGAAATGACCATACCTCTACCATCAAAGTTTTTCCCAAATGGTGCATTGATAGATTTTAGGTAATCGATTGCCTCTTCAACTCCAATTTCTTTTCTAGCATGATTCATCATAGGTTGGACTTTTTGTGACCTTTCAACCGATGAAATACCTTCTATTAGTTTAATTATGTCCAGAGTATCTTTGGTTGTTTCAATAGCGCTACCGTTAAAAATTCTATCATAAGTATATAAAACTTTTGTATTCTTAAGATTTGATAGTTCCTTGATTGCTTTTTCTCCAGATTCTTTATCTTTAAATTCAGCAATATAGACAAGTTTATCCTCTTTTTTGGGACTTTCTGGGTCTTTACTTGCAGACGAGTCCGCTTTATCTCCTTGGGATTGATTGGAATTTTCTTCTTTGATTTTTGCTTCTTCATTGCTAGTGTTATTGTCTATCACAGGATTTTTACTAACAACTTCTTTTTCCTCAATAATTGTTGTTTTCTTTTCTTCAGTATCCTTTGAAGTTTCTATAACATTATGAATATCTTCAAGTTTTTCTTTGTTTTCGTTTTGTTTACCTACTACTGTTTCTTTATCAGATATTTTTAAAGAATCTTCAGAACTAGGTGTATCTGCTAGGATTACCTCATTAGGGACATATGCTGCTAAAATAACTGCAGCTGTGGTTAATGACAATACTGTACTTTTTTTCATTTTAATTCCTTACATATTTATTTAACTTCCAATAGATAGTAAACTTTAACTTTGCTAGCATTTGTTATAAAAAGTTTTACTAATACTCTTCGAAGATCGCTTCAAACCGCGTCAACGTCGTCTTAGCGTATGTATGGTTACTGACTTCGTCAGTTCTATCTACAACCTCAAAGCAGTGCTTTGAGCAACCTGCGGATAGTTTTCTAGTTTGCTCTTTGATTTTCATCGAGTATAAGTATTATCTAGGAAATAGAGTAGTACATTTATATATAATTGTTAGCTCTCCAGAAAAATAGTATATCATTTAAAAAATTTAAGTCAAGAAAAATTAACCTACATTAATTTATTTTTTAATAAGCGTTAAAAACATAGAGTCAAAAACTTTCGTAGTTAGCTGGGGTACATTATCAGAACATTCACACCATCAAAAATAGTAGCAATCAACTTAAAGCACTAGCAACATCACAAAGTCAAACATCATTAATGAAATATCAGCGCTATTAAACAATATAAAAAACCGCTAAGAATAAGACTTAACGGTTATCTTCTACATATCTATTTTTTCAAATCCTCAGTCGTTTATCTACCTATAACCTAGACTTTACGAGTGCCTTGCTCTACCAACTGAGCTAAATTGGCTAACACTTTTATAGTATGGCACTCTCAATTTTTTGTCAGGAAGTTTTAAACGATTTTCTTTATCAAAATCTGGCAAGGATTCTGGGGATCCCATAGTTGAGGAAAAATCTCTAATTTTTTAAAACCAACACTTCGATAAAAGACATTTGTTCGATCATAATCTTTATTAGAGCCTTCTGCTACTGTTTTTACCTGTAGGTAGTCTACTTGTTTGCGTGCTTCACTTTCTAAAGTAGCAAGCAATTGACTCCCAATTCCTCTACCTTGATTAGCTTTTTTTACGCCGAGACAATCAATCTCTGCACACTCTTCACTAGAATAGGACAAGCTTACAAATCCAGTCAAATCACTCTCCTGATAGGCTGCCCAAACTTGCAAATCTTTGGCTCCTTCGATGTAGGCTTGCGTGCTTTCAGGTATTCCAAACCATTCTGGCAAATCCTTTAAAACCTCATCAACAACTGCCATTTTTTGATCTTCATCCTTGACTTCTTCAATTGTAAACATCATAAGTTCCTTTCTTGATTTTAGTCTTACTTTCCCCCTTACGAGCCAGCACTTTCGTAGGCATTCAAGCCCCTATCCCAGAGTTTGAGGGAAATGAAAAAGAAGACAAGGGAAATCAGAATCAAACCACCGATATCAAAGAGCCCATTCTTACCCTGCAAGAAATAACTGGCAGGATAGTAAGCCGTAAAGGCAAATGGCACGATAAAACTGATCAACCAACGAAGGAGCGAATTGTAAATGGAAATCGGGTACTTGGCAAAATCATTGAACATATAAAAAATATAAATCATGGCGCCTGACTGTTTAGTCCAAAAAGCGATACTGGCTGTCGCTATTTTCAAGGAAGTATAAATCAAGGTAGCAAATGGAATACAGACTAGGAAAATCAGGAATTTGGGAAGCGTCCAAGCAATGCTTGATACTGTTGTTCCCAATAGAATGCAACCGACCAAAAGTTCCCCCAAGGCATCAATCTGAAAGGTCTCAACCAGAATATGAAAGAGAGGGTTGATAGGACGAGTCAAATACTTGTCAAATTCCCCTTTTCGGACTAGTCGTTGACCTAAGGCCCAGAGATTGTCAAAAAAGAGATGATCTAATCCCTTTGGAATTAAGGAAAATCCATAGATAAAGGCAATTTCTTGAAAGGTCCAACCTTCTAGCGAGGGGATGTGTTGAAATATGACATTGAGAAACAAGAGGTTTAGGCCTTGAGTCAGAAAGACTCCCAAGACACCAACCACAAAATCCACCTTGTATTCCATGATTTGCTTGATGTATTGTCTGATAAAAATCAGATGCATGCGTTGATATTTTTTCATCCTAACCTCCCTGAATGGTGATAAATGACTGGACTCGTTTCCAAATCAACTGAGACAAGCCCACCATCACTATAAGCCAGAAAAACTGAAGCAAAAGTGCTTGAAGAATCTGACTGGTATCGTATTTCCCAACAATAATCATGACCGGAGTGTAAATCAAGGATGAAAATGGCAATAAGGAGAGAATATCTGAAACCACCTTTGGAAAAAACGTTAAGGGAATCAAACTGCCAGACATAAAGGCCACTATTGAAGTCTTGAGTAGATTGGAACCCCATAAATTTTTAAATACAAAGGCTGAAAATCCAAAGCAGATATTAAAGAAAAAGTTAATCAGATAAGCCAGAGTTAAGCTAAAGAGATAAAGGACAGTTAATCCCAACACTTCTACAATACCTTGCCCAGATAAGATTTTCATCAAAACAATGACACTTAAAAATGGCAGTCCAACAGAGATAAAAATCAACCACTTGGAGCCAAGTTCGGTGAAAAGGTAAGAGGCCGCAAAATGCACTGGTCTCAGCAAGCGCATGATAATGGAGCCATCCTTGACCTCCTCCCCAATCATAAAGGAGCTATCAGACCTGGTCAAAAGATTGGTCACAAAACTCATGATGATGTAGAGAGTGATATCTGCCATACTGAAGCCCTGAATCAAAGGCTTCTGGGAGGAGTCAAAGACTGCCTTCCAGAGATAAAAGGCCACAAAAGCCCCCATGACATCACCAATCCGATAGAGAATAAAGTTGACTCGATAGCTAATCAACTCCTGAATCCCTGCATTGATAAAGGGTATATAACGTCTCCACAATTTGACCATCTTAGAGCTCCTTTCGATAGAAGCGACGGATAATATCTTCAATATCTGTATCTACCATCTTCAAATCACGGACTTCAAAATCAGATAAGGTTTGCTTGATAATATCGGCCGACTGGTAGCGGGAACTATCGAATTCAATATTGAGAGTATTTCCTTGTCTATCAATGGACATATCAGGCAAGCCCTCATAATGAGAGACTAGATGATTTTGACCTGGCGTCAGGTCAAAGGAGAGAGTCTTCATCTTGCCAAAGGTTTCCTTGAGCTGGCTAACCGTCCCATCAAAAATCTCCTGCCCCTTGTCAATCATAAAAATCCGATCACAGAGTTGCTCAATGTCGCTCAAGTCGTGAGTGGTCAAGAGAATAGTTGTCTCTTCCTCCTGATTAATCTGAGTAATGGCCCGACGAATGTTATCCTTGACCGACACATCCAAACCAATGGTCGGCTCATCTAAAAAGAGAACCTTGGGATTGTGAAGCAAGGAAGCCGCAATATCCGCCCGCATCCGTTGACCTAGCGAAAGAGTCCGCACGGGATCCTTGATAAAGTCCTTCAAATCCAAGACTTCATTCAAAAAATCCATGCGCTTGTGGAAGAGCGAGTCTGGGACATCGTAAATCTCCTTCAAAACCGTGTAAGTCTCTTGCAGGGCCAAGTCCCACCATAGCTGAGTTCGTTGTCCAAAAACAACCCCAATATCCTTGACATAATCCTGGCGATTATCCTGTGGAATCTTGCCGTTAATCCGACAAAAACCAGATGTCGGTTTCAAAATTCCTGTCAGCATTTTAATGGTGGTCGACTTCCCAGCACCATTTGCCCCGATAAAACCTAGAATCTGCCCCTTGGGCACCTCAAAGGTCAAATCCTTGACCGCTTCAAAGGTCTGCTTTTCAGGATGAATAAAGGAACGCAAAGACCCCTTCAACCCCGGTTCCTTGACTGTCTTCACAAAATTTTTCTGAAGATGTTTCACTTCTATCATTGCCATATCTATCTCCTACAGTAAAAAATCAACAAACCGTGTCCTCTAAACACAAAAAGCCAACTTCTCATCTCCTAAAATCTGCCTTCTTTATCACAGTAGAAGACCTTAGTATTACTCTATTATAAAGCAGTTAAAAAAGGAAACCAAGTGTTATTCTCTCAAAAGAGAAAATAGTTTTGATACTTGAAAAAATCAAAACCACCCGTCTAATTCACTAAATAAAATGACACAATTCAATAATTCATCAAAGCCTCTACATATTCCTGTAGAGGCTCATTTCAACTTCTCTCATTCTTGCTTGTGAATGTTTAGATAGATTAAAAGGCATAAGAAAAGCCACCATATGGTGACTTAATGATAGACAATCTAAAAAGAATTTGGAATAATTACTTTTTTGAGTTCTGTGAGTATAAATCATAACTTTACACAATGATAAAAATTCCTTTGAACAATTGCTTCAAGTAGTTGTAAGCTTTAGAACCAAGCTATGGAAAAGATGAAAGTCTTCATCTAAAAAACGAAAAAATATATTAAAGTCCATTTATCACATCTAACAATAACTCTTTGTCCTTCTTCATAATGGCTAACAATGCATCTTCGTCATCCTCCAAAATGGCTAAATATATCTTTCTTCGAGCTTCAATCTTTTCGTTTTCTTTTTCAAGTCGCTTAATTTTTAATTTCATGCAAAAAAGAATTCCATAAGCCATGAATGTTAACACATTAATTGTGGTAAAAAATATGATAAGGTTCATAATAATTTCTCTCCCTTTAAAATAAAATTTCTTATCCCTAAACTATTGAATGAATTTCAACACTTCACACTGAAAAGATGTGTTTTCCTTGTTTATGTTCATTATTAGTGTTAACCATTAACAAACATATGCTCTCGCAAACATATACAAATCATCTAATTCATCATGTTCAGGTCTTGAGGTTGTATGAAATCCTGCACAATAATGACAATAATAAGTACGAATGGTTTGATCCTCACACAACATTACTGCACGAAGTGCTTTGGCATTAGTCTCATAAACTATTTTATTTTTTTAGCTCCATGACAATAAACACCTTTTGTTGAGTGTCTGTTCTCCATTAGTTTCATTTTGTTTCTATAAATAATCTTTCTAATTTTAGACATTTTGCTTTCCTCCTTTTGGTAATAAATGCTGTACTTTTGTTTTGCATTATTTATTTACAACTATATTTTATCACCAGAAATACACAATACAAGTACCTTAAACATATCATTGTCCATCTGTTTTATACTTTCAAACAATACAACAAAAAAAGTACGTATAAAACGTACTTCTGTTTTTTTGCGAAATGCTATTTAAAATAAGTGTCAATTTTACTTATTTATTTTTTCTAGTTCAAGTATAGTAAACACCCCATTAAATCGATCAATATAACGTTGAAAACTATCTCTGCCATAGGTTTCAATTTCATATATTACCCTAGGAACTGTACTCCTTGTATCTTTCTCAATAACTTTAAGTGCAGGGATATCATCTTCAAGTACTTCCCAAAACTGACCAACATATCTGAATCTAATCCGAAATTTTTCCGTATCTGAAAACATCAAGAAAGTATGATAACGAACATCACTATCTGACAAAATTTGAGTTAATTCCTCAGAACTTAATATTAATTCTGTATTATGCTTCGAACGATGAACAGTTTTAAAACGATCCAGTCGAAAATTACGCAGACTCCTTGTATCTATTTTTAATCTTCCATCTTTTTCTTCAACTTTATATGCCATACAATAAAAATAATGGTCATTAAACATAATCGAGACCGGTAACACATCATAATCGGCATCCTTACCTTGGTATTTCGTATACTTAAAAGAAAGAGGCTTCTGATTCTCAATAGCATCAAAAATAGCGGATAGATGAGGCAAGATTGATTTACTCTTATTGTCCCTGTAAATCGATAATTCCTTATACTCCTCTAGTTCCCGTTCCGTAAAGTTTCTAATACGCTGACGTTCCCTATCATCAACAGCTCTCTCTACAAAGGTATCAATGATTTCTCTAACTTCCTCAACACGTAGTGCTCTACTTTCTAAAAGAATCTTAGACAAGATGACGGCCTGGTTGTACTTTAAGTTACCATAACCATGGTTATATTCTGCCTCATAGGTTCCTGCAAGTCGAGAATACTTTATTTTCATGTCATCTCTAAGTATTTTTAGATTTTCCTTTAATTCCCTTAAATCATCTTTAAAGGTTCGCTCGGCGATATTAAAACGTTTAAGGTAATCAGTTTTATTAACCTTATGCCCCTTTTCCAATTCAGACATAAAATATAAAAGGCGACTGGTTTTCCCTTGCAAATTATTTTCTTCTTTCATTAATCGACCTCATGCTTGATTATAACTTCTAGAATATAATATCATTATCCTCATTCTATTCGTAATTATCTCAAGTCTTTTTTATACTAGCTTACAATAAAAATTGAGATTTAATACACAAAGGCCAGTGTGAACTTCACTAGCCTTTGTGATAATATTAGTGCAATTTATTATTCAAGTATTCTGCTATATCCAAAAATGATAGCGTAGGATCAAAATGTTCTTCCTCTGCTTCTTCACCACCTATTAAATTAAGGCTAAAATGATTTCCTCGAAATCTGACTTCATATACTTCGTTTACATAAAGAATCCTATTGGTACTTTCAATCCCTTTCTCACTTTGATAATAAGATTGTATTCCTAATTCCTTTAGTTTTTCTTCTAGGGCTATCAAATGAATATCATAGTTTCTAGCACTAGAGCTCTTATTGGGAATTAACAACATCTCTTCTGACCGATTAAGCCAGAACGGAGATTTCATTCTATATTGTGAAGAATCCATTTTACTAAACATGGTTTCATAATAAGAAATGAAGGCATAACGCCATTCCTGAGGAGTCAGATGACTAATATTGTCTTGGATAATACGACGATACTCACCATCTAGTGGCTTGGTAATATCTACTTCATCAAGTAATCTTTTGACATACTCATTTCGAGATGAAAATAAACTTTTAAGGCTTGGTGCATACCCAGAAGACTCATTTGAATTATCCCGATACAGCGTTTTATAATTATTAGCTGTAGTCATTGTATAGTCTCCTAGAGCTAGCAAAGCTGCCCGCATTAATAGACCTTCTTTAGGCTCTATTTCAGTAAACATTTTTGATATTTTATTCCAATAGATTGAAATATCATCAATCTTTCTGCTTGGCAAATCATTCTCTTCGAAGTAGAAGCAACTTCGAATCTGACCATCAAAATAGCGATGATTTTCAGCAACTTCAATAATCTCTCTATAGGAATCATCTGCTGTTATCAATTTAGCTTTTTCAATCTCTTCGTCAACTTGGTCAATACTGAAACCATTAATTCTATTTCCCTCGGCTAGATATTCTAGCAGGTCTGAAGTATGTTCGATTTGTTCATTAATCCCCTTGATTGCCCGTTCATATGAATCTTGAGAATCTATAACTGAGTTATTAATCAGGTTCCTAAAGATACGGTACCAGTTTTTATAGCTAGTATCTAATGTATCACCCTGATGTTCAATGAATGTTGAAATAACGTGAAAGTAAACCCTATCCTTCAGAGTTTTGTTAACTATTGAACATTCTAAGATAGATGAAGCATCAGTCATTTTATTCTTGGAGAGGAAATCAAGAACAGATACAATTATTTCTATATGACTTATTTCTATAGTTTCAAAGTCAATTTCAAGAGTCCAATTATCACGTTTAGAATAATCAAGGCTATCTAAATTATTGATAAGGACAATTTCAAATAAATTTAAAAAGTTGGTGTCAAAGGCATTTTTATCAATATTCCAAATAACATCAGTCCATTTTGTATCAATATTTTGGGAAAATTCCCTTTCTAAATGACTATCTATTTTCTTTATTCTATCAATTAATCTTGCTTTAAAATTTTCAAAGTCAGTTAACGGGCGCCCCCTAGAATTCAGTTTGATATAGAGCTCATCTTCTGAACCAAGTTTATCTATATCAAGGAAATTGAACACAAGTTTTTGGTTACTAGAATCTGATAATACTGAAACATAATCAAACCCATAATCAAAAGAGTCAGAAATGTCATCTAGTGTTTTCAAAGCACCTTGTACAGTTGGATCTAACTGCCATGAATCTGCAAACCACGGCTCATCTTTTATGATTTCGGAAGGACTTTTTGCTTTTGTAAAAAAAATTCTTCTATTCTCAACTAGACTCTCGAAAAATTGTGTAGAAGACTTTCTAGTTTCATAAGAGAAATTACCCAAAAAGTCACACTCATCATTATCTCTATAAGCAAAAAGATAAACCAAGAATAAAGTTGTCAGACGTTGTTGTCCATCTAATGGAATAAACTTCCCATTAGTTGATTTTCCATAAATAAAATTCAAATCGAGTGGCCCAACGTTTGTGTCAATTAAGGCAGTATTAATATCCTGCAGTAATTTTTTTCGAACTTCGGTGGTTCTTTTATCCTTTCTACCTTGTGCATAGTCTCGCTGAATCAAGGGAATTACGACTCGATAATTTTCTAACAATGATTTTAAGTTATATTTTGCGTTGATCTCTTGCATGACTACTCCTCATAATCTCCAAAAAATTGGTTAAATTCCTGTTTTATCGCTTGAATATAACTGTCTTTATCCTTTTCAGTCCAGTCATCAAGTCCATCTACCTCATTGCTATAGACTTTCAAAAACACATTACGCGTATAAACAGGTACAAATTTCCCTTCTGCATCAACCTCAATAATAATTCTTCGTTTTTGATCAAACGGACTATTTCCATAAGATCGATTCGTATTAGCGTCTAGCAAAGTTAAATTAGCTAGACTATCATCAGCTTCAGCAGTCTCATCAGCCGTAGCATGAATATGCTCGATATCCCATTTCTCTTTCTTATAAATATCAAAAGGAAATCGATATTGTTTTTCACTCTTATTAATCAAAGTAACGAGATTAAACAGTAAAAGAGTAGATTTGATAGTTTTATTTTTAGTACCATAGGAAAGTTCTTCTATAGAATCTATATCACCCGCAAGAGTTTTATAAGCAAGGTCTTTTAATTTAGAAAAAGCTTCCGACTTTTTCATCCCTCTAGTAGCTTCAAAGACCTCTTCAATTTTCTTAGCGTCAACCGATAATAGATAGCCGATTAAATGGTATCTATTTAGGTCCCTGTACCAGTTAGTTAATTCATCAAATAATAAGTCGATTTCATTCCAGTAGTTACTTATAAAAGTCGGTTTATTTTCGGCATTTTGATATTTTGCGTAGATTGAGTAGAAAGTTGAGTAGAAAGTTGAGTAAATATCATTTTGAGGTATTTCTAAAGTACGATGTTCAAGTAGGTTAAACAAAAGATCTATCCTAGTGACATAATTCTCACTATTTGTAAGAAACTTCCAAAATGATTCCTCTTGAAGTCGATGTTCAATATTATCCCAATCTATCCCCCTTTGTATCCTTTCACTATCATTTTCAGATTCATAATTAGTTTGATCTAACAATAGAGCCTTAATGAGCTCAGCATTAGTCAAAGGAATCTTACCTAAGTTAACTTTAGTAAATAGTTTTATAGGGTCTTCTGTCTCATCAATTTCATACCAAATAAAGAAAACAGCCTCTGTTAAGACTTGATAAATATCGTGTAAAGCATTATCCGAATTAATATCTTCTCGTTCCACCCATTTATCAATAGCAGCAAAAGCTTTACTGATATGATGTGCATCAATATCATAATCCTCGATTTCTTGATAAGTATCAAAATTTAATTCTTTTAAATATTTAGCACTCTGTTCTCTTGTTTCATAAACCAACTCAAAGTAATCATATTGATTACTTCTTCTACGGCCACTACTAAATTCAGCAGACATAAATTTCAAAAAAATAAAAATCGTTGTTAGCCTCTGTTGACCATCAACTACATCATAAGTATTATCTGAAACTTTCTTAACAATCAAGGGCTGCAAACAGTACTTATAATCTCTGTTTTGTTTACTATGTGTATAGAGGTCTTCTAAAAGAGTTGTAACCTCATGTTCAGTCCAGCGATATCCCCTTTGATATGAAGGAACATTAAATTTTAATCCTTTTAGGTCTTCAATTCGTTTTTCAGAAACTACCATTTGATATCTCCTTTTCATCCAAAGGTTGTTATTAGAATTAACAAAATTATTATCTACAATTATAGCACTATTATAAATCAAAATATTGGAAAAAATGCAAAATACTTTCTATATAGGACAGGATAATGAAAAAAGCCACCAATGGTGACTTCATTCTTATCTACCTCTCCTCACCCCAACCAATCTTTTTCTTTGGCAATGCTAACGGCTTCTGTTCGGTTGCCTGCATCGAGTTTAGTCAGGATGGCTGTCATGTAATTTCGGACAGTTCCATTTGAAAGAAAGAGGCTTTCTGCAATTTCTTGATTGGTTGAACCTTGGGCTACCATGGCCAAGACTTCTTGTTCACGTTGGCTGAGTGGGTTATTGTCAAAGGCAACACCTTCGACAAGCTCTGGTGAGTACTCCTTATGACCTGCTAGGACGTTATGGATGGTAGCCATGAGGTCACTGATGGAACGCTCTTTGAGCACGTAGGCATCCACCTGTGCTGCAAGGGCTCGTTTAAAATAGCCTTTACGTTTGAAAGTAGTCACAATGACGACCTTTACTTCTCTTTGATTGGCTCGAATCCACTCAAGGACATCAAGGCCTGTCTTAGCTGGCATTTCAATGTCTAAAATGGCTACGTCGACTTCTTCTTTTTCCAAGAGAGCAATGGCTTCTTGGCCATCACTGGCCGCATGGACCTCTTCGACATCGTCTTCCAACATAAGGAGTTGGCAGAGGGCATCCCTCAACATTGACTGGTCTTCGGCGACTAATAATTTCATGCTTTTCCTCCCTCTTTTAAATGCACACGAATAATGGTTGGATGCGATTGAGACAGAATTTCCAAGTCTCCATCTACCAAACTAAGACGCTCTCTGATACTGTGTAGCTCTTGTCCTGTGACTTCCTCAAAGCCACAACCATCATCCTCAAACTCAAGGACAATACCATGATCACGTCTTAGACGAATCTGACAGCTTTCAGCCTGACTATGTTTGATGACATTATTGGCCAGTTCACGAAGCACCATGGACAAGGTCGACTGGCTAACAGGTGACAGGCTGTCTAAGTCAAGACTACTATCCACGGTCAAGACGATATCAGATAGGTCAAAGAGTCGCTCGAGTTCCAGTAACTCCTCGGCCACGGTTCGGTACTTAAGCTTATTGACAATCTCACGCACCTCGTACATGGAGTCACGACTAATCTGGTTCAATTCTTCCAGATTCTTTCTAGCAGCTTCATACTGCTCCTTGTCCATCTGTTTCAGAGCTAACTCTGTTTTAAGACTCATCATAGCAAAGGTATGTCCTAAGGTATCGTGCAAATCACGACCGATACGATTGCGTTCATTTTCAGCTGACAGGATATTAATGGTCCGATTCTGCTCTGCAAGGGCTTCTTCCATCTTTCTCTCCTGACGTATACGGTTTTGAAAATAGTACATTCCCAAAGAAAAAAGAGTAATAGCCAGAGACATGAGGTGGGTGCTCAAATCGTCTGTCAGTTGGAAGGATGATGACGTCAAAATCAAGAGTGTCGTTAGAAAGGATAAGAATCGATAAGAAGATATGCTATCCTCAAAGTGCCAAACGAGAAGATTAACGTTGAAAAAAACAAACCACATCATGCCACCCTGGAAGGTCATGGACATAAAGATAATGTAAGCTAGAGTGTAAAACCACAGAAAGGGAATCCACTTGCTATAAGCTTTTTTCAAATACACTATAAGGAGATAAGCGATGGTAAACAAACCTGTCAATAACAGGGTCCAGACTGGAAAATACCCGCCAAAAACTCCTAAGATTGGGAAAACAAGGAAAATCAGACTAACAAAATAAGCGAAATCATTCTTCTGGTAACTTCTAAACATGGTCACTTTCTCTGTAAGATTTGATAAAAAGGGCTAAGCCTGTAGTTATTGTAGCATAGACCAAGATAAAAATGAGCGATTTCCATGAAAATTCCCCTTTTTTTGCGAAATTGACTACTAACTGATTGATATGATAGATGGGTGTCCACTCCGAAATGTGCTGAACCCATTTTGGAAACATGGTTACTGGCATCCAAGAACCACCGATAATAGCAAGACCTAGAAAGACGATATTTCCGACGATAGCCATGATTTGTTGAGACTTAATTTGGGCAAGAAGCAAGCCAAAGGATAGGAAGACTAGGCTTGACAAGAGTAAAAGAGCCCCTGAACCAAGCCAATGTGATAATGGCATCTCAACATCACGCGCAAAAGCTCCCACACAGAAAGTCACTAGGATAGCTACCATAAAGTTCATAAGAACACGGAAGATTTTAGAGAGGTAATAGGCCTGAATACTGATTTTTGAATGTTCGATATAGGTTAGCCAGTGCTCCGTTTGGTCCTCTCTAAGCATGTAGGGAAAGGTAAAAAAGCCAAAGCTGGACATAGAGAATCCTGTCATGGTCAACATATAGGACAAGATAAAAGCTTTTTGTGACGCTGGGTCAGGACTCATCTCCATACCTGAAAACAAGAGGAAAAATCCGACGGGCATTCCGATAGACATGATAAAGACAGGCCAACTGCGCCATGTTTTTATCCATTCGATTTTAAGTAGTGCTTGCATTACTTGTCCTCCCTTGTGCTATCAAATAGGCTATCTAACAGTGTCTTATTTTGAATTTCAATGTCAGAAATGCGACAGCCTTGAGCTTGTAAACTACTCCAAATACTTTCAATATCTTTAGTCATAAAGGTTACAACATCACGTTTTTTAGTTACTTCATAAATGGCTGCCAGTTTATCAAGACTTGGCGCAAAGCGACTTGGTAAAGTGACTTGTTTTTCCTTTTCCTCGCTACGCATGGCATGTGGTGTAGTATCCCTGATGAGTTTCCCTTGATTGAGGACCAAGATACGGTCAGCTGTGTGTTCCACTTCTTCAATATAGTGGGACGAATAGAGGATGGTTACACCAGACTTTTTCAGGTCATTGATGATTTCCCAAAAGCGTTGGCGTGTCGTCGTATCCATCCCTGCTGTCGGCTCATCTAAAAAGAGAATGTCAGGCTTGCCAATGAGACAGAGGACAAAGGCAAGAAGACGTTTTTGTCCCCCTGAAAGTTTGTCCGCAAACTGCTGATACTGGTCGTCTTTGAATTGTAAGAGTGCTTGAATCTCTTCCTTAGATAATCCATTTTCAGAAATATCTTGGAAAAAAACAATCAGTTCCTTAACTTTTAATTTTGAGGGAATGGTATTTTCTTGGAGGAGAACTGCAATTTGATCTTGTGCTTTCCCCTTTTTGCCCTTGATAAAGACTTGACCGCTACTGGCTTTCTTATCACCAAGTATGCAGGACATTAAGGTCGTCTTACCCGCACCGTTGGGCCCAATCAAGGCAAGGCAGTCACCTTGTCCCACCTCAAAACTAATATGATCTAAAATCGTTTTACCTTTGATCTTTTTGACAAGATTTGTGACTTGAAGGACCGCTTCACTCATGTTTGTGACTTCCTTTCTTTTGGTAGAAGGCTAGAAAAACATAACAGGCTGCAATTGAGACGCCCATAACACTGTAGAGAATATCACTGCTACCATGAAATAGGACATAGGCAAAGAGGATAGTCCAAATTGCCGCTAGGAGCATGATGCTCAGTATTTTTAGTTTTTTCATGCTGGATCTCCTAGTTTTTCAATTCATTAATAACAAGGTCGATAAAACTTTTAGCCATAGTGATGAGAATGTAGGCTGAGATAGACAAGCCAATAATCATGCCAAGATTTGAGAAAATAGCTTCAAAGTTGCCTTTTTCAAAGATATCAGTAAACATGCTAAGTCCAGCAAAGACAGTTCCGATAACAGCATAGATAAGATAAGATGTTTTGATTTTCATGAGATGACCTCTTTCGTTTTTTATTATTTCTAAGTTATGACTAAAGTATATCTTTTTAGTCACTCTCTTTTTAGCACCAGATGTCATGACATGACATGACATTTGTCATGTGACGTAAAGACAAGAAAAAAAGCCAACCCAAGGTTAGCTTTTATTTATCTTAATGACTATTTTTTGAATGGTTCTTCCACCATGATGAAAGGATAGAACCTGAGATATTGTGCCAAATACTAAAGATAGTTGATGGGATAGCAGCTTGTGGCACGAAATATTTCATGGCAAGGGTTGCTCCAAGACTTGAGTCTTGCATCCCCACTTCGAAGGTAATAGCTTTTTGTTGTGGCTCTTCCAAACCAAGAATTTTTGAAAATCCAAAACCAAGGGCATAACCACAAAGATTGTGGAGCATAACGACTGGAATGACAAGAGCTGTCGCTGCTGTGAAAATATTAGCATGGTTGGCAGAAACCACTGCTCCAACGATCAAGAGGATGGCAGCTTGAGAAATCAAAGGCATAATCTTGATGATGGCATCAATTTTCTTACCAAAGATTGAGTGAACAAGCACACCCAAGATAATAGGGACAACCACGATACGCAAGGTACTAAGGAAGAGGCTTTGGGCAGGGACACTCACGTACTGACCGGCCAAGAATGACAAGAGGGTTGGAATCATGAGTGGTGCCAAGAGAGTTGAGAGGGTTTCAATAGAGACATCCAAGGCAACATCCCCACCTGAAAGGAAGGCCATAACACTAGATGAAGTTCCACTTGGACAAGACCCAACAAGGATAACCCCTGCTGCTGTCGCACCTTTCAGATGGAAAATCATACAAAGTAACCAAGCCAAACCAGGCATGATGACATAGTGGGCAACAGTCCCAAGGACAACTGTAATTGGACGCTTAGCAATACGTTTAAAATCTTCAGTGGTCAAGGTAAGTCCCATACCAAAGAGAATCAAACCAAGTAGATAAGCCGTATTGGGAATGACCCAACTACTAGTTGCGGGAAGGGCATAGTTAAAGGCCGCCCAAAGGATAACAGCTACAGTAAACCATTTGCTGAGCCATTTACTAAAAGATACAAGTGACTCCATAATGAAACCTTCTTTCTATTTTCACAGAATAGTATAGCACTTTCATTTTGAATTTCAAGGTAAATTTCGAATTTTCTGAAATTAATTCCAAAAAAAAATAAACCCTCACACTCAAGATGTGAGGATTTTGTAATTTCGATAAACTTTAAGCCTTGTCTTGCGACTTTTCTTCAAACTGTAGAGCCCGTTCTTCTCCCCACCATAGTGGCAATAATTCGCCCAAAGTAATGGTTTGACGTGTTTCGTAGTCAACCATAAACTCCAAGCTACGATTATCGGGATGGAGTTCCATTAGAAATTCTCGACAGGCCCCACAAGGCATACCAGACGGTCCACCATGAGGTGGCTGGTCACGAAAGGCGATAATACGCTTGACCTTAGTTTGACCAGATTCTTGATACATATTGAAAAGGGCAGCCCTTTCAGCACATAGGTGGAAAACACCACACGTCCCTTCCATACAAAAGCCTGTGAAAATTTGTCCATCTTCAGCCTCAACGGCAGCGACAACGTGCCTAGCATAGACAAAGTCTGAGACTTCCTGTGGCTGATACAAGGCTTGAGCCTTTTCATACATTTCCTGCCAAATATCCATTATTTCTCCTTTAACCTCGATCACTTTCTCTTTGCGACTTGATAAAGAGTGCAAGCCCTGTTGCTACTACAGTATAAGCCAAAATAAATAAGAGTGATTTCCATGAAAATGTCCCGTCCTTTGCAAAATTAACGACCAACTCATTGACATGATAGACAGGTGTCCACTCAGAGATGCTCTGAACCCACTTAGGGAACATGGAAATAGGCATCCATGACCCACCCACGATAGCTAGGCCAAGGTAGGTGATATTTGCAACCACAGACATGATTTGTTGAGATTTAATCTGAGCGATAAGCAAACCAAAAGCTAGAAAAACCAGACTTGACAAGAGTAAGAGGGCACCTGACCCTAGCCAACCCGACAAAGGCAACTCAACATCTCGAACAAAAGCTCCCACACAAAAGGTCACAATGATAGCAACCATAAAATTCAGCAAAACACGAAAGATCTTAGATAGATAATAAGCCGAAATGCTGATTTTGGAATGCTCGATATAGGTCAGCCAATGCTCCGTTTGGTCCTCTTGCAACATATAAGGGAAGGTGAATAAACCAAAGCTAGACATGGAAAAGCCAGTCATGGTTAACATATAAGACAGCAAAAACTCTTTTTGAGCCTCAGGATTAGGTGTTGAGACAATACTTGAGAAAAGGAGGAAAAAGCCAACAGGCATCCCGATTCCCATGATAAAGACTGGCCAGCTACGCCACGTTTTTATCCATTCTATTTTTAATAATGCTTTCATGACTTGTCCTCCCTTGTTGAATCAAATAGGCTATCCAAGAGTGTTTTATTTTGAATTTCAATATCAGAAATTCCACAGCCTGCTTCTTCAAGCTTTTGCCATACTTTTTCGATATCTTTGGTCATGAAGCTGATGACATCCCTCTTTTCGGTAATCTCATAGATGTCTGGCAGTCCATGAACAATGTTAACAAAGCTACTTGGAAGAGTGACCTGCTTCTCTTTCTCTTCGTGTCGCATAGCGTATGGCGTGGTATCTCTGATGAGTTTCCCTTGATGGAGGACTAAGATACGGTCAGCTGTGTGTTCCACCTCTTCGATATAGTGAGAGGAATAGAGGATAGTTGTCCCAGCTTTTTTCAAGTCATTGATAATCTCCCAGAAACGCTGACGAGTGGAGGTATCCATACCCGCTGTCGGCTCATCCAAAAAGAGGATTTTAGGTTTATCAATCAAACAAAGGACAAAAGCTAGAAGACGTCTTTGTCCACCAGAAAGTTTGTCCGCAAACTGCTGGTACTGGTCTTCCTTGAATTGTAAGAGGTCTTGTACCTCTTGATTGGTCAAGGGATTATCAGAAATAGATTGGAAGAAGGCAATCAGCTCTTCCACTTTCAAACTATTTGGAATGGTATTTTCCTGAAGGAGAACAGCGATTTGATTTTTGGCCTTACCTGCCTTACCATCAATGAGGACCTGACCATTACTCGGCTTTTTATCACCAAGAATACAGGACATCAAGACAGTCTTACCTGCCCCATTAGGTCCAATCAAGGCCACACAATCGCCCTTGTTTATCTCAAAACTAATCTCCTCTAAAATGGTCTTTCCCTTGATACGTTTTCCAAGAGAAGAAACCTGAATAACTGTCTCACCCATCAGTGCTTTCCTTTCTTTTATATAGAAGCTATGCTTGACAATATCGCTGACATCATTGGACTTCCCTTAATACTCCACTTCCAACTCCGTACAGAAGAGACTTCCGCTCAGATGAAGCCTAGTTTCAACTTGCTCGATATCAGATTCAAAACGATCCACCTTCACAGATGACAGAGGATGTGAAATTCCAGTGCTATCCATGACACAGCCGTGAGGAAGTCGGATATGAACTTCACCAAACTTAGCATCAAGATGAACAGCTACCTGATCTGACGCAAACTTGGCCTGACTCAAATCCAACCAAAGCTCACCAAAAGCTAGATTCATATCAACTGTTTCGATTTCTTGAGAATAGATGCGATACCTATCCTCAGCCATATAGGTCTTAACAGAAATATGAGGTCCCTCTTGGTCGTTCTTATTAACCTTATAGTCTTTAGTAAGGCCTTTCTTTTCACTACGGCCATAAAAAAGCTCTAAGGCCAAACCAATGAGAAAGATACCGCTAAAGAGATTCCACTGTGCAAAATCGAGGTTTAACAAGTCATGAATATAGGGTGATAAGAAGGCCAAACCAAGAAAAATGAGGAGAGGCCGCTTATTCAAGATACCAAAACAAAAGAAGGCCACGAAGAAAACCAGATTATAATTGACCATAATCCAAAAATCTGGAATAAAGGCACTGGCGATAAAACAAGCTGCTAGCAAAAGCAACAAGAAGGCCCGAGCATTAAACCGTTTCATAAGGAAACTCCTTTCTAAAAAAATGATTGCAATTTTCCAATTATTTTCACTATCAGTATAGCACTATTTGTAAACGTATTCAATGTTATCTAAGAAGGATTTTCAAGAAAAAAAGAGCTTTCGCCCTTTCATCATTTTCAATGTTTGACAGTTACCTGTCCAAAGGATACTGAACCTGTTAGAGAAACTGTAGTGCTAGACAAGTCTCGCTCTCCCAGACTATCGTAGCCTTTCACTCCTGCTAGACTTGTATGAAGCCCGTGTGTATCCACTTGCCAATCCTTAGGAATTCGAATGATAACCTGAGAAAAATTGGCTTGAACCACAATCTGAGGTCGGTCCGTCATAAACTGAGCCTGACGCAAATCTAAAGTCAAACGTCCAAAATCGGCATTGGCATAGACAGTTTCGAGGTTTTGTGAAGTCACCACCTGAACAGACTCTGAAAATAAGGTCTTAGCAAAAATCTCTCGCTCATGTTCTTTAGACACCTTGTAAGAGAAGTTCTTCTTATAACTTGGCTTGCTCAAACGGTCCACCGCAATTCCCAAGATAAGAATCCCTACAAAGAGGGTCCATTCCGAATAGTCCAATCTAAAGAGGTCATGAATATAGGTTGATAGAAAAGCCATCCCCAAGAAAAAGAGAAATTTCCCCTTAGATTGCCAGCTCAAAAGCACAAAAAGCAAGGCTAAAATCAATTTATAATTAAAGGCCAAATACAAATCTGGAATAAAAGCTGTTGCGATAAAATAGGCAGCAATGATAAGTAGGGTGATAACACCTGCATTAAAGCGTCTCATAACAGTTCCTTTCTAAATCCTATCCTTGAGTTTTTCCACAAAAAGGTAGGCGGCTGGACAGAAAAGCGTATTTTTAATAGTCAGATGATTGATCTGATAGATTTTCTTACGATCCGTGTGAGGAAAGGCGGCACAAGCCTTAGGACGGACATCATAGATGTCACAGAGATTATCAGGCCCTAAGAATGGACAAGGCATGGACTTGAAGACCTTGTCGCCATCCTCATCTACCTGCAGGTACATTTCCTCGAAGGCAGGTAACTTCATGCGAAAATGCTTAGCAATACGAGTAATGTCCTGCTCTGTAAAGTCTGGGCCTAACGTCTTACAACAATTGGCACACTGGACACAATCAATCTCCTGAAAAACTTCATTGTGTACCTGCTGAACAATCTTATCTAAATTTTTAGGAGCTTTCTTCTTGAGTTGTGCTAGAAATTTACGGTGCTCCCCCTGCTTTTGACGTGCCAATTCCTCGTAACGTTTGACATCAATGGTCTGTGACATGTGTTTTCTCCGATGATTTATAATTCTGTCATCTATTATAGCATAAAAAAATAGAGCCTAGTTTGAAGCTAGACTCTAGGTCAGTTACATTGATACGATTCTGCGATATGAACGTGAAGTAAGGGCAAAAACCAAGACATAGGCTAGGAAGAATACCCCACAAACAATGATTGTAACTACTAACATAAGATCTGGATTGAGAACTCCAATGATACGGACAATCAAACTGATCATATGATAGGCAAAGGCCAAGTGAATAAAGGAAAAAATCAAAGGAAGGAAGAAGACTGTAAGAACTTGCTTACGAATGGTTTGCTTGACTTGAAGGTCGTCCAAACCAATCTTTTGAAGAATAACAAAACGCTCACGATCCTCATAACCTTCAGAAATCTGTTTGTAGTAGATCACAAGAACTGTGCCAAGCATGAAGATGATGGATAGGAAGATACCAATAAAGAAGGTTCCACCAACAAAGCCATTTACCATCCCTTCTGCATCATATCGGCTGTTTGCAGAGAAGTAAGACACAGGGACACCAGTAGTTTGACTATCTAACTGTTTTGTTGCTTCACCTGCTATTTGGTCTAGCAAATCTAAATTTTTCTTGGCATCATGTGTAGGGTTCTTGACGTTAACACCAACATAAGTAGCTTGCGTTATTGATGTCCCTTTCATTGATGACTCAAAAATCTTGATATCTGGTACAACTAAGTAGCTATAATCTGACACAATAATCTTATAGATATTTGGTATTTTTTTATTGATAAAGTCACCAAGTTGCCTATGAATCTGGTAGTTCTTACCATCTATGGACAGACTCTTTTGCGTCTTCAATGTTTTATTCTTAGTGTATAAGGCAATTTGATTAGAACTGAGATTGAGTTCTTTCCCTGTCAATTGCTTAAAGGTTTCTTGAGAAAAGACCAGAACAATTGATTTTGGAACAACTTTTCTTTCATTTTTAGTAAAAACGGTTAACTTATTAGTTTCTTGATTTTTTATACCAAATAAAAGATAAGAGACAGCTACTTTTTCATTTGCTTGCTCACCTGTTTTGATTAAGAAATCATCCATAAGCTTTTTAGTGCTTGTAAGGTCAACTTTATTGCCCGCAACTGAATAATCATGTGGAGTAGCACTCGCTAGATAGTCTTTTTTACCAGCATAGATACTTGCAGCGCCTACAAGCGTCACCAAAACCATGCTTGAGAGGATAGCAATAGTCGCCAGACCAACTGCATTTTTTTTCATCCGAAAGACAAGGTTGGAAATGGAAATCATATTATTAGGCTTGTAATAGTAGTTTTTCTTCTTTTTCAAGAGTTGCAGAACTACTGTAGTCCCGGCATTAAAGAGAAGATAAGTTCCTAGAATAACTAGTAAAACAGCCAAGAAAAAACTCATAATAGCTATTACTGGATTCTGAACAGAGAGAGCAAGATAGTAACCATACCCCATAGACCCAAGCCCCAAAAAGGTTTGAATAACTAGGAAACGTCCCTTTTTTTCACCCTTAAGGCCATCTTTAGTTAATTGTAAAGGATTAAGCCGTAGCAATCGGAAACCATTTACCAAAACCAATAAACTAAAAATACAAGCAAAGATGACAAGAACAATAGGAATTGTCATTACTTGAAAGGTCGAAACTAAACCAGTACTTTCACCGATAAGCCTTTGAAGAAAAGCATAAATGAGTTTATCAAATAGTGCTCCCACACCTATACCTAGAAGCAGAGTCACAAAACTCATAATCACCGTTTCTTTTAGAATCATACTAAAGAGGTGACGCTTCTCTAAGCCTAACATACTATAGAGGCCAAGCTCCTTTGAACGATTTTTCATAACAAAGCTATTGGCATAAAGAACAATAATTCCAGAAGAGAGGGCGACAATCACAAGTCCCATCCCCAAAACCATCTTGATAGGATCTGACCCAGTTAAGTCATCCAGATGCGGATTAAGCGTTAAAGATGTAAAAATATAGGTAATGGCAATAGCCAAAATAGTTGCTAAAGCATATGGATAATAAAGCTTACGATTTTTTATGAGATTGGACAAAGCCAGTCTATTGGTCAGAAGAAACATATTAGTTCACCTCACTTGCCATTGCAGTTAGTGTATCGGAAATTTCCTGGAACATTTGATGTTCAGACTTATCTCCTTTGAAGATTTGATTATATAGAATACCATCCTTAATAAAGAGAACACGCTGTGCACGACTGGCAGCCGCTGTCGAGTGAGTTACCATAAGAATGGTCTGACCACTGGCATTGATTGCATCAAAGACATCCAAGAGAGCTGCTGAAGATTTGGAATCCAGGGCACCTGTTGGCTCATCTGCTAAGAGTATTTCTGGTTTAGTGATGATTGCACGCGCAACCGCAACCCTTTGCTTTTGTCCACCTGAAATTTCATAAGGGTACTTCTCTAGCAAGGGATGAATCCCCAATTGACGACTGATAGCTTCTACTTGTGTCATCATTTGCTTAAGTGGGCGTCGAGAAAGGACCAAAGGTAGTAAGATATTATCTTTAACAGATAGGGTATCCAAAAGGTTGAAATCTTGGAAAACAAACCCTAATTTTTCACGACGAAAACTGGAAGCATCCTTATTTTTAATGGTTGCTGTGTCCATACCATTAAGATAGACACGCCCTGCTGTTGGTTTATCAAGCATGGCAAGGATGTTGAGCAAGGTTGATTTTCCTGAGCCAGACTCACCCATGATTGCAACATAGTCACCCTTTTCAACTGTGAAATGGATATCTTTAAGGGCTTCAACCTGATTTCCTTTGAAACGTGTTTTATAGATTTTTTTAACATGTTGAACATCTAGTAACGCCATAATAAGCTCCTTTATTTAATAAATTTGGAAGAGATTTTTGGAACCTCTTACTTAACTTCTGATACCATTTTATAGAAAAAGCAAGGTCTCAACCATAACCCTTGCTTTCATTTGTGGTCATATTTCTTACACTTTTGTAAGTTATTAATCAATCGCCAACTTCTGCTTTTGAAAATGAATGGAGACTGTGGTTCCTTGGCCAACTTGTGAGCTAATACTAATATCATGTCCAAGCTGATCAGCAATTTTCTTAGAAAGATAGAGACCTAGCCCAGAGGACTGCTGAGTCAGTCGACCATTGTAACCTGAAAAGCCACGCTCAAAAACCCGTAGAATATCACTATTTTTAATACCAATCCCAGAATCTTTAAGATGAAGCCAGTTATCTTTGAAGTAAATTTCAATACCACCGCTTTTTGTGTACTTCAAACTATTTGACAAGACCTGCTCTATGATAACCAAGAGCCATTTTTCATCTGAAACGACCTTAACATCTAAGTCATGTAGATTAATAGTCAATCCTTTTTGAATAAAGAAAAGACTATGTTTTCTAACAACTTCTTTAACCAAGGGTTCTAATGTAACCTGCCTCAACTGCAAATCATCATGAAAATTCTCTAAACGTAAATACTGCAAAACCAAATTGGTATAAGAATCAATCTTGAATACCTCTTGCTCCAAGAGAGCCCTCGTTTTACTATCCGTAACATCCTGAAGCAATAATTGACTGGCTGCTATTGGCGTCTTGATTTGATGCACCCAAAGGGTATAGTAGTCCATCAAATCTGTATAGCGCTTGCGCTCCTCCTCAGTCTGAGACATCTGGCCCTCCCTAGCACTTTCCAAAGCTTGGGCCAGGTAAAATTCTAAAGGACTTGATGGTGTTATTTCCTCATAGAGATAGGCTAAGTTATAAGAGTGATAGGACCTAACCAAGTCCCAAATAACCATGATGATAGTCACAAAGGTCATTATGGTCAAAGCATAATAAAGAATATCTGCCACCTCTTCAAATAAAAAGGCAAACAAGACCAATATGATTCCATTAAAGACAAACAAAAGATAGAAAGTCAGACGAGACCTAATATGGTATTTGATAAATTGACACTTACCCATCATGACGCAACCCGTAGCCAACACCTTTCTTGGTTTCAATAAAATCCTTCAAACCCACTGCCTCTAACTTCTTACGTAAAAGAGCTACATTAACTGACAGGGTATTGTCATCAATAAAGAAGTCACTATTCCAAAGCTCCTTCATCAGGTCTTCCCGACTAACGATATTACCAGCATGATCAAAGAGAACTTGTAAAATCTGAAACTCATTCTTTGTCAAAGAAACGACCTCTCCCTGATAAACCAAATCCATGGCCTTAAGGTTCAGAATCACACCCATATATTCCAAGAGACTCTGATCCTTACCAAACTCATATGAACGACGCAAAAGCCCTTGAATTTTTGCTAGGAGAACATTTTGGTCAAAAGGTTTAGTCACAAAGTCGTCCCCGCCCATATTGATTGCCATAACAATATCCATGGCCTGATCTCTCGAAGACAAGAACATAATAGGCACCTTGGAGACCTTACGAATTTCCTGACACCAATGATAACCGTTGAATAGAGGTAAACCAATATCCATA
Source organism: Streptococcus salivarius (assembly GCF_002094975.1). Lineage (NCBI taxonomy): Bacteria > Bacillati > Bacillota > Bacilli > Lactobacillales > Streptococcaceae > Streptococcus > Streptococcus salivarius. The sequence continues at coordinate 1,382,216 of NZ_CP015283.1, read as the reverse complement.
AGAACCAAGTGGGGCTCTACTTTTACAAAAATAGATAATACTTCCATGAAATCTTCAACAAGAACAACTTCGTAACCCCACTGTTCTAGCATTTTTTTGACTTGTTGACGGATAACCTCGTCGTCCTCCACTAATAAAATCTTATGCATAACTCTACCTCTTTCATTTCCCACTATTATAACAGAAATGCTATAAGAAACGACAATTCTCAGCAAATCTTACAATAATGTTAGATTGAATTTTCCAACTTTTAAAATAGTGCGTTTTCATAGGAAAAATCCTTTGAGTCTTCAAAGAAAATATAGTATTATAATAGAGTTGATGTTGGTTTATCATCAACCAACGACAGCTTCATCGAATAATGAGAACATTACTTATTTATGTCACGAATCGGCGTGACGTTTCTACAAGGTGCCGTAACACCTAACAATGAGTAAGTCAGAAAGTCATCAAAAGATTTTACCGTCTTTTTATGATTTTAAAGGCTTGCTTTGCAAGCCTTTTTCTGTTATTCGATGGTTTTGATCTTTGTCAGAGTCTTAATAGAATCTGGGAAAATCAAAATACACTTTAGTTATATTTTTTATAGGAGGTAATATGAAATTACTGGAAGACCGCATTCTCAAAGATGGGAATGTCCTTGGGGAGAACATCCTCAAAGTTGACTCTTTCCTCACTCACCAAGTGGACTTTGACCTCATGCGTGAGATTGGAAAGGTCTTTGCTGAAAAGTTCAAGGATGCAGGCATCACCAAGGTGGTGACTATCGAGGCATCTGGTATTGCTCCAGCCCTCTATGCTGCTGAGGCCTTGGATGTCCCTATGATTTTTGCTAAGAAGGCTAAAAATATCACCATGAATGAAGGGATTCTCACTGCTGAGGTCTACTCCTTCACTAAGCAGGTGACTAGTACTGTCTCTATCGCAAGCAAGTTCCTCACTCCTGAAGATAAGGTCCTCATCGTTGATGACTTTCTAGCTAACGGCCAAGCTGCCAAAGGCTTGATTCAAATCATTGAAGAAGCTGGTGCACACGTTGAAGCGGTTGGTATCGTTATTGAGAAATCTTTCCAAGATGGTCGTGCCCTTCTGGAAGAAGCTGGCTACCCAGTCGTTTCACTTGCTCGTTTGGATCGTTTTGAAAATGGTCAGGTCGTATTTAAGGAGGCAGACATCTAATGCAAAACAAAGAGAAACACTCGCAGGCAGCGGTCCTAGGACTGCAACACCTACTTGCCATGTACTCGGGATCAATCCTGGTGCCAATCATGATTGCTGGAGCCTTGGGGTATTCAGCTCATGAATTAACCTACTTGATTTCAACCGACATTTTCATGTGTGGTGTAGCAACCTTCCTCCAACTTCAACTTAATAAATACTTCGGTATCGGTCTTCCAGTTGTTCTCGGGGTTGCCTTCCAATCAGTAGCACCACTTATTATGATTGGTGAGAAACACGGTAGCGGTGCTATGTTTGGTGCCCTTATCGTTTCAGGGATTTATGTTATCCTCGTTTCTGGCGTCTTTTCAAAAGTGGCCAATCTCTTCCCTTCGATCGTTACAGGATCAGTCATCACAACTATTGGTTTGACCCTCATCCCTGTCGCTATCGGAAATATGGGAAACAATGTTGATAAACCAACTGGTCAAAGCCTCTTCCTTGCCGCTATCACGGTTCTCATCATCCTCTTGGTTAATATTTTCACCAAAGGATTTATCAAATCCATCTCAATCTTGATCGGTTTGGTTGTCGGTACTGCTATCGCAGCAAGCATGGGCTTGGTTGACTTCTCACCAGTAGCTGCGGCACCTATTGTCCACGTGCCAACGCCATTCTACTTCGGGGTACCTAAGTTTGAGTTGTCATCAATCATTATGATGTGTATTATCGCTACTGTGTCTATGGTTGAATCAACTGGGGTTTACTTGGCCCTCTCTGATATTACCAAAGAACCACTCGATAGCACTCGCCTTCGTAACGGATACCGCGCTGAAGGTTTGGCTGTTCTCCTTGGTGGACTCTTCAACACCTTCCCATACACTGGTTTTTCACAAAACGTTGGTCTTGTGAAATTGTCAGGTATCAAGACTCGCTTGCCAATCTACTATGCAGCTGGTTTCCTTGTTCTTCTTGGACTCCTTCCTAAGTTTGGTGCCTTGGCTCAAATCATCCCAAGCCCAGTCCTTGGTGGCGCTATGCTTGTTATGTTCGGTTTTGTTTCTATCCAAGGGATGCAAATCTTGGCACGTGTTGATTTTGCCAACAACGAACACAACTTCTTGATTGCTGCGGTATCAATCGCTGCAGGGGTTGGTCTTAACGGTAGCAACCTCTTCAACAGCCTACCAAATGCTTTCCAAATGTTCTTCTCAAACGGTATCGTCGTTGCAAGCTTGCTTGCCATCGTCCTCAATGCCATTTTGAACCATAACAAAAAAGAAAAATAACACAAGAACACCTGAGTCACTTGACTTAGGTGTTTTCTTTGAAATTAAAATCTTCAAGTTGTAAAGCAAAAGAAAAAACTAAGCAACTAATCTGTCTAACTTTTACTGAAAGTAGCTCTTGCTATTTAATTCTTACGATTGACTTATTTTCAATTCTATAGACAGCATCATAATCTTCCAGATTGTAATGATGGGCAATTTCAATAATGCTATTAGGCAACTGTTTCAGGACATTACTTATTTCTTTTGAACTTGCTGCATCTAAAGAAGCCATCATCTCATCCGCAAGTAAAACCTGCTTGCCCCTCAAAATAGCACGTGCAATCTCAAGTTTTATGATTTGACCACCTGAAAAGTTATCTCCAGTTAATTCATAGTCTAATTGGTGACAACAAGCCTCCCATAGTCCAACTTTTTTTAGTGTTGAAATGAGCAATGAGTCAGAATAATCTTGATAAAGAGTTAGATTATGTCGCACACTTGTATGAAAGACATAGGGATTTTGATGAATAATTGCAATATTATCTAAATTTGGAGTCAGCTCCCTTCCATCAATGCTTTTAAAAATGATTTTCCCACTATATGCCTTATCTTGCCCTGATATTAACCTAAAAAGTGTTGTTTTTCCAATACCACTATCACCAACTATAAGATTATGCTGAGACAATGAAAAAGTAACCGTAACATCTCGAAAAATCTCTTGATTATCATAAGATTTAGTGACGTTTTTTAACTGAATTTCTTCTAAAGTATGTATGTGAAGCCCTTTTGAAGGAATTTCTGACTCACTTCCAAATGTCAATAATTTATCTTTTATCACTTGACTTGATTGAATACTTGCAATAGCCTCCAGAATCTGTTGTAAGGGGTTAATAAGATATGTTGAAGCAGACATCATAGCAATAAGTGTAGTAATTGAATTTTGTTTCATGACAAGACCAATCACAAATGGTCCAATCAAGCCGACAGCTTTCAGAGGTCCTGTCCAAAACATAACTAAATTATGAAGTGTATAATACTTAAATTGTGTCGTCTCCATCTCACTAAGGGTTATGAGAGTTTGCTTTACATTCTCTTTTTCTGCTTGGTTGCAAATAATAGTTTCAATCCCTTTACCAAAGTCTGTAATAGCTCTTAAATTTTTCTCTTTTGAGCTACTTAGTAATTCTCCTGACTCTTTTAACTTTCTCTTAAATATAAACTGAGGCAAAATCATCAGAAAGGCACCTACAGTAAAAAGACTACCTACAATAATATTTTGTTTGAGCAGATAAATTACAGATACTAGGACAGAGGCGCCCCACACTGGCGAGATAAGAAAAGATTGGAGGAACTCCTGGTCTACAATTCCAAGATCTTGTGTCAAGAGTGAGCAAAGCTCAGAATCGGATATGTTTTTAGGAAAGGCAGCATGATTCTTTAAAATATTTTCTGATAGGCTTACATTAAACGCTCTAATAATAGAACGAAGCAGAATATTCTCTATATACATAAAAGCGTACACAACCACCCAAAGAGAGATACTCGAAAATGTAAAAACTATTAAATCCCGACTATCACTACTATCTATATGACCTGCCATCTGGATAATTATAGGTATTACAATGCCTTGACACGAATAAAGAAGCGCAAAAATGATATAAAGTACCATTTCCTTCTTAGGAAGTAGCTTAATAAATCTAAGCAGTGACACAGCAACCGATTTAGTTTTTTCAATAATCATTGCTTTTACCTCCTTCAATTTGATACTATTATTTTAGTTTATTAATAGTATCAACTATTGAAATTTCGGAAATCCGATAAGGGAATTTTATATGGAACAAGGTCAAAAATTTAAACAGATTCGAAAACAGAGAAAATACACTATTCAGAGACTCGCTCAAGTAGCTGGATCTGTAGCGAGTCTTTCAGACTTTGAAAATAACAAAACATCACTCTCAAATGATACTCTTTTCAAACTTTTAAAACATCTAAAAGTCGAATATAATGAATTTTTCGGACAAGAATATCTTGTGGACGAAACCTACATAAAACTTGCTAATCAATTCAATCAAGCCTCAAATCATCTAGACTTTGAAGCACTGGAGCAAGTCGCAGAAAAGTTTCGCATTTTAGGAGAAACCAATTATAGTGATTATCTGATTAGTCTTTGTATTGACTGTCAGATTTCAAAACTTCAAAACCGTTCAGTTAACCAAGATATTGCTACAGAACTTCAAAACTACTTCTTTTCGATTGATATTTGGACACTTCTCGATATTAATTTACTGAATATGGTAAAGGATATCTTCACAGAAGATGCGCTAAAAATCTACATTAAGGAATTCCTATCAATACTCAATAAAAATCCTAGAAATAATTTAGATCGAATCACTTTAGAAGTTATCAGTCGTTGTATTTTCCAAATCATTCTTTACGGAAATCAAGAAGATAGTGACTACTATATAAACGAACTAAAAACTATTCAATTACCAGACTATTTCATGTTACAAAAACTCTATCTTAAAGAACTAAAAGCCGCATACCTTTATAAATTTATCGATAAGAATATGGGAATGACTATACATAAAGAAATTCTCCACTACTTGGCTTTTATGGGAGATGACGATAATTTGAGAGAATGGGACCAAACTTTCCGTCAATTATAGACTTTATTGGATAACAGTTGTACAATGATTATATAATTTGAAAAATTTAGAAAGGAAAACAGAATGCACGAAACACATTCTCTCCGTGAGCGATTTCTTGTTTTCTTCAAGATTTTTGTGCCCATACTGATCTATCAGTTTGCCAACTTTTCAGCAGCTTTTGTGGACACTACCATGACTGGGCAATACGATGCCCTACACTTGGCGGGGGTAGCCATGGCAACGAGTTTATGGAGTCCTTTTTTCACCTTCTTAACAGGTATCGTCTCTGCCTTGGTTCCGATTATCGGACACCATCTAGGGGCAGGTCGCAAGGACCGAGTGGCACCTGATTTCTATCAATTTCTTTATATGGCTTTGGGTCTATCACTAATCCTCTTTGCCCTCGTTTTTCTGGGGGCACCCTTGGTTTTGAATCATCTAGGTCTGGAGCCTTTGGTCAGAGAAGTCGCCCTTGGTTATCTACGATTTTTGAGTCTTGGGATTATTCCCCTTCTACTCTTTAGCGTGATTCGTTCCTTCCTTGATGCGCTTGGCCTCACGCGCCTGTCCATGTACCTCATGCTTTTGCTTCTACCTCTCAATGGTTTCTTCAATTTTCTCCTTATCTATGGCATTGCTGGTCTACCAGAGTTGGGGGGAGCCGGAGCAGGTCTGGGAACTTCATTGGCTTACTGGGCCCTTCTCCTTATTTCCATCGCAGTTATCAGAAAACATAAGAAGGTTAAACCCTACCACATTGAAAAGGTTCAACCCCTTGATAAAAATTCTCTACTTGAGGCACTTAAACTGGGTCTCCCTATTGGTGGAACGGTTTTTGCAGAGGTCGCCATCTTCTCAGGTGTTGGTCTAGTTATGGCCAAGTATCCATCCCTTGTGATTGCTAGTCATCAGGCAGCCATGAATTTCTCAAACCTCATGTATGCCTTTCCTCTCAGTGTTTCCAGTGCTATGGCTATCATTATTTCTTACGAATTTGGAGCTAAACGCATGGATGCGGTCAAGAGCTATAGCAAGCTAGGTCGTCTGACTGCTTTAGGTTTTGCTGGTTTTACCTTGATTTTCCTCTATTTCTTGCGCTACGATTTGGCTGAACTCTATGGACATGAACCTGAGTTTTTGAGAATGACGGCTATTTTCATGACCTATAGCCTCTTCTTTCAAGTGGCGGATGTCTTTGCGGCTCCCCTTCAAGGAATTCTGCGTGGCTATAAGGACACCAAGGTCCCTTTCTATCTCGGTGTTTTGGCTTACTGGGGCATGACTTTCCCTGTTGGTTACCTTCTTGAAAAAGTCACTGAACTGGGCCCATATAGTTACTGGATTGGCCTGATTGCCAGTCTTATCGTCAGTGGTATTTGTTATCAATGGCGCCTAAATAGAATCGTCAAACGTTACGAAAATCAACTTTGATATACTTGAAGCAGTCTCGTCAGACTGCTTTTTTCTCTGCTCACATCCTGATAATAAAGAAAAAGCCTCCTGCATATTGAAAACAGATAAACTGTTGTCAATGTACACAAAGCTTTTTTTATGAGTGATTAATTTTATTCAGATTTTCCTGACCTATCGCCAAACTAGATTCATTAATGAAAACATAGATGTTTAATATTGAAAAAAGTATCACAGAGACCAGCTGGGTCAACTAGGGCAAAATAAATCATGACTAAACCACACAGAGCTAGGAAATGATAAAGATAAACTACTTTCTCCGCTGTTTTAGGAAGTAAAAGAAAAGACAAGAACCACAAGACACAAATGGCTATTAATATGAGTAGTTTATTCAGCAATTCCATAATAAGCTCCGTCAAAAAGGTTTAGCACAATATAATAGTCCTTAGAACTATCTGAATGTTATCACAAAATCTAACAAGTGCTGTCATATTTCTTTATGGAAATTTATACTCTTTTGCTAGCTATGTTTAGGTAAGTTAAGACATATAAAATCATAATTGGGAGGTTGGGAAGACTAGTTATTACACAAAGTACAATAATGTTTACAGACACCAAAACTAGCAAAATCTATAGAAAAATAACACTTTGACACTTGTTAGATTTCTCACTGTTATAATGTACTACTTTTTAGTTTGACACGTAAAACAATTTGTATAAAATTGTAAAAAAATGTAATGAAAGGTCACTTTTTTGTCCTGAATGGTTAGGTTACATATCATGTTAGGTTTAAAAGGCTTTCATCTTATTTACATCTTCTTCTGTCATGAAAAAAGAGGTTAGAACCAAGGGGAACCAACCTCTTTTTAGTAAATAATTCATTCCTTCAGAATAACTAATCAGTCCACTTGATCAAGCAAGTAAGCATAGCCTTCTTTTGCCATGTCAGCTTTAGGAACAAATCGTGTCGCTACCCCATTGATACAGTAGCGTAAACCACCTCTATCACTTGGCCCATCTGGGAAGACATGACCTAGATGGGAGTCGCCCACACGACTACGAACCTCAATACGATCCATATGGTGAGAATGATCTTCCTTGTAGTTGGCTACCTCAGGACTAATGGGTCTAGAGAAACTTGGCCAGCCACAGGCTGAATCAAACTTGTCCTTTGATGAAAAGAGTGGCTCACCAGTCGCCACATCAACATAAATCCCAGGCTCAAACTGATTCCAAAGCGGACTCGTAAAGGCCCGTTCTGTTCCATTCTCCTGAGTCACAGCGTAGGCTTCTGGACTCAAACTTTCCTTAAGTTCCTCCCGATTTGGCTTGTGATAAGCACTAGCATCAATAACAGGACTAGCTGCCTGATTGACATTGATATGACAGTAACCATTAGGATTTTTCTTGAGATAATCTTGATGATAATCTTCAGCAGGAATAAAGTGCTGAAGTGGAAACAATTCAACCGCCAAAGGCTGACCGTATTGCTCAGTCATTTCTTGGAAAACTTGCTCGATAGTCGATAAATCATTTACATCCGTGTAGTAAACACCCGTACGGTACTGGCTACCCACATCATTGCCCTGTTTGTTTTTACTCAGAGGATTGATGATACGGAAGAAATGTAGCAGAATCTCACGCAAGGATACCTTGCTAGCATCATAGGTCACCTGAACGGTTTCAGCGTGGCCCGTCTGACCGATAAGCTCATAGCGAGTTGTCTCACTACGGCCATTGGCATAACCCGAAACCGCATCAAGCACACCAGGTACGCGAGAAAAATACTCCTCAACACCCCAGAAACAGCCACCAGCAAGATAGATAGTATGATTATTTAGATTTGACATTTTTAACACTCCCTTCAATAGATACTTTCATCTCCACGCCTTAAGTGTAACGCTTTTGAGAAGATTTCGCACTTATAGTGACTTGAGGGAGAAAAAATCCCATCACAAGTGTGATAGGATTCAAATAGATGACTTTATTACCTTGATAAATCTACAAATAAACAGATTGACTGGTAATCAATACCTTAGGTAACAACTGGACAACAATTCCTTCATCAGGATTTTCAGAATCATCAAATAGGAATGCTAGTTCTCCAGTTCTCTCGATGTACAATTCACTTAAACTAAATCTCTGTTTACTTTCAATACCAAATTCAGCTATCAACAGGGCTTGAAGCTTTTCTAACTGTTTATCTTTTTCCTCTAAAAACTGAGAATATACCGACTCTTGCTGTTCTGTAATACCATCATTTTCATAATACGCAGAAAAATCAACTGGCACAATTTGAGACTGTGAAAACAAATTTACTTCAAGCTTGGTGTAATACCCAAAATCAAATTCTAATTCACCAAATTTTGACTCTATCATGATTCATTACCTTTCTTCTCAATTAATTCTTTACATTTCGCAATTCCACCTTTATGTGGAATTGCACCGTGGGCATCTATAGGTACTAGATCTAAGGTTTTCATGTCACTTCTTTCATGATAGGTTAGCCTATGTTCTTTTCTATAAGCTTTTGCCTCTTCGGGACTGACTCCCATTTTGATAGCTAATTGTAAATCACCTTGTTTAAAATTTTTATTCCTTTTTTCTGAAAAGTTTTTTAATTTAAAGCTTTCTTTAGCTATAGGTGTAAAATCTGGTTCAAAATTTTTAAAGGTAATTCCATCAATACCATATGGTTGAAATATTTCCTTAATCGTTTTCTGTTCTGGATTAGTTTGTGTATTCTGCGGGACATAGTTTGGATCAGGAATCCATTTCGAATTTCCAGGCTCACCAGTCCAGTTACCATTTGTGCTAGGAATAAATTGCTTTTCAAAATTATTGTCATTTATTTTAAATAGTGATTTTGTAAAATTTTTAATGTCTTGTCCAGACAATTTATCCTTTGGGAGAATACTTTTAAAATTATCGGCAGTATTTTTTTCAGCTTCAAGATTTTTTCCTTCCATTAGTATACGCCCCCTTCTTTTGTTTGAACTTCTACAAAACGTTTAAATAGATTTTCGTAAGAGGAATCTCGAAACTGATGTTCTTCAATTACCAATGCCAAGATGATATTAATCGTTTCTTTAGGGTAAGATTCGATAGGTAGTTGGAAGTTATGTACAACAGTGTCAACCCAATCATGAATATCGTCTTCATCCTTTGATTTCTCGATTGCCCTATTGGCATCTAGCAATTCATACACAAGTTCTCTCAAACTCTTCAAATTAACGTCCCCGCTAGAATCATTGACTTCCATAAGAAGCCTTTTAATCTTTGAACTGATATTTGAATTTAATATCAATTCACTTACACTAGAACAATCTACATGCTTACCTTTGGTCATCCAATTTGTTATAAGATAATCTAAAATAACCGATTTGACATTGTTGGCTTTGAAACTTTTAGACGTAGCACTTCCTACAAATGTATTCTGAAATGTATTAGAATCATGCTCAACTTTTTCAACCTTACATAAAACTGGCTGAATCCATTCATTTTGATAAACTGCTGCAACACCCTTTGGTAATTTGGCGAGTTCTATGATTTGGTCATCGTTTAGATTAGCTGACTTACCTACTAATTCACGATCTGAAAAATCAGGTAATCGCATGATAATCTTAGTATTAGTATTTCGGATAACTGACAAATCCATTAGACCTGGTGCTTGATCAGCAATAATAAATCCTTCCCCATAGGTACGCATTTCAGCAATGGCATTTGCCAACATCTCCACACTCTTACCTAGGAGATTAGCTGATTCAGACATTTGTTCTGTTGATGTGCGTTTTAAGAGATTATGCGCTTCTTCAAGCACAGTGATGTGTTTTAATTCTGCATTCATATCCCCATTAGTCATGCGATACTCTTGCAACTTCAATACCAAAATACCCATTAGCAAGGATTTAGTCTCAGTGGAACCAACTCTACTGAGATCAACAATGACATTCGTATCAAATAGATGTTCATTTGTGAGTTCATCATTTGAAAAGATAAGTCCATTAATACCGTTTGTCAGAGATTCGATTCGAGTTAGTAAGGCTCCCTTATAAGCACCTTTATTCTCATCATCATATTCACTGGAATCAATAATTGTCTTAATATTATCTGCTATATCATTGAAATTTGGATAGAGTCTACCATAAGGGTTGTTTGATTCAAGAAGATCCCATCCACAATCTTGATAAGATTGTTCAACAGCTTTTTTTAAAACAGCTGGCATAGCCGCATACATCGGCCAACATACATTGAAAATTTCAACTAGTCTATCTAGATGCTCTAAAATATGAATTTCTTTAGGGAAACTAAACGGATTCAACCTCAGCAATGGTGTTAACTGAGGATTCGTTCCATAAACTGAAACATCGTCGTGATTACCAAAGACATGCTTATATTCTCCTTTTGCAGGTTCAACAACTAGGAATTTCAAGCCATTCTTTCTGCCTTCATTAAGGAGTTGATAAATCGTATTACTTTTACCAGATCCCGTACTACCTGTCACAAAAACATGAGAGGCTAAAGAGTTTTGGTTCAGATTTACTGGTACATCTTCCTTATGATACATATGGAAAATATCACCTAAATGAAGCATCTTATCAGTAACATCTTCTTCATCAAATTTAGCAATATTTCGGCCGAATTCTGCACACTCTAATATCGGTAGTCCAGGAATAGATTTTCTTGGGAAGTTCAATGAAAAGGCTAATTCTTGACCAGTAAGAGGTACTGTTGATGTCACGATAGATGGGTAGACACTAAAGGTTGAATCAGCTAATAGCAAATTAGGGTTCAATCCAAATAAAGGGTGACGTAATTCTCTTAGGTATGCTACAATCTCCTCTGCGTCACCACTGCTCTCACCTAAATCCCCTCTCCATAAATTAACCGAAGACTGACTCATAAAGGACTCTTCTCCTTGGGTCAAAGCTAAGTAAGTGTGAGCAACATTATTCGCAATATTTTGATCCTCACTGAGTACATAGGCAGCGAACTCCCACATGCCCATAGCCGTTCCTTTTTCAAAACGTTTCATCTGTTCTTCAAGGACCTTAAGGGCGTGAGAAATATTATGATTGGTAAAGGACTGAGTGATTCCCTCATTCTTACCGACTGTCGCAGTCACATTTGAGGCACGCGCAAAATTAGCACCGATATTAGAACCTAAGTTAACACCACTTGAAGAGCCCAAGGTCTGTCCAACCGTTTGTGATAGGGCACGACTAGCAGTTTTAGCAAGGGCACGGCTAACAGTTTTTGCGGTCGATTGACCGATAGTGTCTGAAGATGAAATTCCCTTTGTTAGTGCCTGACTAAGGCTAGTGTTAACTCCCACTGTCTCACTCACTCCTGCAGTAACACTGTGGTTAGTTCCCAGTTTAGTACCAGCTGTACCAACGCTTGCACTTGAACCCGCAGTAACACTAGCACTTGTAGTTGAACTAGAACTCATTCCAACTGTTCCCGTCGTTGTGGATCCTTTATTTGTACCATCTGTATGAGATGTATTGGTACCATCAGTCTGACCAGACGAATCCGTTTGAGATTGACCACTAGTTTGCGTATCCCCAGCAGATTGGTTAACTGATTGATTCTTACCATGTTGGATACCAGCACTTGCTCCAACATTGACTCCAAAAGTAGCCATGGAAGTCGTTGCATCTGAAGCTGTGAAAGTATAGTTGGTTTGCCATTTTTCATAAGGAGCTAAAGCTGAAAATAGCTCAGATAAACGTAACTTTCTATTTTCTATATCCTGAATAGGACTTGCTAAAAGGATTAAGGTATAGTTTTCGGATGGTTGTGACGGAATGATGCCATCAATCAATTTTTCGATGGTTTGACTAATAAATTTTTCAGATTTGGCAGTTGGTAAATTAGACACCGTTGCCACTGAATAAGGCTTAGAGTTTGCTAGACAAGGAATCCTACCGATTCCCTTTTCATTCTGGACTGTAGATCCAGGAAAGTTACCTTTAATGGATTCTAACAATCGCTTACGATAATTTTCGACATTGACATTATCAGAATCATTCTTGGTATTTACTACAGCTAGAAAAACTTCTGTATTGGTTTCAGTTCGATTGAAGACGAGAGCAATATTACAGTCCTCGTTAGAAAGTACTTCATAAACATTAACCAGTTTTTCTAAACTATTTTCTTTTTTGTCAACGACCCATTTTGTGATATTGAAATACCTGATATTATATGATTCCTGAAAGTCTGTACCAAATTCTACCTTATTTTCTATAGGAACATAAAGTTCTTTTATTTGTTCCAAATACGAATTGAAAATTTCTACTCCACATGAAGCTAATAAACGATTCGTTAACTCCTCATCGCTAATATTAGGTTGATCAGCCAGATACTTCTCTCTTTGCTCCTCAACTTGTTTGAGTTGCTCAGGGCTCAAAGCTGAAAGTTTCGCAACCTTGTCTGCAGCCTTAGCTCCTGCCTTATTAATAATGTTTTTTATTCCCATACGATTCACCTACAAAAAGCTATTTCCAAGTAATCATTTGTTTAATCTGGTTAGTATAATTTTCAATTTGTTGCTGTTGCTCCTCTAAGCTTGCAACTTCGTTTCTTGTTCTCTGAATTTTCGTATTCAAAGCACTTAATTCTGGACTAAATTCAATGATATTTTGAACAATTATACTTGTAAGATTTACTAGCCAAATTTTAAAAGCTTTCTCGTGTTCCGAACAAATACTTCCTGCAAATTCTGTCATCTTTGATTTAAATAAATCATTATAGGTCTTCTTAAGGCCAGATACGTTAACTTTACTTGATTTCAAAGTAAAGTCTCCCAATCTAAATACATAACTAAGTTCTTCTTTACTAAACTTTTCAAGATTTAATTGAGTAAAATCTATCTCTTCATAAGATAGAATCAATTGAGAAAGCTTTTGACGTTTTTCTGGTTCAAGTCCCAAATCACCTGAAATAATACGCTCAAAATGAGATTTTATCTCAGAAGCATGATTAGACCAAAAACTGCTAGAAATACGTTCAAATTCAATCCTTGAAAAATAAAGTTCTTCTACAAATTTATTTCTAAAATAGTCGACTGTTTGTGCAGAAGCTAGATTCTCTAAGTTGATTTTCTTTGTCTTGTTCTCACGTGTAACACTGAAATAGTTACTAACCTCATTACTGATATTTCCTAACTTTAGATTACTAATATCAATTTGTTGATGCTCAGTTAAATTTAAAGTTGGATTTAATGAGAGTATCTCTTTGTGTATTTCATTATAACGGTCTAGAACATCCCCTTTTTCAATCTGTTTCATTAGACGTTCTTGGAAAATCTTCATTTCCTTTGGATACTTAATCAAAAGGTCATTTTTTTGGGATAATGAAGTGGATTTCAATCTTTCAACAATGACAGATTTTTGGCCATCAAGATTAGCCTCTAATTCTGCCTCTCTACTACGTAAATCTTCGTTTTTCTCTGTAATTACTGCATTTGTTCTCAATAGTAGTTTATCTAATAAAGCTTTTGCCTGTTGACACTTGTCATAATGTGAATAGCGGTCAACAAAGGTTTTAATAGAATCCTCAATGGTTAATAAACCGCTATTTGCATAAATAAGGTCGGAACTTTTTTCAGCAGTTGCTCGAACAGTATTAGACATTTGTCTTGGAAGAATGTCAAACTCATACAGCTTCTTATAGTATTTTGTTTCAGGATTTGAGTATTTCTCTCTATAAGTATCAAATTGCTCAGAGTAGAATTCTCCCTCTAAATGCCCATTTAACTTCGCTCCAAGTCCTAAAATTGATGAAACGTAATAAATACCTTGAGCATATAATTCTCTTGGAATGGCTTGATTCATGATTCTATCTCTAAAAGAATCACTTTTAAGATTAGTCGAGCTTAGAGCCGCTGCTTCGGCCTTATTAACCACAATCATGGTGAACCGTTCATCTAATCCTTCTACTGAAATAAGTTTTTCTTTTAAATTACTATTATCAGTGCTGTCTAAGGAACTACTATCAGTAACAAAGACTGGCAAGCCATTTGACATACCAGCCATGGCATTAGCTAGGACTTCTGAATGCTGACTATTAGTTGATGAATTAGAACCTGGAGTGTCGAATATCGTAATTTTTGAACCTACATCTCCTAAAATACCTTTTGAAAATGGGACAAGTATTTCGATTAAATCTCCAACGCCTTCGTCAGCAGAATCATTGATAACTTCTAATACTGCATGTAGCTTTGAAATGATTGAATCAAAAGAAGTATTCAAGATACCATCGACTTTCTTACCAAATGAATCAGTGACATTCAATCCATCATAAAATACTTGATTATCATGGAAAGTGAGAACGACTCTTTCATCTTTATATACAAAAGAGATTTTGGCACGATCTTCATAAGAACTAGCCGTAACTTTATAGATTTTAGCGGTCACAGGAGTCTCAGCGCTTGGGAGTAATTCCTGCCCAATCAAGGCATTGATAAAAGTTGACTTCCCTGCACTATAGGTTCCTAATACACAGATAGGAACTGTATCTCCGGAGGCATCCGAAAAGCGTTTTAACTGTGTTTCAATCTCCTTGTTGCTCTCCCCAATATTCTTTATAATCAGTGGCTCAAGATTTTTAAAAATACGATTAATTTCTGGCAGAACATCGCGTGCGTTCTCTAAATAGCTTGTAGATGATGATAAAATAATATTTGAAAAGCGCTCATCTTTTAATGCTTCTTCTAACTGTTGCTTTTCATCATTTGGCCCCTCAAAAATTAATTCAAGTTTTTCATCTGGAACAGAATACTCATTTTCAATTTCTTTTAAAATATCATATACCTTAAAAGGAAAAAAGCCACGTTGAAAAACGGCTGAAACCAACTTACTATTTGAGTTATTTTCACTATTTATTGTTATCCAACTTTCACTAGATAAGTCGTAGCGACAAAAAGTTACTGTCTTCTCGTAAGGATTACTTACAACTTTAATTTTATTCATAATTACTCCGATTATTTAATAATACAAGTGTATTATATCACAGCAAACGGTTTTCTGTATGCGCTTTCTATAAAATCTAACTATTTTTATTTATCTAATGTTTAACTCATTTTTCACCCCACACAAAAAATCCCATCACATTGTGATAGGATTTTATTTTTATTCCATTTCAAAGCTTTCGCTCTTAATCTTATCTGGTAAGATGAGAGACAAGAGGATGCACAAGATGGCTGGTATCAACCATGGTAAGGAAGCTCCTGACAATGGTAGGAAGTTAATAAGGGCATTTAGTCCTGCAAGCTCGAACTGGCTACCAAGAACGCTGAGCAAGGCAATCAGAGTGACTACAGCAACTGTGACCTGCATACCTGGTTTAGACAAGGCCACGAACTTGTTGGCAATTACAATCATGACAATCGTGATCGTGATTGGGTAGAGAATCAAAAGCACTGGCACTGAGAAAGCAATGATATTGTTAAGTCCCAAGTTGGCAATCGCAAACCCAATCAAGGTAAAGAGAATAGCGTAAGCCTTGTATGATACTTTCGGAAATGCCTTGTGGAAGAATTCCCCAGTCGCAACGATAAGTCCTGCGGTTGTTGTGAAACAAGTCACTGTCACCATGATAGCTAGGAAAATTTGAGCCGCTGGTCCAAAGATAGCTTGTGTGGCTTGTGACAAGACGCTAGCACCAATATTGGCATCTTTTGGTAGGCCTGCCACTTGGAGTGGGAAATGATTGCCCAAAAAGGCGAGTCCCAAATATAAAGCACCAAAGAGAAGCGTCACTACAAAACCAACAACCCAAATAGTCGAAATATACTCTTTTTTAGACTTAAAGCCTAATTGGTTGAGGGTGACTACTGCCACTACACTGAAGGCCACAGAAGCCAAGGCATCCAAGGTGTTATAGCCTTCCAAGAATCCCTTACCAAAAGCAGAAGCCTGATAGGCCTGACTAGCTACCTGAGGACTGTGACCACCGTATTTAAGTGCTCCTGCCACAATAACCATAACAATCATAATAGCAAAGACAGGTGTTAAGATACGTCCAATACTATCTAGAATTTTAGATGGGTTCATGGCAATCCAAAGTGCTAAAGCAAAGTAGATTACGGTAAAGACAAAGAGCCAAAGGCTGGTATGTCCACTGCCAATCAAAGGCGAGAAGCCAATCGAAAAGGCTGCTGCTGCCGTTCTAGGAATGGCAAAGAAAGGACCAATAGACAGATAAAGGACTGCCAAATAGACTAGGGCAAACTTAGGCGAGATTTTTTGTGAAATCTCATGAATGTACCCCTTAGGATTTAGGGTCCCAATCACCAGCGTTAGGATGGCAATACCAATACCTGATAGGACAAACCCTGCAATCGCAGGCCAAAAATGACCTCCAGATTCAAAGCCTAGCTGAGGCGGAAAGGTCAGATTTCCGGCTCCAAAGAACATACCAAACAACAATAAAGCTGTAAGGCCTCCTTTTTTTAACATAAGTTTCTCCGATCTAAGACAAACAAGATATCATCTCAAAAAAGATAACTTGTTTATTACTATTTTAGTCAACTTACTTAGTATGACATGATTAGTTTGGAACTTCAAGCTATTCAGACTTATTAGGAAAGGTTTTTAAAATTGCAAATTTTCTGTATCATTGTACGAAAAAACTAGACAAGATTCTTATCTCGTCTAGTTTGATAGTTTAATTAAGGATGACTAACAATCAATTCAAGCTCTCCCTGAATTTCCCAAGCTTGAACATCGCTTGGTAGAATGAAGTGGCTTCCTTTTGCAATTGGATATTCTTGACCATCAACAAGGAGACTTCCTTGACCGTCAAGTACACTAAACAAACTGTAATCTGCAGTCTTTTCAAAATAAGCCTTACCTGAAATCTCCCATTTATAAACGGCGAAGAAATCACTTGCTACTAAAAGCGTTGATTTGAGGTCATCTACTTTTGTTGTGACTGGGCGACTGTTGGCAGGTTCACCAATATTTAGGACATCGATAGATTTTTCCAGATGGAGCTCACGCAGGTTGCCCTGGTCATCCTTACGGTCAAAGTCATACACACGGTAGGTTGTGTCACTTGACTGTTGGGTTTCAAGAACTAAGATACCTGCACCAATAGCATGCATGGTACCACTTGGCACATAGAAGAAATCACCTGCTTTAACTGGAACCTTAGTCAAAAGATTTTCCCAATCCTTACTTTCAATTTGCTGACGCAGTTCTTCTTTTGATTTGGCATTGTGGCCATAAATAATTTCAGCACCTGGTTCAGCAGCAATGATATACCAACACTCTGTTTTACCAAGTTCACCTTCATGTTCAAGTCCATAAGCATCATCTGGATGGACCTGAACTGAAAGCCAATCATTGGCATCCAAAATCTTAGTTAAAAGTGGAAAAACAGGTTCCTGACGATTTCCAAACAATTCACGATGCTCTGCATAAAGAACATCTAAAGTTTGACCGGCATAGCGACCATTTTTAATAGTAGAAACACCATTTGGGTGTGCGGAAATAGCCCAGTACTCTCCTACATGGTCGCTTGGAATGTCGTAGCCAAAGACATCACGCAAATGCGTGCCACCCCAAATCTTCTCCTGCATAACAGATTGTAAAAATAATGGTTCAGACATAAAAACTCCTTATATAAGAATGAATAGACTCAAAATCTATGTCTTAACATAGATGATTACTCACATCATGATAAATGAATCAGTTCCACTTTAAAGCGGATGTTCCAAAAATCACCTATAGCCAGTAAGCTCCATCATCAGCAAATCACAAACAGACTTTGACGAGTAATTACCTCAATTATAAGCATAATTTGTGAAAATATCAACAGAGTCCTTAAAGAAATCATAAGATTTTGGCTTAATGGCTGCAAGTCATTTCAATAGCAAATTTCCTTTAAGAATCCTACTCATTCCTTCATTTTTCGGATAGATTGATTGAATTTAAAGACTTTTTAACCTATAATGTTATTGATATTATGAAAGGAAATCTCTCAATGAAATTCTATTCCTATGACTATGTGCTAAGTCAGATTAGCCAACAAAACTGGGTTATGGTTGCCATTACTGCAGGACTTATTTTAGTGACCGGTGTATTTGCTTTTAAAGCCTTCAAAGAACGCCATGATACTAAGTTTCGTGAACTCTCTATTATTTCTATTTTAACCTTAGTTGCCGTGGTTCTAATTGCTATCAGTAATTTCCAAAGCAATCAATCTAACAACGACCAATTTAGAGCATCTCTTCACTTTATCGAGGTTGTGTCTAAAAATCTTGACGTTGATAAGAGCAAGGTTTATGTCAATACTTCTACTACTACAGATGGCGCTATCCTCAAAGTTGGAAACAAGTACTATCGTGCCATCTCAGGTTCAGAACCTGACAGCTACTTGCTAGAACAAATAAAACTTTACAAGTCTGATGTTGAACTCGTGGAGGTTAAAAAATGACATCTTTTTATCTTACTGTTGCAATTAAACTAGCTTTGGGGCTTATTTCACTCGTCTTTGTTATCAATTTAACAGGTAAAGGAAACCTAGCACCTAGCTCAGCTACTGACCAAGTACAGAACTTTGTTCTTGGTGCAATCCTCGGTGGTACAATTTATAGTAGTACCGTTTCAATCCTCCAATATATCGTGATTTTGATTATTTGGACGATTTTGATTTTACTTCTAAAATGGCTAATTACCAATATTCTCTTTATCAAACATTTGATTGACGGTAAACCAACTGTCATCATCAAACATGGTCAACTAGATCCTGAAGCTTGTCGCTCTAAAGGACTTTCAGCCTCTGATGTCGCTTTAAAATTACGTTCCCAAGGAATTTTTCAACTTAAAGAGGTTAAACGTGCAGTTATTGAACAGAACGGCCAATTGATTGTGGTTCGTGCGGGTGATGAAAATCCGAAATACCCAATCGTTACTGATGGGGTCATTCAAACAGAAATTCTTGATACTATTGGTAAAACGGAGGATTGGTTAAATGAAGAGCTTCAAAAAATGGGATATGACAACATTTCAGATATCTTCATCGCTGAATATGATAAAGGAAAGATTAATGTTGTCACTTATTAAACAAAATACTTGCATTACCGTTTAATATTGTCTACAATGGTCTCATCATAAAAAGGAGGTTCTATCATGGGAATCGAAGATAAATTGAATCAAGCTAAAGGCGCTCTTAAACAAGGCGCTGGCAAACTTTCTGGTGATAAAAAAACTGAACTCGAAGGTGCTGTTGAAAAAGTTGTAGCTAAAGCAAAAGATGGTTTCGAAGACGTTAAAGATAGCGTTGAAGGTGCTGTTGAAGGCCTTAAAAATAGTTTTAAAAAATAAAACAAAAAAGAAGTTTTCAAGCCATTTGGCAAGAGAACTTCTTTTTTATTTGTTGTCTAAGATGAGATTACTTACGAGAATGCTTACTTCCTTTAAGTGCAAACGATGTTGTCATGAGTACAGCCCCTAATGCACCTAGTCCCAAGCTACTCACATCACCAGTATTTGGTAGGCTTGATTTACTTGTTTGGTTCGTTTGTGAGCTTTTGTCAGACTGGTTAGCCTTAGAGCTTGTTTGAGTATTTTGTTTCTGTGCAAGATTCGTTTGTACGACTGGGCTTACATTTTCCTTTTGACTTGAAACTTCTCTTGGCTGACCTTTTGATGCTTCAGGAGTTTGATTTTGAGCTTGGATCTTATCCAACTTTTCAGCAGTCTCTTGACCTTCTTGTTGGGCAACACCTGTCGCATTAGTCATGCTTTGTGTCGGTTGTTCTTCTGCCGACTGGTTAGCAACAGAAGTATTTGTTTTAAGCGATGCTCCTTCAGGATTTGAAGTTTTTGAAGTTGACGTACTTTGACTTGATAGGGCTGTGTTTGTTGCTGTCAGTTCTGAAGCGTTGGCTGCTAGTTGACTAGCACTGTTGCTTGCCGTAGTGCTAGTATTTGTAGAGCTTGAGCTACTTGTTTGACTAGCAAAGTTTGGTGGGGTTGGACGTCCTGTATTAGCTGTCTGACTTGTTGAACTTGTAGTACTCGTGCTAGACGTATTCTCGGAACTTGTTGAACCAGATTGTCCCCATGGTGTGTTAATGCTACCAGTATTGGTAGAGCTTCCACCATAGCTAGTTGGTCCCCCATAGCCTCCGAAATTATCAGACATTGAGGTATTGTCAAAGCTTCCACCTGGGAAGCCACCCATTCCACCTGCACCAGGAC
The DNA here is from genome assembly GCF_002094975.1 of Streptococcus salivarius. NCBI lineage: Bacteria > Bacillati > Bacillota > Bacilli > Lactobacillales > Streptococcaceae > Streptococcus > Streptococcus salivarius. The sequence goes on along the minus strand of NZ_CP015283.1, from coordinate 1,361,516 downwards.
CGTTGTTTGTGCCTTCTTCAGTAGCTGTTGCAGTGGCACTCGACCCACTTGAGGTCGTGATGGTATAGGTTTCACCCGAAGTTAGACTCTCGGTACTAAAGACCACATTTCCAAATGAAGACGTCGCTGTCGTTGTGGCAACAACATTTCCGGAACTATCAGTGACTGTAATGGTGTCCCCTGCACTACCTGAAATGTTGGCCATGATGTAAGATTGACTTGAACCCGTTGTAAAGGCCTGAGCCATTCCTTGATTACCAATGGCCCAAACGATACCGCCCGAGATGATACCTGTTCCATCGTAGTCGATAGCGGCATTATCTGCACTTGTCTGAGCGACATAGAGAGAACCACTTTTAACTGTCACATTCCCGTTACTGTCGATACCATCACCGTCTGCTAGGATTGTAACCGTTGCACCGTCAATATTGATGGCAACTTCATTTTCCAAATCAGAAGTCGAGTTGGTTAGGCTTGAAGTGTCTGCACTGTCCTTGGTCGTCCACTCAGTGGCGTTAATACCGTCATCTCCAGCAGTGATGTCAACGGTTCCACCTGTCAAATTGATATAGCGTCCTTCAAGACCTTCGTCACCCGCCACGACCGTTACTTTAGAATTGCCTTCAACGGTCAATTCATCCGTAACCGTGATACCTTTATCAGTCGCATTAATGGTTACCGTTGAGTCGGTAATTGTCAAATCACCACTATTCACATCTGTTTCGTCTTCGACTTGAATACCATCATCAGTTGCTGTGATGTTAACTGTAGCATTTTTAATGGTTACAGCTGTCGTCGCATTGATGCCATCCTTGGCCTCAGAAGTCAAATCAAGCGTTACAGAGTCAACCGTTACACTATCAGCCTTAATGGCGTGCTTTTCAGTACTTGAAAGTGTCAAGCTACTTCCAGTACCGCTTGTGATGGTCAAAGCTCCCGTTGCTTCGATTGCATTAGCAGAGGTTGAAGAGATAGAACTGTCTGAAAGGACATTCACTGTCAATTCTGCTGAGGAATTAGAAGTGATTGAGGAATCTGTTAAGATCACTCCATCCAAGTAGATTGTAACTGGATCCGTCACGCTACCAGCCACAATAATAGTGTAACTTGAGCCATTACCTGTTAGAGTATATGAACCTGATTGATTAATGGTAACGGTAGTGCCGTCAACTGTTACTGTGCTGCTATCACTCGTTACCACAGTTGTCCCATTAAAGGTAATCGTGGTCGTCGTACTTTCTGAATCATCACTGCTAGACTCAGTTGTTGTTGTCTCAGACGTAGTATCTGAAGAATTGTTAGTTAGAACTGAGGCTGTCTCTGAAGCAGTCGCTTCAGTGGAGCTTGTGCTTGTATGAGTAGCACTGCTTTCATCTGTAGTAGTTGTTGCCGTTTCTGAAGTTTCATTAGTTGTTGTAGCAGTTTCAGAAGAACTTGCTTCTGATGTTGCGGATGTGCTTGAATGATCAGAGGTTTCACTACTTGTCGATGTATCTGTTATGTCGGATGTTGTACTTGTTGCTGACGAAGCCGTGTCGGATGTCGTAGTTGTAGTACTTGTATCAGTGTCTGTACTTGTCTCAGTAGTATTTGACGAAGATTCTGTCTGAACACTTTCTTCAATCAAATCGGCAGTGGTTTCACCCGTCGTAACCGTTGAGAGTGTTGATTCGGTGTTTGCCTCATCGGCTGAAGCCTTATTTTCATTTAAGACGACCGAGCTACCAAAAATTAAGCTCGCTACTAGGACTGAACCCGCTGTTTTCCATTTTGATGATTTTTTAATGGCGTAACGTTCTTGTGTTTGTTTCGTATCTTTGTATGTCATATGTTAGACCTCTTTCTTACTTTTGAGATGCCTCTATTAAACACAAGAAACCTAAGACAAGACTTAAAGAAAGGTTAATCTTTCCTTAAAGTAAAAAAAATCCCCAAAACTATGGGAACTTTCAATCTATAGGATAAACAACTCTAAATTCTTCCAACACAACTAGACTGTCCTGACTAAAATGTAGTCCAACCTCATGCAACCATTTGCTAAAGAGGTTTTCATGAAGCTTTTGCCAGTAAGCTAGGGTTCGATCTCCTTCACCTTCCTTGTAGGCATGGTTTTCAGAAACCTCTTTAAATGGGATGACCTCAACTTTCGTCGTTTCAATAATACAAATAGCATTCTCCTTACTATCAAGAATGACGCTCAGTTCATTTTCCTTGGGCAATGGTTCATTCCCCACTGCATACAAGTCAAAAGCTGAACTGGTTGCTGTCTTTTGCCCCATCAATACGAGCTCTGCCAAATAATCTGCTTCCACGCCAAAGGCCCAGGCATCAATCTTATCTCCGATTGTCTGATTTAAAATCTTATAGGCTTGCCACATCTGGTCTGATTTCATCAATCTACTCCTGCTTTTACTTTCCTTCCATTATATCAAAAAATGATAGGCCAGATGGCACTATCATTTTCATCTTAATACTTAGAATGTTTGTAACCGTAAAAGGCATAGATAACTGAACCGATTAGCACTGCCAAACCAAAGGCTAACCATGTCTGCCAACTGTACTGACTCATAAAGGAGAGACAGACGATAATTGAGATAATTGGTAAGACCGGAACAAATGGAACCTTGAACTCGTCCTTCTGTGGCAAGCCCTTGTCCTTACGAAGAATAATGAGAGCAATAGCCAAGAGAACTAAGTAAGCCAAGGTCGCAATGTTAACCAAGGATGCCATGTTGGCCAAGGAGAAAATTCCTGCTGAGATAGCTGACAATACGCCTGTCAAAAGTGTCGCATGATGTGGAACCTTATTAGTCTTTGAAACCTTTTGGAAGGTTTGGGGAAGGAAACCATCACGCGCCAGGCTATAAACCATACGACTAAGGGCATAGGCCATTGAAATACATACCGTAATCAAGGTCATAATAGCAACGACAGAGACGTAGTTGGCTGCCCAAGAAATACCGATATAGCGAAGGGCATAAGCCACAGCATCGTCGACATTCAACTTGGTATAGTGAACCACTCCTGTCAAGACTAGAGAAACCACTGCATAAAGTGAAGCCACGATAATCAAGGCAAGAACGATACCTCGAGGAACGTTCTTTTGTGGCTCTTTAATCTCGTCTACTGTCATAGAGATAGACTCGAAACCAAGGAATCCAAAGAACATGAGAGAGGCTCCAGCCATAATACCAGTTTTTCCTCCATAAATCTGACCAAAGCCAAATGGTGCAAAATCTGCCCAGTTGCTAGGATTCAAATGGAAGAGGCCAACCAAGATAAAGACCGCCAAGGCTGAAAACTTGAGCACTACCAAGAGGGAGTTCAAACGTAAAGCCTGCTTAGAATTCATGAGAAGAAGAGCTGTCACCAAGACCAAGACCAAGACTGGCAAGAGGTCTATGTAAGTGCCTTGATTGGGATTGAAAGGTCCACTGATAGCTTGAGGCAACTTAAGACCAAAGCTAGCCAGTAGCCCCTTGAGGTAGGCACCCCAACCAGAGGCCACACTTGATACGGCATTCATAAAGACAATCATGGTCAACCAGCCACCCATCCAGGCAGGATACTCCCCCCAGACAGCATAGAGGTAACCATAGACACCACCGGCTGATGGGTAACGTGAGGCAAACTCAGCAAAGAAAATCGCTGACATCCCAACACACACGGCTGAAATCAAGACCGAAATAATCAGGGCAGGACCAGCCAGAGTCGATGCCGCGGTACCAGTAATCGTAAAGATTCCTGTACCAACCATAGCACCGATTCCCAGCAGGACCACATCCCTAAGGGTCAGATGTCGTTTCATCTCAGTCTGAGCGAGACCGACATCCTTTTTACGAAAAATACTCATTTTTATACTCCATTTTTTGCGAAATACCGAACTATTATACCATATTTCTTGGTCTAAATGGGCCTTTTTCTGTATTTTTATACTTTTATTGGTTAATGCTATGCCAAAAATGGGGACTCCTAATGCTTACTTTTTAATTTTCCATACATCTCGATTAAAAGAAGCTTGCTAAAGTAGTCCTTTAGCATTCTTTTTTGTTTCTCAAATCCTTATCTGGAAAGAATTTTCAATTTTTAGAAAAAAACATGAAAATCTTATGAATGCGTTTGATTCTTCTAATGAAAGATGTTAGAATGGGGTCATTAAAAAGGAAAAGGGGAACTTTTATGGAAAATAAAGTTCATTTTAAACTTCATAAAGTGAAAAAACAATGGGTTACCATTGCCGTGTCTGGTTTGGCACTTGGTGCCTCATTGATTGGAGTTGGTGTCTCTGCCGACGAACAAGCTACAAATCAAGTTACCTCAGCTAGCACACCTGAAAGTGTCAGCCAGGATCCTGATCATTTCGTCACAGAAACAACTGTAGCTACAGCAAAAGCTGATCAAGTCGCAACCAATAGTGCAACTGATACAACTGCTACTGTCACAACTGATAAACAACCAGTCCTTAAAGAAGACCAAGCAAGCAGCACTTACAATTTGTCTAGTGGCGAAACGAGAACTGCTACTTCAACTTCAGAAACAGCTAGCACAGTCACTGAAGTAAACAGTCAAGCACCAGAATCTGTTGAAACTACTGTCGTTTCTGGCGGTCAATTCAAGAGCGATGCTGAGGGCAACTGGTACTATCTCAAAGATGGGAAAAATTTGACTGGTGCCCAAAACGTTGACCATTTCGACCTTTATTTCCACGAGGATGGCAAGCAAGCCAAGGGTGAGATTATCACAGAAAATGGACAATCTTTCTACTATGACAAAGCCAATGGACGTAAGGTAACCAATACCTCTATCAACATCGATGGTCAAGCCTACAATGCTGATGCCCAAGGTCGTTTGACAGCAGTTCTACCTGAAACGAACAAACGCAACCAGTTTATTGAAGACAACAACCACAACTGGTATTACCTCGGCAAAGATGGGAAACCCGTCACTGGTGCTCAGAATATCGATGGCTTTAACCTCTACTTCCACGAAGATGGTCGACAAGCTAAAAACGAAATCGTCACTATTAATGGTGATAGCTACTATTTCGATAAAGACAATGGACGTCGCGTAACAGGTCGCCAATATCTTGATTATGCAAACCATAAATACTTTGGTTACTACTACTTCGACAAAGATGGCAAGATGGTAAAAGATGACTTCATCACTGAGAATGGCAATCTTTACTACTTTGATGCTACTGGTAATCAACCTGATTCTGTCTTTGTCTCAGATAAGTCGGGCAACTGGTACTACTTCGACAATTACAAGGCAACTAAAGGCTTCTCAGCCCCATTTGGTTTCCGCACCGAATTCCTAGACCGTAGCCAAGCTGACTACAAGACAAGCGTTCAAAACCTGAACGGACAACAGTATTACTTTGATCCTAAGACTGGTATCATGGTAACCAATCGCTATGTTTCTGACGACAAGGGGAATTGGTATTACTTTGGTAAAGACGGTAAAGCGCTTCATGGCTTTCAAACGGTAGATGGTAGCCTTCACTACTTCAATGATAGTGGTCAACAAGTCAAAGGGGACTTCCTTTACTACGATAACGATATCTACTATTTCGACAAAGACAATGGAAATCCAGTAACCAACCAATTCGTTAATAGAGATAACTCTTGGTACTACTTCGGAGCTGATGGTAAAGCCGTGTCTGGTTTCCAAACCATTAACGGACAGAACCTTTATTTCCACGAATATGGTGTCCAAGCCAAGGGACAACTGGTTACTATTGACGGCAAAACCTACTACTTCGATCCAAATACAGGTGACAAGTGGGTTAATCGCTCACTTACCTTAAACGGTACGGTCTATAACTTTGATAGCAATGGTGTGGCGACTCTTAAAACTGCTCAAACCTCAAATCGAAACCAATTTGTTCAAGGTAGCGATCAAGAATGGTACTACTATGATGCTAATGGTAAAAAGGTCACTGGTTTACAAACTATTAACAAGGACCTCTACTACTTTAACGATAAGGGCCAACAAGTCCGAGGTGCTTTCTTCACCATAGGTGATAAACACTATTTCGCCAGCAAAGACACCGGTGCTGTTCTTCGAAACGCCTTTTATCATGATACATCCACTGACCATTACGGTGACTTCTCTGAAACAATCTACTACGCAGGAAGTGATGGTGCCTTCAAGACAGGTTGGTTTGAAGTTGATGGCAACCGTTACTACGGTAGCGACTATTCTGATAATGATACCTCTAAAGGAAGTCTCTACACAGGAGTTGTCAACTCTCAGCTCTTTAGCACAGATGGAAAACTCTTGACAAACGGTCTCTATCCTGAGTTCAAGCGTACTGGTGAAAATGATTATGAACTTAAAGACGTCTATATCACAGATACTGATGGTAAAATCAAAGAAGGTCCTTATCAATATGATGGTAAGATTCTTGGATCTAAATATAGCAGTGTCCGACAATCACAATGGTCAACTATTGACCAATGGGACATTCTTAATGGGCACCTCTACCATTTCGACTCAACACCAATGACCTTCACAGCACCAAATGGCCAAAATGTGACCACAAACGTTGCCATTGCAACAACCAACAAGGCCCTTACTTATCGTGGCGTAACCTTTAATTTTGATGCCAAGGGTATTGATGCGGCAAAAGAAAAAGCCATCCACTTTGACCAATTGCAGACGGATCGTAGCGGTACAAGTTATCTCTATGAAAATGGTCAAAAAGTCACTGGCTTGAAGACCTTTGATGGCGTCACTTACTATTTCTATGAAGATGGCCGCCAAGCCAAAGGCACAGAGGTCACAATCAATGGTAAGACTTACCAATTTGACCAATTGACTGGTATCATGACACGTAATGCCTTTTCAAAATCATACAACTACGAAGGTTCTCCACGCTTCCCATACTACCCAACACGCTACTATGGCAACGACGGAGCTGCTCTTACCGGTTGGCAAACCATCGACGGCAAGAACTACTACTTCCGAGCTAGCGGAAACCTTGAAACAGGACGTTTTGTCATCGGAGACAGAGCCTATAATGCTGATGACAATGGTGTAGTCGCTGACCGCAAGGGTGAACCAGCTTATCGCAATCGCATTGTCTACGATAAGGGCGATAACTACTATTACAATGACAAAGGTGAGAAAGTGACCGGCTTCCAAGAAGTTGATGGTAAGGTCCTCTACTTCGACGCTGAAGGCAAACAAGTCCTAGGACGCTTTGTCACAGTCGATAACTACACCTACTATTTGGACCCTAAAACAGGTGAAAAATACACAAACCGCTCTGTCCTCATCGATGGTAAACTCTATACCTTCGACAAAGACGGACATGTCGTGTCATAAGATGAGATGAAACCGAGACGAAAGTCTTGGTTTTTTTGTGGGAGTTAAGGACTATATAAACTAACATTACATATAGGAAACATAAAATAGGCTGAGAAATAACCTCAGCCTATTTTATTTATACAAGAATTATATACTCTAATTACAACTTATTAATGATGGATCAAATCATATATTCCAAATCATAACTAGCATCAGAAAGAATACGTGCCAAAAATTGTTGGGTACGTTTTTCTTTTGGTCTGTAAAAAATGTCTTTTGGACTCCCCTCTTCGATGACATGACCACCATCCATGAAAACGACATGATTAGCTACATCTCGTGCAAACCCCATCTCATGAGTCACAACTACCATTGTTGTTCCTTCATGAGCAAGTTGTTTCATGACATCCAGAACATCCCCAACTAGTTCTGGATCAAGGGCCGATGTTGGTTCATCTAACAAGATAACTTCTGGTTTTACTGCTATTGCTCTAGCTAAACCAATACGTTGTTGTTGTCCTCCTGAAAGTTGTGATGGGTAGTAATCTTTAAAATCCAGAAGACCAACTTTTTTAAGTGCTTCTTCAGCAATCTCTTGCGCTTCACTTTTGGGAACTTTCCTAGCAATCACTAAACCTTCCAAGATATTCTCAATGGCAGTCTTGTTTGCAAATAAATTGTAATGTTGAAATACAAAAGCTGTTTTCTTTCGGATATCTAAAATATCTTTCTTTGATAACTTATCCAAAGAGTAGTCCTTACCTGAAATTGTTAATTGACCTCCATCAGCTTTCTCCAAATGATTAAGGCAACGTAAGAAAGTTGTTTTTCCTGAACCTGATGGTCCCAAGATGACAACCACATCTCCCTGTTTCACTTGTAGATTGACATCAACAAGAACCTGACGATCTCCAAATGTTTTTGATATATGTTTAGCTTCTAGCATAGTGACTCCCTCTATGTAAATTGCAATTTTCTTTCTCCAAAGTTAAAGAGAACTTGAATGATACCACAAATGATTAAATATAAAATGAAGATGACAAAATAAGATTCAAAATATTGATATCCATATGCTGCTTCGACTCGTGCAATTGCGGTAATATCTTTTATCGTCATAACAAAGACAAGTGACGTTCCTTTTACAATATTGATAACTAAGTTACACAAATTTGGAAGAGCGGCCTTAAGTGCCTGTGGAAAAACGATTCTCAGATAGGCTTGTCTTGTTGTTAAGCCTATGGCTTGTGCAGCTTCTAGTTGACCTTTATCAACAGTTAGTAATGCTGATCGAATGATTTCTGATAAGCTTCCTGTTGTCATCAAGCTATAGATAATAAAGGCATAGTAAAGCGGATTAACTTTGAAGACATCTATGTGACTCCCAATACCTTTAAAAAACTGATTTAACAAACTAGGGAACAAACTATAAAAGAATAAAATTAAAAGAATTGGAGGTGTTGCACGAATAAACGCAAGATAAACAATTGAAAAAGTCTTAACACCTCGTACCTTATAAATTTGACCCAAAGCGAGAAATAAAGCAGGTAGAAAACTCAATAGAATAGCCACAACCATGATTCCCAGTGTTACCGGAACACCATATAAAGCCTTGATAAAGGTATCTATAATAAAAGTAATATTCATTTTTTACCTCTCTTTTACACTCAATTGTTGCTCTGCTATCCTAGAAATCAACGATAGAATTAATGCTATTCCCCAATAAACAAAGGCAACAGCTGTATAAGTCTCTAAAGAATAATTTCCTAAATGGCGACTAATCAAAAGGTTCCCTTTGCCCATAACATCAATAAAACCAATCGTATAAGCCAAAGCTGCATCACGCATAAGGTTAAGTATAGCTGTTGTAATATTTGGTAAAGCAACCTTAAATGCTTGAGGGGCAATAATTCTTACAAAGGTTTGTTCAGAAGTAAGCCCAATACTAAGCCCGGCTTCTAATTGTCCTTTAGGAATTGCTTGATAAGCCGCTTTAAACACTTCTGATATCATTGCTGAAAATAGGAGAACCATAGTCACAAGAACAAATATCAATTTAGACCAATCATTTATATCTAATCCTAACCACCAATTAAGAAATTCTGGAACTCCGTAAAATACCAAGAATAATAGCACAATAGGTGGGGTACAGCGTAAGATAAAAACATATCCCTTAGCTAAATTCTCTAAAGCTTTATCCTTAGAAAGGCTTGCCCAAGCAATTAATCCTCCTAATAACGACCCAAGTAAAGTCGTTAATAAGATAACCAATAATGTCATCGGTAAGCCCTTTATGATTTCAGGTAATGCTCCAAAAACTTTTGAAATGTCATAATTGACCATAATTTCTCCTAACTAAACTCACTTCAGAAGCTTATCAAAACATCCTACTTTACGACGTTACAATTACTTATTTGTCTACGTATGAGAAGACATCCTCACCAAAGTATTTTTTAGATAACTTTTCAAGTGTACCGTCTTCTTTTAGTTCTTTAATTGCCTTAGTATATTCTTTTGAAAACTCTTCATTCTTACTATCACGATGCAAAAGTGGATATGTTGGAATTCCTTTATAAGGGAACCAAGTCAATTTATCTGCATATTGATGATACGCACCATCTTTATCAGTTACAGCCTTTTCAAAAGATAATTTAATATCAAAGTAAGCATCATAACGATTTTCCAAAACCCATGCATAGGCATCTGAAACTTGGAAAGATTCCGCAGATGTCAACTCGATTGGTTGATCTTTATGCTCATCGTTGTAGTCTTTGATAACATTCCACTGAGCATTTTGTGGTGAAATTGGCACCAATCGACCATTTTGTTTTGCAAAATCAGAGATATTTTTATATTTATCTTTATCATCCTTACGAATGGTAAATCCAATAATACTTGCTCCAATTGGATCTTTAGGAATAATAAACTTTTTAGCACGTTCATCTGTATACCACGCGCCCTTAGTACCAATGTCATATTTACCTGACTCTAAACCAATCAAAAGGTCATCATCACTTGTTCCAGTATATTCAAATTTGTACTGTGGAAGCTTTTTATCAATTTCCTTTAATACAGCTACCTCATAGCCATCAGAATTACCATCCTTATCAACAAAATCATAAGGAACATAGTTTTGAGTATGGGCAACCTTTAATGTTGTTACCTTTCCAGAGTCTGATTTTGCTTTTTTATCTCCTGTTAAGCTACGTCCAATAACTGTAGCCCCAATAAGTGCTACAACAACTGCTCCACCAATAATCCATGTCTTTTTACTCATATTAATCTCTCCTTTTTCTTACAAAATTGCTGCTTCACGTACCCATTCAATACGCTCATGGTTAACATCACTTGGAATCGTGCAATCAGCACCAATGATTAACCCATGGGTTCCAGTATCAGCAATAATCTCCCTAACCTTTTCTTGAATAGCTGTTTTAGTTCCAGTATATAGAAGACCATCTTTTCCATTTTCAAACCCACCAAGAACTGTGCGACCTCCAAAAATGTTACGGCCTTTTGCCAAACTAATTCCTTCAGGACCAACCGCCCAATTAATTACCTGAGCAGAATAATCTTTAAAGAGTTCGATGTTATTACGAGCCCCTTCGTAACCGCAAATATGTAGAATATTGTGACCCTTGACCTCATTAGCTGCATCTAAAACCTTTAATTCACTTGGAGAAATGATTTCCTTATAAGTCTCAGCGCTAACACGATTATCTTGAATACTTTGAACACTTAGGTAAATACCATCAGCACCAGCTTCTTTAATCACTCTCTGACTAAGACTTGCGATGTCTTCTCCAATAACATCTAAAACATGCTTCAAAGCTTCACGGTTCTCCTCAATGTAATCTGCGATAGCGTCATCTCCACCCGAAACCTTTCCAACTAACCATTTAAAATAAGTAACCGGAGCGAAGATATTGTAAATTGCAACGATATCTTCAGGAAAATCAGCAATCAAACTTTTTACAAGTTCAACTTGGGCAGAAATCCAAGGATGATTTGCACCTAAAGGTTCAATTGTTTGCAAATCACTGATTGACTTAAAGTCTTTAAAAGCAGGTTGTGGGTATGCAAAGAAACCATCACTCATCAATTTAACAAAATCGGGTTTGACTTCTTCTATAAATTTTTTATGACCAGCCTTATTTTTATCAATAATTTCTGGATTTTCAAAACCATGTAACCACTCTGCTTCAGTAGTAAAATGATGCCAAAATCCCACCGGGACACGATCAACACTTTCTCCACGAAATGCTTTCAAAACTAACTCTCTTTTTTCTGACATAAGAATCTCCTTTTCTCTTATCCTAATATCAACAGCTAATGAACATACCTAAAATACTTTCAACTCCTATTATCACTAGCTGCTTCAAAACTGAATGACATTATCTTATCAGAGATTATCACATCCGAAAAATAAAGAAATTTTATCCCTAGCCATAAATAAAATTTATGATATAGTAACCCAAATAACGTTAAAACCTATTGTTAACTTCTTTTAAGTACATATCCTTACATAGTATTATTACCGTCAGCTATAAGTAATTCTTAACGCCAATATAAAGAATTACTATCACAAACACCATTTAATCTCTATTCTTCCTGAATAAACACTTCTCTAACTAACTTTGCTATAATAGTCTCAACTAAGCCAAAGGAGTTTTTTATGACAACCTTATACGATTTTACAGTTTCAGATCAAGCTGACCAGCCCGTATCCCTAAATGATTATAAGGGCAAGGTCGTCTTAATCGTCAATACAGCAACAGGTTGTGGTTTGACGCCACAGTATCAAGGTTTGCAGGAACTTTATGACAAATACAAAGACCAGGGTTTCGAGATTCTTGATTTTCCTTGTAATCAATTTATGGGGCAGGCCCCTGGTAGTGCTGAAGAAATCAATACCTTCTGTACCCTCAATTACCATACTACCTTCCCTCGTTTTGCCAAAATCAAGGTCAATGGTAAGGAAGCAGAACCACTTTTTGATTGGCTAAAACAAGAAAAATCTGGACCGCTTGGGGCTAGAATCGAATGGAACTTTGCTAAGTTTTTGATTAACCGTGAAGGTCAAGTCGTCGAACGCTTTTCTTCCAAAACTGAACCACTAAAAATGGAAGATGCTATCAAGGCTCTTCTTAGTAACTAAAAACAAAAAACGAGAGTGAAACTAGAACGACAATCTTTAACTGTCGCTAGTTCTGCTCTCGTTTTCTGCGTTAAGAAAAAAAGTATAGAAAGAAATTTTGCTTTATTTTAGAACAAAGCTGTCAATGCTGTAATTAAACCAAAGATAATACCTGGTGCATTGGCCGCAGCAAGGGGAAGGTCACGTTCTTTTTTAAAGAGACCATAGTAAACCCAAAGGCTACAGTTGACTGCAGCTACCAATGGTTGGATAAAGTTTCCTTTATGACCAGACAAATTGTCCATGATTTGTGGTACGTATGATACATACATCATAACTGACATGAAGGTTGCCACCCAACCAAGGGTTTTCATTTGTTTATCTGACATTCGAGACTCCTCTTTCATAAAATTCTATTTGCCTTATACATCTAGAAATATTTCAAGACATGTTTTAATGCACTAAAATTAAAACAGTGTCTATCTTACGCTTTAACAATAGAGAATGCAAGAATTTCGGGACAATGTTAAGAAGATGTAAACTATCACAAGATTGTGATAGTGCATTTAGTCTCTTATGTAGCGTTTTCATAAGAGAAAAAGACCTCTTTAAGAGGTCTAAAGTCAATGAATCTTCTATTTTTTCTCATTAAAAAACACTGATATTAAGGATTACTGTCATAAATCATTCAGCTAAAAGTACTTCTTTGATGGTTTGCTTTTGGAGTTTTCTGTTGGATAGATAAAACAGGCTTTCATAAACCACAGCAAAGCCAATCAAGGTCCAGAAGCAAACATTCCAATCAAAGCTATGCTCAATCTTTTCAGGAACTGTATCTTTGATTACATCAATCAAGATTTCCATGATGCCATATTGATAAACCGTCCCAAGAACAAATCCTAAATAGGCCCAAAAACGATAGGGAGCGAGAATATGATTTTGGCATTCACGATTGGTGTAGCCAAAAGCCTTCATCAAGGCTAAGGTTTCGCGACTTTCTGAGACGACAATCCCCAATGACAAAAAGAGAATCGAGAAAGAAAGAATTAAGCCAATCATAATCATCATGGTTTGGATGATGTCATCTGTGTAATCTCTTAAGCCAAAGGACAATTGAACCATGGCCGCAAAACACATGGAGCCAAAGACCACAAAGAACAAGATAGATTTTCTCCCCCAAATCAGTGACGAAGACAGCTCTTTTAAGAAGGATTTGTCTTTCTTGAAAGCCCTCTTTCTCCTTTTGACCTTGATCGGACTTGGGGACTTTTTCAATAAGCGAAGAGCCGGCGTTTGTAGTTGTCTTCTAGCATAACCAATCGCGAGAAGCATAAAAAATGCCGTTGGAAGGATCACCAAAGCAAGCAAAAGCTGCCAGTGAAAGTGAATGGTAATTTCTGGCAAAATCCTCTTCTCATTACGAAAGTCGTAAAAATGTCCCATCATAAGAAAAGAAGCAAAATAGCCAAGAAGCGCCCCAGCTCCAAAACTGAGCCCAAAAGCCCAAAATCGTTTAGCCAACTGGCCATTGCTGTAGCCCAAGGCCTTTAAAATCCCTAATTGTTCCTTGTGGTCATCAACAAATTGTTTGATATAAAAACACATGAGAAGGACCGACGTCAAGGACAAGACGACTCCACTGACCATGGCCACCATCCAGGAAAGCGAAACCTGGGCATCATAGTAGGTCTGAATCATGGGATTGGTTTTCGAAATCTCCAACTGCTCGATGTCCAGGTAAAAATTCAAGAAGAGATTGGCCACAAAGACCGCACAAGCCCCAATGATACTGACGACAACTAATTTTCGAATATCTTTTACTGAAAACATAGCTTACCATCCAATCTCATAAGCAGTCTGAGGCTGATCATTGGTCACAACTTCGGTAATCTTACCACTATTGACACGAATGATGGTTCTAGCCATATCCGCAATATTTTGGTTGTGCGTCACCATGATTAAAGTGAAGCCCAGTTTTTCCTTCAGTTTCCAGATATAGTCGAGAATCTTGCGTCCTGTTTCTTCATCGAGGGCTCCCGTAGGCTCATCTAAGAAAAGAATCTCTGGCTTTTTGGCCAAGGCCCGAGCAATGGAGACTCTCTGCTGTTCCCCACCAGACAATTCACTCGGATACTTGTCCAGCTTATCGCCAAGTCCCAAATCCTCGATAATCTGCAAAAAATCATGATTGTTTGCCAGGTCAGCTCCCATCTTTACATTTTGTCTAACCGTTAGATTAGGCAATAGATAATACTGCTGGAAAATAAAGGCAATCTTCTCCCGTCTAAAGGCTGTCAATTGAGCATCCGTGAGTTGTGATAAATCTTGTCCTTGAATAAGGATATGCCCCTCGTCTACCTTTTCTAAGCCTGACAGCACATTTAAGAGAGTTGATTTCCCCGATCCAGAAGGGCCGAGGATAACCACATCATCCTGGTCTTGAATCTGCAAATCAATCCCTTTTAAAACCTTGGTTTGGCCGTAACTTTTGTGCACATTTTCTAGTTGAATCATTTCTTTCCTACCATTTCTTTGATGAGAGATTGACAAACCTCTGTCAGTAATCCAATCACTTCTTCCATGCTGAACTGATAAATACCAGAAGCAACCATCGAGGCCATCCCGTGTGAGTAGATAAATAGATGCTGGTACAAGCGACTAGCCTCCTCTACAGTCAAAGGATAGTCTGCGACAATCGAATCCAGAACCATTTGGTAACTATGATCCTTCATGGGAAGAAAATCTTGAAAACGACGAATCGGATCTTTGCTAGGATTTTGGAAAAGCAATTGAAAGAGTTGGGGCTCTTTTGAGGCGAAAAGGATATAGGCAACCCCGACAGATCGGAAAGGTTTCTCATCTTCTAAGGCCTTGCGAATATACTCCACCACCACCATCTCCGCAGCACCAATAACCTCTGCTTGTAACTCAGCCATATTAGCAAATTGCCCAAAAATGACTCTTGGTGTAGCTCCCAGTTTCTCCGCTAATGCTCTAGCTGTCAAACTAGACATGCCCTGTTCGCGTACCAATTGTAAAGCTGTCCCAATGATAGTCTCTTTACTAAATTTAACCTTGGGTGGCATAAGACTCCTTTCACGCAACGTTCGTTGCGCAACACATGTTGCCTAAAAGATATCATAAAAAGGAAAGGCTTGTCAAGAAAAAACTGAAGACCACAAAACAAAAAACCAGACTACCGATAAGAGTGTAATCTGGTTTGATAACAAGATTCTAAGGCAAATCATTTCCTGCAGCTAGGTAGATTTGGTACCATTCCTTGCGCGTTAGGGTAACTTCTGCTGCTTTCCCTGCTTCAAGGACATGTTGTGGCTTGGTCGTTCCAATGACTGCCTGCATCTTACCTGGATAGCGAAGGACCCAAGCAAGGGCGATAGCTGTCGGAGTGACTTGGTATTTTTTCGCCAAGTCATTGAGGACGTGATTGAGGTCCGCAAACTCTTCATTGCCGACAAAATTTCCCTTGAAATAGCCATGCTGGAGGACAGACCAGGCCTGAATCACCGTATCGTATAAGCGACAATACTCAAAGACACTGCCATCTCTCACAGCTGCTTTTGCCCCTTCCATATTGACATGAAAACCAGCTTCAAAGCTCGGTGTAAAGGCAGCACTCAACTGCAACTGGTTGACCTTGAGAGGTTGTTTGACTGCCGTTTTGAGCAATTCCATCATCATAGGATTTTGATTGGATACCCCAAAATGACGGACCTTGCCAGCTTGCTCCAAGTGATTAAAGGCTTCTGCCACTTCTTCAGGCTCCATGAGGGCATCCGGTCGGTGAAGGAGAAGACTATCTAAGCGTTCAATCTGCAAACGCTCGAGGATGCCATCAACGGAGTCCAAAATATAGTCCTTAGAAAAATCAAAATAGGTAAAGCCATCTTTGCGAATCCCACACTTAGACTGAATCCACATCTGATCACGAAGATCTGGGCGACGTTTGAGGACCTTACCAAGGAGCTGCTCACATTGTCCATTTCCATAAATATCCGCCAGATCAAATGTGTTAATTCCAATCGACAAGGCTGCCTCCACCAAGGCCTCGACCTCGTCTTCACTCAATTCGCTAATACGCATCATCCCAAGGACAATCGTTGACAAACGCTCATTTTCAGCAAAATCAATATACTTCATCACTGCCTCCTTTTCTGTATCTCTATTGTAGTGAAAAGGGTTTCAAAAATCAATTGAGAATTAAAAGGCCCTCAGCATCAACTGAGGGCTTAGATAATAAACGATTGCTAAGGGAAAGTTTGATAATCTCCCATAATACCTAAGATTAAAGACTGATAACACACCCATTGATTCTATATAAGGAAATGAAAGATAAGATTTTCAATAAGAAGAGCTCTCTATCACTTCCAAAAGCTTTTTCCAAATTTTTAACATTGATGACTCTTCTACTCTTTATAATAACGTTTGGTAATCTTGTATTGTGAAATAAGTATATAAATATAGATGATGGATACAACACTCAAAGCCAAGAGGATATCCGTCTGGAAGGCAATCCCAATGATTAAAATTCCAATTAGCATGATAGGTAAGATATAATTGCTTAACTTGACCACCACTTCGAAATTTTCTTCGTAGCTAATCTGCTTTTCTGCTTCATCCATCATACTCATCATAAATTCACGCACTTCCTTGGCATTGGCATTGCGAGGAATTGGTTTTCCATAAATCAGATGAAAGGTCTTACGATAGAAGAAATCCACTAGGATAAATAGAACAAACAAGACAAGAAGAAGATAGAGCATGGTAAAAGTTCCAAAGATAAAAGACAAGTTTCCTGTTCCAGGTCTATCCATAGACATCAATTGACTATAAAATATGACGACTAAAAAGTATGGTAAGATCAAGATTCCTTTAACAATGGTTGCTAAACCATAAAGTTTTTTCTTTTGAACGTCATAGTGATATGCCTCATCTTCATCTTCTATTTGAAGCATCTTTTGATGGACTTTTCTTCCCCACATCAGTAAGCCCATCGTAATCATAAACACAATCAGGAATAAAACTACAGATCCCAAATAGAGTACTTCTTTACTAAAGAAAGATTGAATTTCAATTGGCTTTTCTGATCCGAACATCCCTGTCAAAACTCCAAGACCTCCTCCAATCAAGCCAGCAGCAGTCATCAAACCTACTTTTCTCCAAAAACGGTAACGTGGGGATCTTTTTTGTGGTTGCTTTTTCATAATCATTCCTCTTCCTCTACAAGACTAAAAACATTTTCCACAGGCTCTTTGAAAACTTGAGCGATGGTAATAGCAATGATAACTGAGGGGGTATATTCCCCTCGCTCCAAGAGACTGATGGACTGGCGTGAGACCCCTGCTAGCTTGGCTAGCTCAGATTGGTTGAGCCCATCACGCGCTCTCAACTCTTTCAGACGATTTTTTAATCTCATGATGACTACCTCAATTGCTGAATTAATTCAACATCTTCAATACGAACTAATTTTGTCACCCTATGTTGTTTAATGCCCTCACGGCTTAATTTAACCCAATCTTCATCACAATCAACAATTTCCCAATTACTTCCAAAACCATTTAGTCTAATACTGACCGTTTGCCCTTTCAATTCTTCTAAAAGTCTAGACATTTCTTGATTTCCTTTCAATTGTTTTTCCAACCCTTTGATACGTTTGTTCAATCTTTTTATCTTCTTCTCAGAGCTCGTATAAATCAGAAACAGAAGTGGAATAAAAGATAGCCAAATAAATTCCATCGTAATTTCTCTCCTTTCTTCGTCTAAAACTATTGTAACGCTTCTTTTTATTTTTGACAAGCATCTTTGTCAAAAATAAAAAGAATATTGTCAAAATTATTGAAAATAAGATATAAGTAGCTCATCTTTTCAAACCTTTTAGACTATCTCTCCTTCGATAAACGACTTGGAGAAATTGATGTGCAAGATACCGTTAAGAAAGCACCCATAACCAAATAATTTCAAATACTCAGAAGTTTGGAGAACTGTCTTAACCTGAGCCTAAAAATTAAAAATCGAGGGCTCAAACTTTACTCATGAAACTTCGGAGAAGATCGCTGACATTTGCTATCACCTAAGGATAGTTTCAAAATTCAAGCTATACATTTTCTTGGGCATTACTAGTTTTGAAATAGAAAAAAAGCAAGATTCTTCAATCCTGCTAGTCATTTGTCTTATCATTATGATTTTGTTCAGTCAGTACATAACCAACTGACTAAGTTAAGGTGATTATTTGTCGCCAAAAACTTTGAAACGGCCTTCTGTTTGGATGTCCTTATCTCCAGCTGGTGCTACGATTTGACCAAATGGTGCTTGGGAACGGAGCTTCCAGTTCGCTGGGATATCATATTTTTCAGCCAATTGGGCATCAACAAGTGGGTTATAGTGTTGCACGTTCATGCCGATATTTTTCTCAGCCAAAGCCAACCATGTCGCATTAAGAGCGATTCCATGACCTTGTTCTGACCAAATTGGGAAGTTATCTGCATAAAGTGGGAATTGCTCTTGAAGGCCTTTCACCACATCTTGATCTTCATAGAAGAGGATTGTTCCCTTAGCTTGGGCAAAACCTTTCAAACGTTCTTTTGTTCCCTCGAAGGCTTCTGCAGGTGTCACTTTTTCAAGTTCAGAGTAAGCAATCTCATTCCAGAAGGCATCTGATTCTTCATCCAGCAAGATAACCACACGTGATGTTTGTGAGTTAAAAGCAGTTGGTGTGTTAAGAACCGCTTCTTGGATAGTATCAATCAATTCTTGATTTGAAAGTTCCACATCTTTTCCCAATGCATAGATAGAACGACGTTTTGTTTGTAAATCTGTAAAGTTTGTCATCGTTATTTCCTCTTTATTTGTGATATATGTTAAATGTTAAGTTTATTTGTAACAACTTTGATTACAATAACCATTATAGCCGTTTGAAATGTAATGTCAATAGTTACGACCCAAAATCACTAATTATTGATATTTTTTTCTTACCCGTGTCAAAATACCATCATTGTCCTCGAATGTTAAGGCATTAGAAGATAACCATTTAACCTCGGCTCCACGATTATTAGCACGCTCTGCAATAGCAATCAAATCTTCCTTAACTTCAACTTCAACGACGTAATAGGCAAGACCAGGCATATTTTCTTCACGTTTGGCCAAGTCTTTTCCACCCCATTCATTGACCGCTAGGTGATGATGGTAATCACCTGAAGCAATCCAACTAGCACTTGGAATGGTAAACTTATCTGCCAGCTCCAAAACCTCCTGATAGAAAGATGAAGCTAGCTGACTATCCTTGACTGATAAATGAATATGCCCCATGCGAGTATCCTTAGCTATCAAAAATGGCTCAACTTTGCGTCCCATCTCGTAAATTTCTTGGGCTGAGAGTTCTTCTGTTACACCAACAATGCGACCATCCTCACGAATATCCCATTCGGCAACAGGCTTGTCTCTATAAAGCTCAATACCATTGCCCTCAAGGTCTTCCAAATAAAGAGCTTCACTATAACCGTGGTCAGCTGCACCAACAAAAGGATAGTCCAGCTCGGCGATATGTTTGAAAACATCTGCCAAATCCTCGCGAGAAGGTAACAAAATCGCCATATGGTAAAGACCGTAACTGGACTTGACCACTTCCTTTCGATTGGTTTGAATCAAGTGGACCAAGGGCTTGTTTCCAGCTCCCAAGATAACCTCTTTTTCCGTTTGGGAGAGGATTTCAAGACCTATAATCTGTGTATAAAAGGCTGTCTGACCAGCCAAATCCTTCACATTAAGTACCGCTTCTGCGAGGTAAATCTTACTATTGTAATCGTATGTCATATGATTTTTCTCCTGTGTTGTAATCTTTTATATGACAATATTATACTTAGTTTAATTGTAATGTCAATCATTACAACCTGCAAATAAAAAAGAAACCGAATAGCTTTCGATTTCTTAGCGTTTACTGACTAAACAATCAAGCTCCGGCTTCTTTCCAGTTTACCTTGGCACCTTTTAAAATACCAGCCAAGGTTTTCTTTTCAAGCTCTTTTTCCATTGCCATTTGAACGTCTTCTAGGCTTTGGTCCAAAATCCCATGAATATTTCGTCCTACTGGACAGGCTGGGTTAGGATTGTCATGGAAACTAAAGAGTTGACCACTTGGGCCGATGCTATCCACAGCACGATAAACCTGAAGAAGGTTGATTTCTTCTGGGTCCTTGAGCAAGCTAGCTCCACCTGTTCCCCTTTGAACTGAAATTAAGTCTGCTTTCTTTAGTTGCGACAAGGTTTTGCGGATAATAACAGGGTTAACTCCCACACTACCAGCCATAAAGTCACTGGTTAACTTAGTTTCATTTCCCTTATTTTGTGCTATAAGAGTCAAAATATGAACGGCAATGGTAAAACGACTTGGAATTTGCATAACATAAACCTCCCATTTAATTGTATGATTTTCTTGATTATAACAGAAATTAAGTTGTAAATCAATGAGTTACAACATATAAAATCCTCTCAATTTAACCTAAAAAACAGATATCCTTTCACGGTCCTATCTGTTTTTTTGAGTTCTCATTTGTAACTAAAGCATTAATAATACGATTCTCACTGTGGCTCTAGCTTAGTTTTTTGCTTCTTACGGACACCTTGCCCTTCGATATGTTGTTTGACAAGTTCCACAACTTCATCATTGGTTGGTAAGTCCGAGTGCTGGGCATCTTCGCCCGTAACAGTGATTTCGGTATAGCTCTTTGCTTGATTCTGATAGATGTACTTCCCAGCTGAAACGCTAGCATCAGGAACCAACTCATCCGAGTCATAGGTGATAGTACCTGCTACCGAATAGACATGTAAGGTTGATGGGATATTTTTCTTGGCTGCTATGAAATCCGCCAGCATCACCGATTTATTTTTGATATTAGTTTCAGTGAAATTATAGGGCGTTCCGATAGTCATCAAAGAATTTATCTTGACATCGTAGTCGCTAAGATAATTTTCAATAAAGGCTGTATAAATAAGACCACCATTTGAATGTGCTAGGCCTTTGAAATTATTAAAATTATATTTATTTTGCAGGGCTTCAAAGGCCTGATTCATCATTTTGGCTTGTTTTTTGATATTGCTGTAGCCGTCGTTGTTATTTTCAAATCCGATAACAATAATAGGTTCATTGTCATTTTTCTTGATTTTTCCTTCAAAGGTAATACGCCCATTATTCCAAACCTTGACCTTGAGCAAGCTGTGCTTGGCCCCACGACGATCTTGATTAAGCTTACGCACTAGACCATCAAAACGATTTTCCGTAGCGGAACTCCCCGGAATCATGATAATAGGAGACAATTTCGAGTTGTAGAAAGTCTCAATTTCCTTGACATTTCTTTTGGTCCAGCTATAAGAAGGCACAGCTAAGCCGATGAGAAAGACAGCAACCAAAATAAAGACTAACTTCATTTTTTTATTGAGCTTCATTAGTTTCTCCTTCCTCTTTTAAACCGTGTTGTACCTTATTAGAAAGTCTTACGAAAGGAATAAAGATAGCGACATCAACCGCAAAACAAAACAGACTTACAGACAAGGCACGAAGGCTACCACCAGTACCGATAAAAGCATAGAGCAGGCTAGGGGTACCATCTGGTACAGGATAAACTGCCGCCGGCATAAGACGAAGCGCTAAAGCAATTGCTGCTATTCCCATGTTGACCATTGGTGCTAACAGAAAGGGAACCAGATAAACCAAATTAAGCAAAACTGGTACACCCACCATCAAAGGAGCGCCATTATTAAAGAGACTAGGGAAAACACTAAGAAGACTGACTTTCTTGTCCTTATAACTGGTTGAGGTTAAAAGAAGGGCTACCAAGAGAGCCAAGATTGATCCAACGCCAGCAACCAAACCGTAACTGTGATAAAGATTTGTCAGAGTAAAAAGATGGGGAAGCCCTGTCGTCGTATGATGGGAAACCGCATAAGTCAGATTTTCCAAAGCAAAGCTATCTTCAGCTATAGAATTGAGAGCGAAGGCTTGACTATTCCCAATCCAAGCAGAAAAAGTACTCAAAAGTCCCATCATAAAGGTTGAGAAAAGATGATTACCAGTGACAGTAATGGTCGATGTAAACTGTCTAATAGACTGAAAGATATTTTCCCGTTCACCAATAACCAATAGAATATTAAGTCCAATTGCCAAAATTAAGGACAAAAAAATGGGACGAACCGTCTTAGGCTGATAAATATAGTTCTTATCCACAATTTGGTCATCACTGGCTCTAGAAAATCGAAAAATCTGACCAACCAGATAACCCACGAAGATAGCCAACATAATATTAATCGAAGCCGGTAAATTGATACGTGTCAAATCGCCATCGTTTAGTGGAGACATTAGTAACTCTTGCGACCCTATAATCAAACTGACCAAAAGGGAAGTCACACCAGCCGTACCAGTACTTCTACCATAATGTCCAGCCGTGTATTTTCCAGCAAAATAAGTCGATAAGGGACCTGCTAATCCACCGAGAAAACTAGAAAGATTAATAAGCACCTGACCTGACGTCTTAAAGGCCGGAAGCCAATCAGAAACTGAAAAAAGTTGGTTAATATACCCCATCTCAGAAAAAACAGATAGTGAAATCACCCGAATAATCCCTGAAAATAGTAAAAAGGGGAATAGCGAAACCAAAGTTTTCTGTGTAATCTGAACAAAGCCACGCTCACGAAACCAGAGAAAACTTCGGATCAAATAGTTTGTCATAAAAGACTCCTAGAAAAAGGCCACACTCGCCCTTGTATTAAACATTCACTATCATTATAGCACAAAGGAAAGGGACTTACCTTAATCATGGGTTAAAGCAAAAATCATCACTTTCTCAATACTCCTAGCAATCACTTTCTTATTTATTTTTAGTTTTTTGAACCCTCTTTAATCATCACATACAAAAACCGTAAGCCCCCATTTTCGAGACTTACGGTCAATTATTTATTAAGCAAAAGTAGTCACATCAGAAGCATTCAAACGAACAGATTCGAAACCTTCTTCATTGGCCTTCCCAAGGGCAATGAGCAAGACTGGCACATGACGGTCAGCATCAAGTCCGAACGCTTTGGCAAGACCTTCTTTTTTATAGCCACCGATGGCATTGGTATCATAGCCGTATGAACGAGCGACCAACATCAATTGCATAGCAGCCAGACTAGCATCGATGTGAACAATTTCATTCATCACTTCGAAAGGAGCATTTTCATACATTGGTACAATGCTTGATAGTTGTTTCTCCTTGACCTCTTCGGGCATTTTTCCTTGCGCAACGGCCTTACCATAGATTTCTTCTGCTCTTTCTTGACTCTTCAAATCGGCAAAAATGAGAACCATGGCTGATGACGTTTCATTTTGTACACCATTGTAGCTGATAAAGGGTTTCAATTTTTCTTTGCCTTCTTCGCTATCAACGACAACAAAACGCCAGGGTTGCATGTTCACTGATGATGGTGCTGTAACAGTCTTGTCCAAGATTTCCAACATTTCTTCTCGTGGAATCTTGACAGAAGTATCAAAGTTACGAATGGAACGACGGTTATACACAATATCTGAAAAATCATTACTTATTACAGGCATCTTATGTCTCCTTTATTCAGGGTTAAAAAAAATTAATATAATCAAGATTATAACATAGGAGATTTTTTATCAAAAATAATTGCTACATAAGTGCTTAAAGATTGGTTTCCTTGAGTCCTAGTCGTTTCACTTCAGATGAATAATAAACCATGATGGTAATGAGGCTGAGTGTAATTAGCCAGATTGACTTAATATAAATGATGTGCATTAGAAGAGCTGATACAACAGCACCAACCACAAAACTTCCTACGACAAAGCTATAATTGACAGCCTGACGACGATATTCTTTCTGATCATCGCTTCCCTGAATAACATAGTAAAGTGCCGTCAGCATCCTTCGATAATTACCTGAAGTCATAAAAATCACAAAGGGGTGATTTTCAATCTGACTACCGGTAAAAGTCTTCATCATGACACCTGCAGAAAAAGCAATAATCGGAAGCTCCAATAGAGCATTTGGCGTTAAGAATGGTAAAATGGCAGTCATCACACAAAGAGGAAGTAAACCATAAACACGCCAATAAGCATTCTTACGATGGTCTTTAAACCACATGCCAAAAAGAAAACCTAAGGTAAAGAAAAAAATGGAAAAGCATCGTAACATGTTATGGTACATGCTACTACTACGCCAGTCAGCAACTAACAGGAGAATATTCCCTGTCTGAGTGGCAACCAAACTATGGTAATACATATGACAAAAGACATCCAAAGCTCCCCCTGAAAAACTGAGCAAATTAGCCATCATACGTGTATTCTGAGGCAAAAGATTTCGAGACTCCATTACGTAACTCCCATCTATAAATAAAAAAATGACAGTTTCATTATAGCAAATCAACAAAAACAAGCAAAAAGCAACCCTTACGAGTTGCTTAAAATCCTATTAAAAATTAACTGTGTCAGGATCATCCTGAGTTTTGATGCCTTGAATCTTATCCAAGACTGCCATATCTTCCTCTGACAAATCAAAGTCAAATATATCCAAGTTGGCTTCAATGTTTTTAGGTGTCACAGACTTAGGTAGTGGCAAGAAACCTTTTTGAAGGCTCCAACGCAGAGCAACTTGTGCCACAGATTTACCGTTACGTTCAGCCACTGCTTCAACATCTTCATTTCCAAAAATGCTACCTGTACCTAGTGGGCTGTATGCTTCAAGAAGAATGTCATGCTTCTTGCAATAGGCAACCAAATCTTCTTGGGCACAACCTGGAGCCAAGAGGATTTGATTGACATGTGGCACAATTTCAGCCGTTTCAAGGAGAGCTTCTAGGTGATGTTGCATAAAGTTAGACACACCGATAGCACGCACCTTACCTTCTTTGTAGGCTTCTTCCATTGCCTTCCAAGCGCCTGCATTGCCAGCCTTCCACGCATTATTCTCACGAAGTGCCTTTGGATTTGGCCAGTGGATAAGCAAAAGATCCAAATAATCCACACCTAATCTTTCGAGAGATTCGTCGATAGAGGCCTTAGCCAAATCGTAATCGTGCTTGTCATTCCAGAGTTTAGTCGTTAGGAAAATATCCTCACGCGCCACATCACTATCAGCAATCGCCTTACCTACAGAAACCTCGTTACCGTAGATTTGTGCTGTATCAATATGTGTGTAACCCGCCCTAAGTGCAAAACTAACGCTGTTATAGGCTTCTTCGCCTTCTGGAATCTGCCAAGTCCCAAAACCAATTTTAGGAATCGTAACGCCATTTGAAAGTGTATATGTTTCCATCCTGTTCTCCTTTTCAAGTTGTAACAGAATTATCTTAAAGGATATAAGATAAAATTGCAAAAATTTGCTATGGCTTGTTTGATGAATAGTTCCTTACTTCTTTTTCCGCTTCTTTTTAAAGACAACACCATTTTCTTTAAGGATTTCCATGCTCACCTTTCCAACTCCTCTAATCGCTGCTACTTCCTCTTCCGTTTTCTTTTTAAAATCTTTAAATTCTATTAAGCCATGTTGACGAAGTATACGCTCCACACTTATTGAAAGACCTTGGAGGGCTTTGCTTGGTTCTATACTTTTTTCCAATTCTCTAATTAGTTTGTGCAATTCTGGATTTTTCTTTTTCGCAACATGTCTTTGTGGACGTTTTGCACGATATTTTTCGATTAACCAAGTAAAATAATATTCTGATTGGGATAGATCAACGACTTGATTAAAAACCATCAAAAGACTTTGCATACTATTGGCTTCAAATAAGATAGGGTTGACTTTAAGCGTTTCGGCAACTAGACGCTCTTCATCACCTTGTTCAATCATTTTTAAATAATTTTCGAACTCTGGATTTTTTGCATAGAGAAGATCAAAATAGAAATCCGCATCCTCAATATGTCCCGTCATTAGAGAGAGCGTCATCATTGGTACTATCATCAAATCTTCTTCGTGATATTCCATTTGCTCACATTCGAAAAAGTTTTTAGCCTTATCAAACTCCTCCAGATTACAATAGGTAGCCATTAATTCGTAACGGACTCCCATGTGATCTTGAACATCTATCTCTAGAATCTCTTCAAATTCCTTAATAGCAAACCGCTTCATACTGTTGCTTAAATAAAATTTAGCAAGATTATACTTCAAAGACAAATAAGGACGCTCGTCAAGATTAGCCCAGCCCATTTTTGGACCTTGATCCCACTTGGACCTTTGCTCTTTTTCTAAAGCAATTAGGCCTTTTAGATGTTCAAGTGGACTTTGAAAAGTTAAGAGCATCTGCTTAGCATCAAGATTTTCAGGATCTAGTTTTAAAGCTTCTGTCAAAAATTCCTGACTTCTCGAAGGATCTTCCTCGTGATAATGATAAGCCTCTTCAATGAGTTTCCAAGCTCTCTCCTGCTTTGAATCAGAGGAAGTGATCTCATCAAAAAGCCCTTGGTTATATTGTCTTGCAAAATCTTCAAGAGCCATGTCCACACTGAGATACTCTGTAATATGTTCTTCTAAGAATGCTTCTGCTTTTTTTGTGAAGTCTTCAAAAGATGATGTCATCAATCTTCTCCAATCTATGTTTATTTCTCTAACTACTATTGTATACGTTTTCATAGAGCGTTACTATATTCTAAGTGAAATCAACAACCTCTTAAATTTTTATTGACAAAAATAGTCGCCAATCACAATACAGATAAGAATCCATAGAGTCTTATTTTGGGACATCTAAACCCAAAGTTGTATACTTATATTAGATAGAGTGCTATTGGACGATTAACGTCAAGGCATAATCTTCAAATTTCATCCAAAGCTACAAAAAATCATTAACGTCTTGGGAGTGGTTTAGTCCCTTTTCTATATCAATAACTTTAACTCACTTTTTCATAATTTTACTTGACCACTCCCATTTTTAAGGGAATTGAAAACTGAGTTATATTTTAAAAGGAAACAGAGGTCTGTTTCCTTTTTTCTTACTTCAAACCATGACAAAAGGAAACCCTTTCGAGTTTCCTTTATCAAATATATCGTTGGAGGCAAAGTCCAATAATACTTTAGTTGAGTGGTTCAATCACGAAGCTCAATTGATAGCTATCTGCTGAGCTAACCAAGAATTCGTCATGAACTGGAGCACCCCATGAGTCGTCACCACCGACACCCATTTGAACAGCAAGAACTTTAATCCATGTAGCATCAGATTGTTGCAATTCATATTGATGACGAGCATTTTCAATTTGTTCAGTACTGTTAAGCAAAGCACTGAATTCGAATGCCTTATTTAGTGCGGTGAATTTAAGACCATTATGGTTATCATCAGATACTGTAAATTCACGAGTACCATAGTGATTACCAGATTCTTGTGGCATTAGATATGGAGCAAATGTCTTTTCAACAGATGTTTTATATCGACCAAGATAGGCACCAGGAAGTTTATCAAGGTAGCTTTCTTCTGCACCGTATCCATAATAGCTTAGGTTTGTAAATTGTGAACCGATAGCAAATTCTAGACCAAATTCAGGGAAGTTTGGCAAACCTGCTTTACCATCATAGCTTGTAGTAACAAAGATTCGACCCTTGTAATCAACTTGATAAGTTACCTTAACTTCGACATCAGAAAAACCAGGCAATTCATGAACATAAGTCACTTTAACAGAGTCATCTTCAATTTGAATTTGAGTATCTGTAACCTTACTATAGTTTCCAGCAACTTTCCAGCCTGCCATTTCGAATGGATATCCAGCACCACGATCGTTGTCGGTGTAAGCACGAGTAAAGTTAAGTTTAGGACCTTTCTCAATGAATTCAACACCGTTATACTTAGCAGATACTAGCGTATTTTGTGCACGTGAAAGCAAGATAGAGAAGTTTTGTCCTTGAATTCCGATGTTGAAGTCGCCTTCAACAACATTCAAAGGTGCTTTAACTGGTGTTTCAGTGCTAATCTTTTCAGCAACATATTGACCACGAACAATTTCATGTCCTTTTGGAGCCCATTCAGTTGCTTCATTCTGAACACAAGCAACTTCATAAATTCGTTCAGCATTTGAAGCTCCAACAGCGAATTCTACTGGGAATGTTGCTTCTTCACCTGGTTTAACATCAAAGTGATATTCACTTTCGCTAACTTTTCTACCATCTTCGTAAACTCTAGCTAGGAAAGTATAAGCAGAAAGATCTTCAAAGACATTATCATTCTTGATAGTTACTGATTTTTCATCAACAGCAATCTTAATATTAGAGTAAAGATGTTTAACTGTTTGAAGTTTTGGAGTTAGGGTACGATCTGCGAAGACAATACCATTTCCACAAAATTCGTAGTCAGAAGGTCTATCATGCCAGTCACCACCATATGATAGGAATTCGCTACCATTTGGAAGTGGTTTGTAAATAGCTTGGTCAATGAAGTCCCAAATAAATCCACCTTGGTATTCTGGATATTTCTCTAAGTCAGTGTAGAGTTTCAATCCACCACCAGAGTTACCCATTGTGTGCATGTATTCACATGAAATATAAGGTTTTTGAGGATTGTTAGTGAGGTATTCTTCAATATCAGCTGGTTTCGCATACATACGACTTTCGATGTCTGTAATGTAATCAAATTCACGACACCATGTAACACCTTCATAGTGAACTGGACGAGTATTGTCAACACTACGGAAGTAATCAGCCATGTCAGCAATATCTTTACCAGCATATGATTCATTACCACAAGACCAAATGATAACACTAGCATGGTTCTTATCACGTTGGAACATGTTATTGGCACGATCCAAACAAGCAGGCAACCATTCTGGTTCACTAGCTGGGATATTCCATGAAGGTTCGCTTAGACCAAGTTTTTGCCATGTACCGTGTGTTTCAAGGTTGGCTTCATCGATAACATAAAGTCCATATTCATCACACAATTCATACCAACGTGTTTGGTTAGGATAGTGAGAAGTACGAACAGCATTGATGTTATGTTGTTTCATCACTTTGATATCCCAAAGCATATCTTCTTCAGTGATACAACGTCCTGTTCTAGCGTTAAATTCGTGTCTGTTAACCCCTTTAAAGACAATTCTCTTACCATTCAAAAGCATGAGTTTATCTTTAATTTCGAAGTGTCTAAATCCAACCTTAACTGGAACGACTTCAACAACTTGGCCATCATCCAAAACATGAAGGGTCAAATTGTAAAGTTTAGGACTTTCAGCACTCCAAGGTTTGATTTGCAAATCTTCAAGACTTACAGATAGTTCACCGTCAGCATTAACAGATGCATCACCTTCTTTAACGATGCCTTCATGATCTGAAAGAACATATTTAATTTTCTTATCTTCGTAATCACCAACAGTCTTCAAATCAATATCCAATTGACCTGCTTTTGTTTGGTAATCATAATCTCCCTTAACAAAGAGATCTTGAACGTGAACTTTTGGAATAGCGTACAAGTAAACATCTCTGAAAATACCGTAAAGTCTCCAGAAGTCTTGGTCTTCCAACCAGCTTGCTGTAGAGTAACGATAAACAGCTACCGCCAACTTGTTATCACCTCCAACAAGGTAATCACTAATTTCAAATTCACTAGGTGTAAATGAATCTTCACTGTATCCTACGAAGTTACCATTGACCCATACAAAGATGGAAGTGGCAACCCCTTGGAATGAGATAAATACTTTTTTGTCTTTTAATGCATCATTCAAGGTAAAATGTTTAACGTATGATGCAACAGCATTTGATTCTTGAGGAACTTGAGGTGGACGAAGGAATTCTTTACCATCCCAAGGATATTGGGTATTCACATATTGTGGAGAACCAAAACCTTGAAGTTCCAAATGACCTGGTACATTGATGAAATTCAAATCAGTTTCATCAAATTCTGTTTTATAAAAGTCTTTTAAAACCTGATTTGTATTCTGAGCATAATGAATTTTCCATTTTCCATTAAGAGATTGTCTTAACTTCATCTCCCCTTCAGAAAATTCTGCAAGAGATTCAAAATACTTATGATCTGAGTGAGCGTCAACAGTATTAACGCTAACAATCTTTGGATCGTTTAAGTAAGTTTGAATTTTTTCAGTCGTGTTCATAGATTATTCTCCTTTTTTGAAGGTAATAACTTCAGACAAAGCTTCTACCTTTTCTCCAACTTCTTGTTCAAGATGGAAAGCACTGAATTTTTCTGAATTGGTTACAGTGACAAGTACTGTGTCATCAAGACCATTTTTCTCAATAATTGGTGACCAGAACTCAAGAAGTTTTTGTCCAACTTCAACACGATCACCTTGTTCTACGTAACTAATGAATCCTTCACCTTTAAGTTTAACTGTTCCGATACCAACGTGGATAAGAACAATGACACCATCTTCACTTTCAATACCAACTGCATGGCGAGTAGGAAGAACTTGACGAATGGTACCACTAATTGGTGCAAAGACAGCTCCATCAGTAGGTTTAATGGCGAAACCTTTACCCATGCTACCTGAAGCAAAGTGTTCATCATTAACACTTGAGAGGTCAACCAAATGGCCAGTTGTAGGGTTTACAAGAGATACGACGTTAGCTTTAACTTCATTTTCAGAAGTTGCTACGCTAAAGCGATGTTCCAATTCTTCAACAATTTCAGCGTGACGTGCTTCAGTCAAAGTGATTTTACGAGCAATAATGAAGGCTCCGATAAGCATTGCTGCTGCTGGAAAACCAAACATGCTAAGCTTAAAGATAGACTGTTGATGTGTTGTAATTGTTGATGCTGAGGCACCTGTTGTCATACCAGCAGCTACGGCAATTGTAGAAACAAGCCAGTTTGACATCGCACCACCAAGTTTATCAACAAGTGGACGAACTGACAAAGTAAGTGATTCATCACGGTGTCCCAATTTCCATTGACCATATTCTACTGAGTCAGAGATAATCATGAGGATAACAAGGAACACAAGAGGTTGTGGAATAAAGAAGAGTTCAGCAGCAGTCAAGATCATTGGAAGTGATGTTCCTGCAATACTAAAGATTCCGATACCACCGAGCATTACTGCAATACATCCATAGAACAAACGTTTACGGTTGAATTTACCAGCTAGGCTAGGGAAGAGTGAAACTGAAACCAAACCAACAACTGTATTCAATCCGTAAAGGATTGAATATTTCCCTGGATCACCAAGGATAAATGTGAAGTAAAAAAGTTGAAGAGCATTAAGTGTATTAATACCAAGACCATAGAACCAATATCCGAGAGACAACCACATCAATTGGTCGTTTTTACCAAGAACTTTAAAGACTTGTTTAAGGCTAGTTTTTTCTTTGTTATCACGAAGTTTTGACTCAACTTCACGTGTACCAATACCAACAGCAATTGATGTAATCACACCAATGAGAGCAACGATAAATGCAAACCAGAACCATCCAGATTTATCTCCAGAACCACTACTGTTCGTCATAGAGAAGAACAAAACGATTGGCATGATGGCAACACCTACAATATTGGCACCAATCGTAGAACCAATACGGGCAAAAGTTGCCATTTTTTCACGTTCATGACTGTCAAGAGACAAGGCAGGAATCATTGACCAGAAACCGATATCTTTAATTGAGTAGAAGACATCCATTACAAGGTAGATAATTCCGAAAAGTACAAGGTACAAGAAAGGATTTGTTTTATTCAAACCACCTAAATCGGTGAAGAGAAGCAACAAGGCGATAGAACTGATGATACCACCACCAACTACCCATGGTTTGAATTTACCATACTTAGTATGAGTGTTATCAATCATGTTACCGATCAATGGATCGATAAATACTTCCAAGATACGCAAAATAGCGATGATGTTAGTAATTAATAGTACGTAGTGACTATTTTGCTTTGGATCACCTGTGTTAAACAAGTGAGTTGTCACAAACATGATAAAGTATGTTGACAACGTTGCATAGAAGACGTCGTTACCAAAAGCACCAGCTGAATAGGATAGACGAGACTTCATTTGACCTTTAGATTTTCCCATTACGAAAACCTCCTGTTAGTTGTTTTTTGAATACGCTTACATTATATAAGTATTAGTTTAAATCGTCAATAGTTTTAGTGGTTTTTTACTAAACTTTTACTAAAATATGGTTATTTTGATGAATTAAAATATTGGAAACCGATTTCATAGCTTACACTATGACCCTCCTCCAAGATGATATCTCCAAAATCTGTATGATTAACGGCATCTGGGAGTGTTTGAGCTTCCATAGCTATAGCTTCTCGTCCTTTTGCAATTGTTCCTCGATCTCTCGCAAAGTAAATATTATCCTCTATAATATCCATAGTATAAATAACTAAACCATTTCTGTTTGAGAAGATTTCGATACCATCTCCACTCTCTTTATCATGGAGAACAGCTACTTCTTTCACATGATCACAAGTTTCCCCTCCAACTACAAAGGCATCATCAAAACCATTATTTGCTTCAATTCGAGGTAGCAAGTCAGTTGTCTTTCTGAAATCATAATTCGTTCCATCTACATTAATTTTTTGTCCTGTTGGAATTAACTCAGAATCCAACTCTAAACGATAGTCTGAATAGATTTGTAACTCATGACTTGATAAATCCTGTTTGTCGCTAAGATTAAAGTAAACATGGTTTGTCGGATTAAAGACTGTTGACTCTGTAACATCGAAGGCTTCAAAGAGTATTGTTAAGCGGTTATTATTGTTAAGTCTATAACTAATAGAGACTGTAACATCACCAGGAAAGCCATCTACACTTGAATAAAGTCTTCTAATAAATTTTGTCTCAACATATTCATCATTCAGGTTTGTGACATAGTTCCAATTTTGAACCTGCATTCCTTTTGGACCGCCATGTAAACAGTTTTCTCCCTCATTCTTAGGAAGGCTATAAAGAACCATATTATGAGTATACGAAGCTTTCCCAATTCTTCCAGCAACCCTACCAATGGACTGGCAGGCACATAAATTATTCTTATAGTAATCCTCGTAATCACTGAAACCAAGTACTATATTTTTAAGAGCACCAGTTTCCGTTGGAACCAAAAACTCCTGAAGTGTGGCACCTGTTGTGAGTGTGGAAATGACAACACCATTATTATTTTCCATTGAAATTTTACTGACATCGCCTGAATCAACTTTTCCAATAATTTCGCAGTTTATTTTCATATTATTTCCTCAAAAAACAAAGAGTACAATAATTATATATACTCTTTGACCCTTTGTTTATTATTTTAATTATCCTCGATCATCGTACCCTTTTGGATGGCTAGAATGCCATGCCCAAGCACTTGCGATGATTTTTTCGATGTTATCAAATTGTGGTTTCCATCCAAGAACTGTACGTGCTTTTTCAGATGAAGCAATCAATGTATCAGGATCACCAGGACGACGATCAGCTTTTTCAGCTGGAATTTCTTTACCAGTTACCTTACGAGCGGCTTCAAGAATTTGAAGGTTTGAGAAACCTGTTGATGAACCTAAGTTAAAGGCTGTAGATTCATTACCTTTACGAAGATATTCAACAGCAAGGAGGTGAGCATCAGCCAAGTCAAATGGGTGAACATAGTCACGAACATTTGTTCCATCAGGAGTGTTGTAGTCATCACCAAAAATCATGATTTTTTCACGAACACCTTGAGCTACTTGGAGAATAATTGGCAAGAGGTGGGTTTCAGGACCGTGATCCTCTCCGATAGAACCATCAGGTTTGGCACCCGCCACATTAAAGTAACGAAGAGGGACATACTTGATGCCGTAAGCTTGGTCTGACCACTTCATAATGGTTTCCATCATAAGCTTGCTCTCACCATATGGGTTGATAGGATTTTGTGGTGTTGTTTCAAGAATTGGAATTTCTTCTGGGATACCGTAAGTTGCTGCTGTTGATGAGAAGACAATGTATTTAACACCGCATTCGTTCATAACTTCAAGCAATTTAACCATTCCAGCTGTATTGTTATCAAAATATTTGAGTGGTTTTTCCATTGATTCACCAACCAATGAATAGGCCGCAAAGTGAATAACGGCATCAACATCAGGATTTTCTTTGAAGACCTTTCTCATAAAATCTTGATCAGAGAGATCGCCTTGGTAGAAAATAGCATCTGGATGTACGGCAGCACGGTGACCGGTTACCAAACTATCTACTACTACTACTTTTTCTTGACCTTTTTCAACTAAGCGATCAACCATGTGAGAACCGATATAACCAGCTCCACCTAATACTAAAATTGCCATTTCTTATCTCCTTTCTTCAGAAAAAACAATTAATCAGCTAAATTTACAAAATCTACAAATGCTTTAAACTGATCTAAGCCTTCACTATTAGTCTTATAAACACCTGCATCTTCTAGTACACGAGCAAAGATATCTGCAACAGATTGTCGAACAACTTCTGTCACTTCCTCAGCCGTAACATTCGGATTTTGAGCTTTGAGTTCATCTGCCCATTCTTGGTGAATTGGAGCAACTTGGTTACCTTGACCTAATAGATAATCTTCAACATCTTTAAGTTCTGTTTTCAAACGAGGAGGAAGAATGGCCAATCCCATAACTTCAATCAAACCAATGTTTTCTTTCTTAATATGTTGAACATCTTTATGTGGGTGGTAGATACCGTCTGGATGTTCTTCAGAAGTTTGATTGTCACGAAGAACCAAATCCAATTCAAATTTGCCGTCTTTTCTACGAGCAATTGGGGTAATGGTGTGGTGAGGGTGTCCATCAGACTGAGCTAAGACTCCAGCTTTTTCGTCTGAATAACCACGCCAGCAATTTAAAATTTTGGTTGCAAGAGCAATAAGTCTTTCCTTATCTTCACTTCTTAAACGAAGAACTGACATAGGCCAATTAACAATACCAGTTTCAACATCAGAGTATCCATCAAAGCTAACTTTTTCTTTAATGCCTGCTACTTCCATTGGGAAAGTGTGGCGACCACCTTGATAGTGTTCGTGTGTAAGAATTGAACCACCTACAATTGGAAGATCGGCATTTGAACCTGCGAAGTAACCAGGAAATGCTTCAACAATTGATAGGAGACGACCAAACGTCAATGGACTGATGTGCATTGGTTCGTGCTTACCATAAAAGAAGATAGAATGTTCATTAAAGTAAGCATATGGTGAATATTGGAAGCCCCAGTCATTTCCTTCCATTTGGAAACGAATAACACGGTGATTACTACGTGCTGGGTGATTGATGCGACCTAGATAACCTTCATTTTCCATACAAAGTTGGCATTTTGGATAATCAGAAGCTACCGCATTTTTAGCTGCAGCGATGGCTTTGGGATCTTTTTCAGGTTTTGAAAGGTTAATCGTAATTTCCAAGTCACCGTATTTAGTAGGTGCTTTATAAGCAATGTTTTGTGCAATAGCTTTAACTTTTACATAATCATTTCGTTTACTTTGTACATAAAAGTCAGCAATTGCTTGCTCTGGGTTTGATTTATAGGTATCCCAGAAGTTACGATTGACAGCACTAGGGCTTGGTGTAATCAAGTCCATGAGTTGAGCACCGATGATATCTTGTTCTTCATTAAGTTCACCTACAGAACCAGCTTTAACACCTGCTTGAAGCAACTGGTCTTTAAGGTCAATCAATTCAGAGCTTTCAGTTTCAACATCAGCAACTCCCTCTCCAACCAAAGCAAAAACTTTGTTTGTCAAATAGATACGGTCTAATTCCTCATAGTCACTGTTTTCAATAACCAAAGTTACAAAAGCGTTTACTAAATTTTCAGCCATAATCTCTACTTCTTTCTCATTAATCAAGTACTCGTGAACCACCAGCTACTTCAGCAATATAGAAGCTTGGTGCATAACCAACGACTTCTTCATAACGTTGACCAACTGCTTTTTTGAAATCTTCAACTTTATCTTTATTTACAAGTGCGATGGCACATCCACCAAATCCCGCTCCTGTCATACGAGCTCCAAGAACACCTTCTTGTTCCCATGCTGTGTGTGCCAAAGTATCAAGTTCAAGACCTGTAACTTCGTAATCATGTTCCAATGATACGTGAGAAGCATTCATAAGACGACCAAAGCCTTCCAAATCTCCTGCTTCAAGAGCTTTACGAGCTTGAAGTGTACGTTGATTTTCAAGAACTGCGTGACGGGCACGTTTGATACGATTTTCATCTTTAATCAAGTAGCTGTATGCATCAAATGTCCAGAGCTCCAATTCACCAAGTGTTTGGATATCAAGTTTTTCTTGAAGTTCAGATACAGCTGTGTCACATTCAGCACGACGTTCATTGTATTTAGAATCTGCCAATTCACGACGTTTGTTAGTGTTCATGATAACTACAACATTGTCTTTAAGGTCAAGCGGCACCAAGTCATACTCTAAAGTATTGGTATCCAAGTAAATCGCACGTTGATCAGCTCCCATACCAATAGCGAATTGGTCCATAATACCAGAGTTTACGCCGATAAAGTCATTTTCCGTTTGCTTACCGATTTTAACCAAGTCAAGGCGTTCCAATTTAAGGTCAAATAGTTTTTCAGCAATAACACCAATCAATAATTCCAAAGATGATGATGATGACAAACCTGATCCATTTGGAATGTTACCATAAACGTAAATATCCATACCTGAATCAATTGTATGCCCAGCTTCTTGCAAGAAATGAAGAACACCTTTTGGATAGTTTGTCCAGTTGTGTTCTTTTTCAAAACGAAGATTTTCAAGTGGTACTTCGATGATGCCCTTATCTTCAAAGTTACCTGAGAAGAAACGCAAAACTTTATCATCACGTTTACGGGCTGCTCCGTAAGTACCTAGGGTAATGGCTGCTGGAAAGACGTGACCACCGTTGTAGTCCGTATGCTCACCAATCAAATTAATACGACCAGGTGAAAAGAAAGTATGATCTGCTTCTACTCCAAAGACTTCTTTAAAAGCTTCTCTTAGTTGTGTTGTTTTCATAGAATTTTCCTCGCTTATTCTTTTTTACACTAACAGTGTAACCCCTTTCACAAGGAAAATCAATATTTTTACTGTTTTTTTAGTAAAAAATAGGTAAAATTTTAGAATTTATGATATACTTTGGATGAAAGGAGAACAATATGGCTACATTAAAAGACATTGCTTCATTAGCAGAGGTCTCAATCGCGACTGTTTCACGTGTTCTCAACCAAGATGAAAGCCTTTCCGTTACTGAAGAAACCAGGCACCGTATTTTAACTGCGGCAGATGAATTGGGATACACTAGACACCAAAAAAGCGGTAATTTTAAGAAAGAGAAACACCAGATTGCCATTATCCAATGGGTCAGTGAAGAAGACGAATTAGATGACATCTACTATTATAATATTCGACTCGGCATTGAAAAAAGGGCTCAGGAACTCGACTACGAGATTCTACGTTATTTCAATGACATTCCTTTTAGTCTCGCTGAAGAAGTCATAGGTATACTTTGTATCGGAAAGTTTAGTCGTGAACAGATTACTGAATTGGAATCATTGGGTAAATCACTGGTCTTTGTAGATAGTGATACCCTACTTCAGGGACATCCTTGTGTGACAACTGACTTTGAAAATGCTGTTCAGACTGCCCTCCAATATTTAAAAAAACAAGGGTGTCAATCAATCGGACTTTTAACAGGTGAGGAGAAGACAACCGACTTGCAAGAAATTATTCCTGATTCACGTCGGCGTGCCTATCGCAATTTTTGTATTGAAGAGGGAATTTACGACGCTAATCTCATTTTGACAGGAAACTTTAGTGCGCTATCTGGTTATGAACTTATCAAAGCTAAACTGGAGACAGAGGAGAAACTTCCAGATGCCTTTTTTGCCGCAAGTGATAGCTTAGCTATTGGAGCACTCAAAGCTTTTCAAGAAGCTGGCCTCATTGTTCCAGATCAGATTCAAATCATTTCTTTTAACGATACAATCATGGCAAAACAGGTATTTCCTCCCCTATCTTGTGTCACTGTCTACACTGAAGAAATGGGGCGAACTGCCATGGACGTCCTCAATAAGCAAGTCTTGTCCCCACGAGAAATTCCAACTCTTACCATGTTGGGTACGAAGTTAACCTTAAGGGGTAGTACGAAGGAAAAGACAATCCAACTGCCAACTAACCCATGATTACTCAATAGACTAAAAAGTGGTCGTCAACTGTAGGTTGACAACCACTTTTTATTTCATCTTCACACAAATGGCATCCCAGGCTTGGAGTTTGCCTTGGTCTGTAATTGGCTCTAATTCGGTATTTGCAATGACAACTTCTGCTCTTTCGAAATCATAACAGAAGTCTTGTTCTTGGTCTGATAAATTGACTACAACCAGATAGCTACTATCTTTAGTCTTACGAATATAAGCAAATACTTTTGAAGCTGTCTCCAAGAGTTCAAAGTCAGCATCTACCAACCAATCTTGAGTTTTACGAAGCGCAACGAGCTTCTGATAGGTATAGAAAATCGATTCTGGATTGGCGAGGGCTGACTCAACATTTATGTCCTTATAGTTCGGATTAACAGGTAGCCAAGTCTTATCCGATGTGCTAAATCCAGCATTTTTAGACGCATCCCATTGCATTGGTGTTCGAGCGTTGTCACGACCCACCTGACGAATTTGGTCCATGACTCTTTCTAGTGATGCCCCTTTTTCGAGAGCTTCTTTGGCATAGTTGAGAGATTCAATGTCATTCAATTCTTCCAAAGTTCTAAAAGGATAGTTGGTCATGCCGATTTCTTCACCTTGATAAATGTAAGGTGTTCCCCTCATGAGATGAAGAAGGATAGCTAAGGCCTTGGCTGACTTCTCACGATAAACACCAGTATCTCCCCACATTGAAAGAATACGAGGTAGATCATGATTATTCCAAAATAATGAGTTCCACCCTTGTCCCAACTCTAACTCAGTTTGCCATTTATTGAAAATAGCCTTAAGTGCTGAAACATCCAACTCCCTCTCATACTCCCATTTAGGGCTATCTGGCTTATGCTGAAGTCCAATATGTTCAAACTGGAAAATCATTGAAAGTTCTTGATTATCAGGATTTGAATACTGTTTAGCAATTTCAGGTGTCGCTCCCCAGGTTTCACCAACGGTTAGAAGGTCATGCTTGCCAAAACTCGCCTGGTTCATTTCCTTGATGTAATCGTGAAGCCTTGGACCGTTTGTATCAATCAGTTGATCTGGAATCTTACCAATCATATCAATCACATCCATGCGGAAACCACCGATTCCCTTATCAATCCAGAAATTCATCATGTCATAAACTTTCTGGCGCAACTGTGGATTTTCCCAATTGAGGTCTGGCTGTTTCTTACTAAAGAAATGCAGATAATATTGGCCTGAGGTCTCATCATATTCCCAAGCAGAGCCACTAAAGATAGATACTAACTCATTAGGTTTATCTCGCCAGATGTAGAAATCTCGTTCAGGACTTTCTGGATTTTCACGCGCTTCAATAAACCAAGCGTGCTCATCAGAGGTATGGTTAACCACCAAGTCCATAACAATTTGAATATCACGCTTCTTAGCTTCCGCCAAAAGCTCATCCATGTCACTCATGTCTCCAAAAATATCTGCAATAGCCTCATAGTTAGCGATATCATAGCCATTGTCATCCATTGGACTATCATAGACAGGCGAAAGCCATAGGGCTGTGATTCCGAGTCTTTGAAGATAATCTAGTTTACTTGTAATCCCCCTGAGATCACCGATACCATCACCATTGGAATCCATGAATGATTTAGGGTAAATTTGATAAATCGTAGCTTTATGCCACCAGTGTTTTTGCATACTTGTCTTCCTTTCGAAAATCATTCATTATTTTTTTAATTGCTTACTTTTCAGATTAACTTTCTTGAGTTAAGGTAAGCATTTTTCATTGCTAGTTTTATTTTACGCTTCTTATCTATTTGTGCAAGCGTTTTCGTTTTTTATTTTGAAAAAGTTCTCCTGGAGATAAGGGAGAACTTTCATATATCTGTTATCAATAATCGATAACAAAGATAACATAATTAAATTGTGAAGACTTTTTCCTGACCATCTTCCGTGTAAGCCACACGTCCAGTTTTAGCTTTCAAGTCAATAGTTAAACTTGCACGTTCAGTACCATTTTCCCAAGAGAGAACCAATTCGGTTGGACTTGAAGCTTGAGCAGTGAAATCACCTTCAAAGGCTGGGTGTTGATTTCGGAAGCGGATAAGGTTAACTAAACGTTTAACCACTTCAGTTTCTGCCGCTGCTGCGATTTCTTTTTCATCAAAATTATGGCGGTTGATTTCACGACCATCACCTCGTGCTTCAACTGCTTCAATATCGTTCTTACCAGCAAGTAAACCAACATAGTAGATTTGTGGAATACCTGGTGTGAAGACTTGTAGAGCGCGTGCAGCGAGATAAGTATCATCATCTTCACCAAAGAGAGAATAAATCGTTGAGCGAATTTGATGGACATCAAAACCATCCTCATCCTTATGCTCATCCGATACGATAAGACTGAGGTTAGCACCTCGATTCAAAGCCAAGTCAACCAACTTACGAGCATCTTTACTATCGATAAGTCCATCTAAGTCTGGTTTTACCGGAAGGCCATCATGGCAATCAAGCATCGTAAATTGACCATGTGGACGTGTTTGAAGATAATCAACAAGGAACTTAGATTCTTCATTACTAAGAGCCTCAAAAATACGGTACGGCAAGATAAAGTCATAAATCCAGCAACCATGCTCTGCCAATTTGTATTGAATAGAATAATGGGCGTGCACCTCTGGTAAGAGGGCAATATCGTAAGATTTTGCCACATCAAGAATCCAGTAAAGGAAATCATAGATATCAGGCTCTACAAAGAAACATGATGTTCCAAGTTTTTTCAAAACATAGCCGACAGCATCTAGTCGAATAATCTTAACCCCATTATCATGGAAATGTTTAAAAATATCGACAAACAGTTGTTTTACTTGCTCTGAGTGTACATCCAAGTCAATTTGTTCAGATGGGGTTGTTTTACCAAAAGTTGTCCAAACTTTTTCTACTTCACCAGTCTTTTCAATAATGAACTCTGAATACGGTACTTTGCGACGCAAGAACATTTGATCAATATCAGATTGAACTGGCACACCATCTTCCCAGATTTTTTCAAGCGTCAAGAAATAATCAGCATATTGAGAATCACGGCCATTTTTCAAGAAATCTTGGAAATATGGAGATTTTTGAGAAATGTGGTTAACCATGATATCAAGAAGAATATCGTAATCCTCTGCTAGATTTCTCACATCCTCCCAGTCACCAAACTGAGGATCGATTTCAAAATAGGTTAGTGGTGCAAAACCACGGTCCCCTGAAGAAGGGTAGGGTGGCAGAATGTGGATTCCACCTTCAAAAAGGTTTGGAAAGTAAGTATCTAGATTTGATTTGAGTGCTTTTAAATTTCCACCTAGTGAGTCTGGATAGGTAATGAGTTGTACCTTATTTTTAACCATTGAATACATCCTCCAATTTTTCCAATGTTGGCAATTCAACGACTGCTCCAACATACTGTAATTTATAGGCTGAGGTACGACTGCCATCGTCTACAGCTTCTAGAATTGTTTTTCCTTTACAAAGCCCTGTGTAGAACCCTGACCAGAAAGCATCGCCAGCACCTGTCGCATCTACAACTTTTGTAGCTTTGGTTTTTCTACGAACCATTTGCTCTTTATTAGCAACAACTAGACCATCTTTGCCAAGTGTCATGACGACCAGTTTAGCACCCAAATCCAGGAATTTCTTGATTTGATTGTCAACAGTGTCAGGTCCAAAAATGCGTTCGGCATCATCTTCAGAAGGTTTGATAATATCTACATATTTAATCAACTCTTTTATGTAGTCAACGCCATCATGTCCTTCTTGCCAGAGACCAGGATGATAGTTGGGATCAAAGGAAATCAATGTTCCTTCTGCTTTGGCTTGTTCAATCAAACTTTCAATGGTTTGACGAGAGTGCTCTTGAGAAATTGGCCAAGATGAGAAATGAAGAATCTTGCTTTCAGAAGCCAGTTCTTTCAATTCGTTAGTGTAATCTAGCTGGTAATCAGCACCACGATAAAAGATAGGAATCGGTGTGCCAGTCGTTTTATTGACCAAAACCATACTGGTAGATGCCTTGTTTTCCTGAATAATGCCATCGGTTAGGCCACGCTGTTTGATAGTCTCTTTCAAAAACTCGCCCATACGATCTTTACCCACAGCAGCTACCAAAGCTGAGCGTCCCCCTAAGGCTTTGACGTTCATGGCGATATTAGCAGGGGAGCCTCCAAAGAAAGGATGATAACTCCCTTCAAGATCAATCATGTCTACTAAAACCTCGCCCACTGTAAGCACATCAATTGCTTTTTCTCCCAAAGGTAAAGGTTTTTCTAAATCATACATACTTGTCTCCTTATATCAGTTTTCAAAGAAAATTGCCACCTGATAGTTTGCCTTGGACAATCGTCAGGACATTTTTACTCTATCAGAGGACAATTTTCAAACAGTTTTATCGAATAGCTTTTTCAGTAGTTACATCGAAGAAGTGTCCTTTAGCAACATTGAATGTCAAGGTAACTTTTTCGCCTGGATTGTGGAAGTCACGAGCATCAACACGGGCTGCGAACTCATCATGACCGATTTTGACGTAGAGCATCGTTTCAGCTCCGAGGAGTTCAGCGACATTCACTTCTGCTTCTACTGTAGCATTTGGATAGGCTTCACGAGCAACAAGTTCACTGGTAACATCCTCTGGACGGATACCAAAGATGACTTTCTTACCAAGGTAACCTTTGTCTTTCAAAATTTTAAGTTGACCAAGTGGTACTTCAAGCTCAAACCCACTATCAGTCACAATCTTATCGTCGTGAACAGTGACTTCGAAGAAGTTCATAGCAGGGCTACCGATGAAGCCGGCTACAAATTTATTAGCTGGAGTGTTATAAAGTTCTTGAGGTGTACCGATTTGTTCCACACGTCCGATTGTTCCTGAACCATCAGGATTTTTTGTTGAACTCATGATGACGATACGGTCAGCCAAGGTCATAGCTTCAGTTTGGTCGTGAGTAACATAGATTGTTGTTGAACCGATACGTTGGTGGATTTTAGCGATTTCAGCACGCATTGACACACGAAGTTTAGCATCCAAGTTTGAGAGAGGTTCGTCCATGAGGAAGACTTTAGCGTCACGAACGATGGCACGTCCCATGGCTACACGTTGGCGTTGTCCACCTGAAAGGTCAGCTGGTTTACGTTCCAAAAATTCTTTTAGTCCAAGAATATCTGCTGCTTCACGAACACGTTTATCAATTTCTTCCTTGCTATATTTACGTAATTTAAGACCAAACGCCATGTTATCGTAAACTGTCATATGTGGGTACAAAGCGTAGTTTTGGAAGACCATAGCGATATCACGATCTTTAGGTGATTTGTCGTTAACGACTTCACCATCGATTTTCAATTGCCCCTCAGTGATGTCTTCAAGTCCTGCCACCATGCGAAGTGTTGTTGATTTACCACACCCTGATGGTCCGACAAAGACGATGAACTCTTTATCTTTGATATTGAGGTTAAAATCTTCAACTGCATAATGTGTAGCATTTGGGTATTTTTTGTGGATGTGGTTAAGGTTTAATTCGACCATTGTTTTCTCCCTTTATCTGAGTGATTCTTTCTTTGATTGTTACTGTTATATTTTATTGAGTTGGGCTAGTGTCTAAATAGCTTATTTTACTGCACCGTTGCTCATTCCTGAAATGATATTCTTTTGGAAAATGAGGTAAACGATTGTGATGGTAATGATACCTACGATGTATGATGCGAAACTTGGTCCATAATCGTTGAAGTATTGCCCTTGATAGTTGTATTGGAAGAGTGGAAGCGTCCACATTTTTGAATCTTTGTTCAATACCAACAATGGAAGCATGAAGTCATTCCAGAACCAAAGAGCATTGATGATTAGGGTTGTCGCATGCATTGGTTTAAGCATTGGGAAGATGATTTGACGGTAGGTTGTGAACTTATCCGCACCATCAATTTCTGCCGCTTCATCTAAACTATCTGGCACACTAATTTTGATGTAACCTACATAAAGGAAGAGGGTTTGTGGAATGGCATATGTTAGATAAAGGATTACCAAGCCGTACATATTAGCAAGACCAAGTTTACTCATCATGACAGTGATTGGAATCATGATAACTTGGAAAGGTACAAAGATTCCCAAAATCAACAGTGAATACATGATGTTGAAAGCTTTACGTTTTGACATGTTACGAGCAATTGAGTAGGCTGCTGCTGGGATGAATATTGCTACCGCAATAAGTGAGAGGATTGTAATAACTGCTGAGTTCCAGAAGTAACCACCAATACCGTCCGCAATCAAACGCTGGTAGTTGCTTAGCGTAAATGGGTTAGGCAGGCTAAAGAAATGATTCATGATGTCCTTAGTAGTCTTAAAGGAACTAAAGACTGTTACCAAGAGTGGTACGAGAATGAGGATACCACCGACAACGAGGAGGGCG
Source organism: Streptococcus salivarius (assembly GCF_002094975.1). NCBI lineage: Bacteria > Bacillati > Bacillota > Bacilli > Lactobacillales > Streptococcaceae > Streptococcus > Streptococcus salivarius. The sequence continues at coordinate 1,316,592 of NZ_CP015283.1, read as the reverse complement.
TATTTCCAAAAATTCGTTACTTTTTCTTCTTTTTTCATTTGTGATACTCCTCCATTAAATTTCAAATTTCTTAGATAGTTTGATTTGTAGGACTGATACGACACCGATAATCAAGAAGAGGATAATGGCAATCGCATTAGCATAACCGTATTGGTTGCTCTTGAAAGCATAGTTATAAACTAAGAGACCTAGAGAGGTTGTGGCGTTATTTGGTCCACCACCTGTAAGTGCAAAGATTTGGTCAAAAGCTGTCAACCCTGATTTAAGTGCTAGGATGAAAACCATTGAAACTGTTGGAAGCAAGTATGGCAACTCAATCTTCCAGAAGGTTTGTTTAGCAGTAGCCCCGTCAATAGCTGCAGCTTCAAGAATATCATCTGGAATACTTTGAAGACCTGCAAGAAATAGGATGATTGGCATTGCGACCCCTTGCCAAAGGAGTACAAAAATTGTTGCAATGACTGCTCCAAAGCTAGTTCCGAGTAAGCTTTCTTGCAAGAAACCGATACCCAAAACCTTGCCGATTGTTGGAAGACCATAGTTAAAGAATTGTTTGAAAATCAAGGAAACAGTCAAACCAGAAAGTACTGCTGGAAAGAAGAACCAAGCACGGAAGAAGGTTTGTCCCTTAATTTTCGAATTGAGCGCACGCGCCACAACCATTCCGATGAAGATTTCACCAATAATCAAAGCCAAGGTTAAGATGATGGTAAAGATGATTGCTTGGAAGAATTTTCCATCGATCATAAGGAGTTTGTAGTTATTGAGACCGACAAACTTATAATTGTAAGTCAAACCAGTCCAGTTAGTGAGACTATAGAACGCTCCTTGTACCATAGGGAAGTAAAAGAAGACAGCTTGTAAGATGATTGGTACGATGAGGAAGGTCCATCCCCAATATTTATTCAAAAATTTTCGCATTTTGTTATTACTCCTCCTAGTCAAGATCGGCCTTCATAGGGTTGAAGAAGGCATTGAGGTTATTAGCCATGTTATCGATATTTTGATCCATCAAGTAACTTGCACTCAAGTTAAAGAAATCTTCTTCAGAGTTCCAGTGTTGTCCCAACCAAACGTAGTGTTTATCTGTGAAGGCAAGTTTTGAAATATTAGCAAGTGGTGATTTTGGATCCTGTTTCACCCCTTCTACGGCAACTGGTGAACCATCAACATCATAATACTTTTGCATTGCCTTAGCTGAGGTCATGTATTCGATGAATTTCTCAGTTTCCTTAGGATGTTTTGTTTTAGCTGATACTGAGAGGGCTAAGTCCCCTGCTCCCACTGTAGCCTCATGTCCTGCTTTATCTCCAGGAAAGGCGAACATACCAATTTCAAACTTTGGATCTTGTTGTTTAACTGCTGCTAAAGCCCATGATCCTTGAGGCATCATTAAAGCTTTACCATTAGCAAAGGCAACAACAGCATCATTATAGGAAGCACCACGCCAACCATTTTGTGCATTTTCAGCTAGAAGATCCATTTTCTTAGCATCTTCTTTTAGAGTTGGGTCAGTTGCCTTGATAGCATTTGGTTTTGAGAAACGGAGATAATCGTTTGCTTTATCTCCACTACCAGTTGTTGTAATGAATGACAATTGGTGGTATCCGTTAAGTGTCCAACCTTCTGTTCCTGCAACTGCAAATGGTGATGTACCACTATCCTTAATTTTCTTGGTAATCTCTTGGAATTCTTCGAAAGTTTTTGGTTCTTCAAGGCCAAGTTCCTTGAATTTAGTCTTGTTATAGTAGATACCAGAAACATTGGCATTCAATGGGACATTGTAAATTTTGCCATTTATGGCATACTTTTCGGCATAATTATTTTTGATTCTTTTCAAATAATCCTTACCAGTCATATCTTGGAAATAACCAGCTTTTGCCCATTCTTGAAAGTCCATATTTTGTGGGTAAATGTGGATGATATCAGGCACATCCCCAGACAGGATACGTGTCTTCAAGACGATACCAGCTGATGGAACTGTAGTTAATTTGACATGGATATTTGGGTTTTCTTTTTCAAAATCCTTTACCATTTCTTGAAGAGTATCAGTCATTTCTGTTTTTTGGTTAAAATACTCAATTGTTACTTTACCATCAGCTGACTGATCCTTCTTTTGACAGGCTGCAAGCCCCACAACAGCTAATGTTGCTAGTCCAGCCAGAGCAAGTTTTTTGTACCACTTCATTGCTTAGTCTCCTTATTAATCTTCTTTGACAAAATAAAATTGTTTACTGAGGAAGTCTCCCTGTGGAAGAACGACTGTGATTCCAGCATACATCAGTTCAGCGCCAGAATAAACTTGACCTGTTCCTTGTAACATGTAGTTGGCATCTTGTTCGAGATTTTTCAGTTTGAGTGTCGTTTCAACCGTCTCAACTGTTGAAAGAACTCGTATATAGGTTGCTAGAACCTTATTTTCATAGTTAAATTGAACAGCTGCTTCATTGCTTCCAGCTTCAGGATTTATGAGGCGGTATTGCTTACCAAATTGAACCACTGGACGAATATCCTTATAATGCGCGATTTGTGCAGCAATGACATCTTTTTCTTCCTGAGTCAAGCTAGTCAAATCCAATTCGTATCCTAGATTCCCCATCATATCTACATCTCCACGCGTTTCCAGAGGTGTTATGCGTCCCATTTGGTGGTTAGGGACAGCTGACACATGAGCTCCCATAGAAATGGTTGGGTAAAGATAGCTTGAACCATATTGAATCGGTAATCGTGCAATGGCATCCGTATTATCACTCGCCCAAACTTGTGGGAAATAACGCATCATACCGAGGTCGTTTCGACCACCTCCACCAGAACAAGATTCAAAGAGAATATTCTCATGCTTACTTGTAAGGAAATCCACCAAGTCATATAGTCCCAACATGTATTGATGACTCTGCATCTGACTTTCAAGGTAATTTGCTCCATTTCCGATGTTGGTCATGTTACGGTTATAATCCCATTTAACGTAATCGATAGCATTATCTGTAAGAATCTTGTCCAAGACATCTTTCAAGTAAGCCACCACATCTGGATTAGCCAAGTTCAACATAAGTTGGTTGCGTGAGTAGGTATGACCATAATTAGGCACTTGGATGGCCCAGTCTGGATGTTTTCGATAAAGATCGCTATCCACCGAAATCATTTCAGGCTCAAACCAAAGTCCAAACTTAAGCCCCTTGGCATGAACTTTTTCAATCAAGTCTTGAAGCGGTCCACCAAGTTTTTCTTCATTGACAAACCAATCTCCTAGAGCACGGTTGTCGTCGAAACGATTTCCAAACCAACCATCATCCAAGACAAAGAGTTCAACACCTACTTGTTTAGCATCTTCTGCTAACTCAAGCAGTTTTTCTTTCTCAAAATCAAAGTAGGTTGCCTCCCAGTTATTTAGGAGAATCGGACGTTCCTCATGGGCAAACCGCTTAGGAATGATGTAGTCTGTAACAAAGGCTTGACTTTCTTGACTAAGTCCAGTTAAACCTTGGTGGGAGTAAGTAATGAGGGCAACTGGTGTTTCAAAACTTTCGTTTGAAGCAAGTTCCCAGGCAAAGTTCTCATCTTCAATTCCGATAGCTACACGCACCTCATTGATTTGACTCTTTTGAACAAATGTTTGGAAATTACCGCTATACATGAGTTGGAAGGCCAAAGCCTCGCCTGCTCCCTCACTAGCTTCGTGATCACAAAGAATTAAAGCTGGTGTCTGAGCATGACCTGAGGCACCACGGTTAGAAGCGACTTTAAAGATACCTTGCTCAACTCTTTGGCGACGAACCGTTTTCTCACGAGCGTAAGCACCTTGGAGAGTGACCACATCATAGTCACGAGCAGGTACATCAGCCATAGCGCTGAGTGCTCGGTCGATTACCACGGCTTGTTCAGAACGGTTGATGACTTCGCTATAAGTTACAATTGTGTTGTTATCTTCCACTACTGTATAGTAGAGTTTCAATTCCATGTTAGCGACTTTATCGACTAGGGTGAAAATAAGTGTTTCTGCATTTTCCAAAGAATGTGGATATGGAAGTTTGCTTTCTAGTGAAATCCCTTTGACCACTTCTGCTTTTGAAAATTCAAAGCGTGTCACATCTGAGACCCCATGCTGGATTTTCAAAGACGGTTGACGAAAATCCCCCAAACCATGCAGGCCTACCACTTGACGTTGTGTATCATAACTATAGGTTCTGACGTCTGGATTGAGCTGCCCTGAAAAAGCATGATCTCTTTCATTTACAGCATTTGAGCCATGGTAGCGATTTACCTTTCGACCTAAGTGTCTTAGCAAAAGATCACCGTCATGTTCTTCAATAATGAGCGACAAATCTTTGCTAGTGATGTAATAATAATTTTTGTTAACAACAATGCTCATAGTGTTCTCCTTATTTACAAGTTTAATTATAAATAATGTATGCGCTTTCTAAAATGGAATTTTGTCGCTACAATATGGTAAAATGTTAGGTAAGGAGGATAAAACATGCTCATTTTTTCTGAACTTGAAACAGGACCCCTAGACCTACGACTTGATTTTTACGGCTATGAGGATTGTTTACCAGACCAGTTTTTTGGTCCTGCCATTCGAGAAAACTACGTGCTTCACTATATCACTGAAGGTAAAGGCTACCTTGAATATAAGGAGCAAAAAATCCCCCTTCAAAAGGGCGATTTCTTCCTTCTCATACCAGGTGAAGTCACTTATTATTTTGCGGATAATCAGACTCCTTGGTCCTACTATTGGCTTGGGATTAGTGGTATCAAAGCTCAGGAGTACTTTCACCTCTCACAAATCAATGAGACGGCTTATCTTAGGTCGTCCCCTCATACCGAAGCACTAGGCAACTTCATAGGGACCATTATCAAAGATGCTGAACGGCTAGATGAAAGTAAGGCATCTCAACTGCACGTTATTAGCCAACTCTTTGAGCTCATGCATCAGTTGAATGCACTCTCACCTAACCTTGATCAAGAAACCATCTCGCCTAGTCAAAAACTCTATCGCGAAGCCAAACACCTAATCGATATTGGTTATAACTCACAGGACATTAGTATCCAAGATATAGCTGATAAACTAGGTGTGCACCGCTCCTACTTATCTTCCATCTTCAAAGATTTTCATAAAATTTCCCCAAAAGAATACCTACTCGAGGTACGTATGAAACGCGCCAAGGAACTTTTAGAGACGACCAATCAACCCATCAAAATTATAGCTTATTTTGTAGGATACCTAGACCCTTTACATTTTTCAAAAGCCTTCAGACAGTATTATGATTGCTCGCCAAGTCAATATCGCACCTCGAAACAATAACAATTGTCTAAATTGAAACAAGCTTTTATAAACTAGATTAATTATTACAACAACAAACAAATTAATGTAAAACCAAAAGTCCATAGTCCTGTACAGGACTATGGACTTTTCTTAAATTAGATACCTTCATATATTTCAACTAATTTCTGAATCTTGGTTAGAACTTCTTGTTTTTTACGCTCACGAGCTCCTCGTCTGCGAGAAGTCGGTGGAATAATAGCATCTAAATCTGTACCGTTATTTTCTGCGAAACCTCTTTGAATGGCTTTTTCAATAAATAATTGATAACCATCATTAAGGTTTTCAGACTCTGCTAATACTTTGATTTCAGCTTCTTTGCGCTGTTTCCCATAATTGTAAAAGGCTGAAAGGATATCATCATTAGTTTTCAGTTCATCTAAGTTTGTTTCATTGATAAAGTCAAGAACTAAGTCCTCTTTGGCTCTAATATCAATACTTGAACGAATAACCCGACTAACTTCAGCTTTTAACTCTTCCTTAGAATTTGAATCCTTTGATTTATCTAAAATTAAGGAAAGAATATAATCAAGATTGATTTCATCAGTTTTCAACAGTTCAACTTCAAATTCAACATCTGAGAGATCAATATCTAAATCATTGTTCTTTTCATAATTTTTTAAGTTTAAGAACTCATCTCGAATCTCAACATAGGTACTTCTCAAATCCTGCATGTATCCTTCAGAAATTGGTTTTTCAATTTCTTGAAATTCGTCATAGTTTCTTAATACATTATCTAATTTAAGTAATTCACCAAATAAGTTAACAAACTCTTTTTTATCTTTCTCAGTATAAATCTCTTGTGGATTCGGGAATTTCTCTAGAATTTCCTTACAAACACTTACATAACCTTTTACTGAAACACCAGTTAATTCATCAGTGAAACCTTCCATATACTCATCAAAGCTTTTTTCAAGAATAATATCCACTTTATTAGAATCACCGAAGGTCTTTATAGCTTCCTGTGTTGCTTTCTCTAAATCACGGAAACAAATAATATTACCAAAAGGTTTAACTTTGTTAAAGATACGATTAGTCCTAGAAAAGGCCTGAATCAAACCATGATAACGAAGGTTTTTATCGACAAACAAAGTATTCAAAGTTGGAGCATCAAAACCTGTTAAGAACATCCCTACAACAATAAGCAAATCGACTTCTTTTGCCTTAACACGCTTAGACAGATCACGATAATAGTTTTGGAATTCTCTTCCTTCAGTAGAAAAATTCGTCTTAAACATTTGATTGTAGTCATCAATAGCTTTCTCAAGAAACTCTTTTGATGATTTAGGCATTTCAATATTCAAAGATTCTAATTCTTCATCTTGAATTTCACCATAGGCTGATTGTTCCTCGTTAGGGGCAAAACTGAAAATTGTTGCGATTTTTAAACGTTTGGATTCTGGAAGAGATTCTTGTTGCTTTTTGATTTCATCATAATAAAGCTTTGCGGCCTCTACACTCTGAACAGCAAACATGGCATTAAAACCAGCTAACTGTTTTTGTTTATGTGTATAAAGTTGATTCCTGTGGGTCTTAACATCATAAACATCCAAAAGATATTTTGTTACAGTAGTGATACGTTCAGGATGATTAAGAAGTTCCTTTTCAATTTTTTTCAACTTCTTCTCATCAATCTCTTCTCCAATTACCCCTACTGCTTGCTCTGCCTCTCGGTATTTATTCAACTCTGGCTTAATATAGTTATAGTCTACTTTAAATTTTAATACCTTCTTATCCCTAATGGCATCGGTAATAACATAGGAATGTAACATTTTACCAAATACATCTTGGGTTGTCTCACCAGTTAATGTATTCGCTGAGAAGATAGGAGTTCCTGTAAAACCAAATAATGAAAACTTCTTAAAGGCTTTCTTGATTCTCTTTTGCGCTTTACCAAATTGAGAACGATGACACTCGTCAAAAATCAAAATACATTTTTTGTCATAAATAGGATGGTCAGTGTTCTTTGTAATGAAATTATTTAGCTTCTGAATCGTCGTAACAATAATTTTATCATCTGACATTTCAATATTACGTTTTAATTCTTTTGCACTACTACTTCCATTTACTGAATTTGGCTGAAATTTTTGGTACTCCTTCATCGTTTGGTAATCTAAATCTTTTCTATCAACAACAAAGAATACCTTATCAATATAGTCTAAACTCGTTGCAAGTCGTGCAGCTTTAAAACTTGTTAAGGTTTTTCCAGAACCTGTTGTATGCCATATATAACCACAGGCATCTAATGTTCCAAAGTTATTATTGTCGTTAGCTGATTTAATTTTCCACAGAATACTCTCTGTTGCTGCAATTTGATAAGGTCTCATGATTAACAAGGTGTTATCAGCATCAAATACACAGTACTTTGTCAAGACTTCCAAAAGCACACGTTTACTCAAAAAATAGTTGGTGAAATCTTCTAAATCATGAATTGTCCTATTTTTACGGTCCGCCCACTCGCACGTAAATTCATAATGATTTTTATTTTGAGCCGTCGTATTTGCAAAGTAACGAGTATACGTACCGTTTGAAATAACAAAAATCTGAATATATTTGTATAAAGAATTTTCGCTATTGAAGCTTTCCTTGCTATATCTATGGATTTGTTCGAAAGCTTCTTTAAGACTAACCCCTCGTCTCTTCAATTCAATCTGAACTAAAGGAAGGCCATTTACCAATATAGTGACATCATAACGGTTAGTATGGCTGCCTACTTGAGTCACTTGGTTAATGACCTGCATGCTGTTGTTATGAATGTTTTTCTTATCAAGGATGAAAATATTTTTAATTCGTCCATCATCAAAGACAAAATCATAGATATAATTCTCTTGAATTTTTCTAGTTTTTTCAACTAATCCTTCATTTGGACAATCCAGATACTTTACTACAAAGCGATTCCACTCAGCATCCGTAAAGGTTACCTTATTGAGTTTTTCTATTTGCACCTTGGCATTTGCTAAGAGCTCTTCAGGTGTATGAATATTTAAGCGTTCATAGTTGAGATGATTCACCAAATCAGAAATCAACTGATTTTCTAAATCAGCTTCTGACTGATACTCCCTATCTGTACGATACTCTGGTTGATACTCAGCCAAGAGAATACCTTCATTTGTTTCCGCAATTACTTCATGTATTTTTGAATAATCAACCATAGCATGCTTCCTCACTAATCTATGTACATTCTAGTTCAAATGACTAATATCTGTATTGAAATAGTATTTCTCAATAAACGACTTATAAATCACTTTAAATTGTTCTTTATCATCTTCTGTTATATCTGGAAATTCTTCAACCGATTGTTTGTCATGACTGAACAAATTTAAGTATCTTCTATGAACCTTATCTTTTTCACTCTCAGGTATAATTTCTTCCCATGATCTATATCCTAAAAATGTAGATGTTTTTTCAAAAAGTGATCTTAATAAATTATAGTGATATTTTTCTAATTGATTCTCTTTAATAGCTTCATCTATTATATCTATAACCTTCAAGTGGTAAGCAAATGGAGAATCAGAGGTTTCTTTCAAATGGTAGGTTTCATCACCAGTAGTCAATTGTAACTTGTGTTCAAGTACAAATCTACTACATGAATCACTTTTCAACTCATTAAATAATACGTTAAAAAATAGTGGATGATGAGTTGTGATAATAAATTTTAAACCACTAGATCTAGGAACAGTTTCAGTTGCTTTTGTAAAGTTACTTTTCTTTATTAAACTAGCTAAATCAACAGCCATTTCAATAATTTTTCTGTCATCTAAAGAGGAAACAGGATCATCTATAAAAATATACTTTAAATTTGGAAAGGAGTCCTGATCATCATTCTTAGTTAGAATAACTTCATTCAGAAATGTATAGAAAATACTCCAGATAAAACTACTTTCTTCTCCTTTAGAAATTTTTATATTATTCTCTGTAATTCTTTCATCTTCACCATTTCCATTTTTGGCAGTGTAAGTTTTTGAAAATTTAACTGTCGTAAAGTTGTCTTGGAAACTTGGTAAAATAATTTGCTGTTTAGTTCTCAAATCATTACCTTCTGGAAAAATTCCAAGGTAATCTTGAAATAAATCAATTATCTCATTTTCCTTTCCCTGTTCTTCAAGAATATACTTCAAAAATGTTGATTCTAGATTTATATTTAATTTTCTATCCCAATCGTTTTGCAAATCATTATCCCAAGAAAATAAATCTTCTGTAAATGCATTAAAATAAAAAATTTTCTTTTCGTCTATCCCCATATTCTGAATTTGACCAAGTTCATCGCTATCCAATTTTTCCTTAACAGCCATAGATAGTCTAGTTTTTCCACTTCCATTAAAAGCATATAGAAGGGAACTCTTTGATTTTTTTGTAATAAGATTTGCCGCAAGGCTTTCCAATGTTTCGAATTCTGTCATAGTATACTGTCACCTTTTTTATTAAAATTGAACATCATTTTTCTCCAATATTCATATTGTTTTTGACGTAGTTCAATCTCCTTGGGGAGTCCTATATTTAAATCATTACAAACCATGTCAAAGTTATCTAAAACTTGAACAATCCGAGATTGGATTTCTAGAGAAGGAACTGGGATTTTCAAAGATGAAAATGTAGATAAATTAAGATTATCCTGTGCGCTACCATAACTCTTATTTGCAAGATAATCTTTTATTGAATTTAAATAGTAGTAAACATATTCTGTAATGGCAAATTCTGGATTTGCAACAAACCCTATAATACTATCAGGGAAACATGCATCAAATCCTAATAATCCAGTTTCCGCTATATTAGCAGCAATTGTGATACATAATGTTCCCTTTTCCCACTGCTTACTTTGTTGTAATCCAAATTCACTATAAGTCTGAGAATAGTTTTCAATCCATTTACCAGCCTCTCTTATATCTCCAGTCTGTATGAATGGTATATCACCACCATATAGTCTTACGTCATTTCTAGGCCGATGTTTCGATTTTCCACGACCAAAATCTTTTGCTATTTCCGAGAGTGTTTTCCACTCAACCTGATAAACCTCATCCTCAAAGGACAAAAGTTTATCTCGATAATAAGAATATTGCTTTTTACGTGAGGTCAATTCTGAGGTCAATTCTGAGGTCAATTCTGTAACATAATCGGTGAATTTGTCAAGTATTTGCACGATTTTCTCTTGAATTTTTAGAGGAGGAATTGGTATAAGAGTAGTTCTTGCCTTACTCCAATGTCTTTTATAACTTCCTTCCCTCTTATAAAAATTACAAAAGCAATAGTATAAATATTTTGCTTTTATACCACTCTTAGGTTTCAAAATTTTTAAACCATCAGCTCCTTGAATAAAAGCGAAATTTACATATTTTACATGCTCTGAGTGATCCCCAAAAATGATATATTCGTCTTTTTCAAGATATTTTTCATTATCTGAATAACCTGCTATGAATTGTTCACCCTGATCAACAATTGGTATTTTGCCTGTTACTTGATACTCCTTTTTAGTTAACTTTATTGGACATGTCACAGTATCAACCACTGCCTCCAACTCTTTCCACTCAACGGGACAGTTTTGGATTTCTTCTAGGATGTTCATGATTTCCCTCCTTCCTTGGCTAGATTTTCAATACTTTTGATTTCCTTGAGGTAATCTTTTTCAACTTGACTGAGGGTCTTGGCTTGGTAGCTCTTATATTCCTTATCTACCTTCTGCTTCATCTGTTCCCGAGAGATAGAGCCACTGTTATCAAGTAAGTCTTCGCCAGTAGCCTGAAGGATGCGGTCTACATGTGTCACCCAGTCTGCCATGGTTATGACTTCTTCTCGCTCTGCCTGTCTTTCAGCAAAGTCTAGATATCCTGATACCAGCTGATTAAGCCCACGAAGTTCCTTCTCTGTCAGATAGTTCTTGGCAACCTTTGCTTCAGATAGAGTAGGGAGGTCTCCCTTAAAGGTAGTCAAGCCCATAAACTCCTTTTTACTATCAACACGATTGTAGATGAGTTCGCTCGCAGTATTGTGGTGAATAGCATAATGCATCTTGTTTTGAACCGTCGCAAAGAATTTCTTTGCTTCTGGTGAATTTGCATTGTAATCACTAGATGTCGCGAAAAGATCCAAAACCTGACGGTAAAAGACTTTTTCACTCGAGCGAATGTCTCGGATTCTTTCTAGAAGTTCTTTAAAATAAGAGCCTCCACCCAAGTTTTTCAAGCGTTCATCATCCATCGCAAAACCTTTGATCAGATACTCTTTCAAGACTGTCGAAGCATAGTTCCTGAACTGGATTCCACGAGGAGAGCGCACACGGTAGCCAATCGCTAAAATCATATCGAGATTATAGTAAGCAACATTTCGCTGAACACTTCTACTCCCCTCATTTTGAACTGTCAACTTATAGTTGACAGTTGCCTCCTCCGATAATTCACCATCTTCAAAGATCGCCTTGATATGTTTACTAATGTTTTGCTTGGAAGTTTGAAAAAGCTCAGCTAGTTCCTGTTGGGTCAGCCAGACTGTTCCATTATCCAAATGTAGCTCAATAGCTGACTCGCCATCATCTGTTCTATAGAGAATCACATCATTTACCATAGCTCAGTTCCTCTACTATTTTGTCAATTTCTGAACGTAGGTGGTCAATTTTTGAAACGGTCTCTGCTATTTCTTTATTGAGCACATCAATTTTAATCTTATCACGTGTATCTTCTTTATCGACATAGGTTGATACAGAAAGGTTATAATCCTGCTCTGAACCAATCACATCATTACCAGCAAGGGCTGCTTTATAATCCACACTTTGATAATTAGCGAATAATTCAAGGATATTCTTGATGTTGATAGGGTCTAAGACATTATTTTTAGGCTCTTTTTTGAATTCCTTACTAGCATCAACAAAAAGAACATCATTCGTCGACTTATTCTTTGCCAAAATCAGAATACAGGTCGCAATAGAAGTTCCGTAAAATAAATTGTCAGGTAACTGAATAACCGCTTCTACAAAGTTATTATCTACTAAATATTGACGTATTTTTTTCTCTGCACCACCACGGTAGAAAATACCAGGGAAACAAACAATGGCTGCTCGACCTCTATTAGACAAGTGGTTTAGACTATGCATGATAAAGGCAAAGTCAGCTTTTGACTTAGGAGCTAGTTTCCCTGCTGGAGCAAAACGGTCATCATTTATGAGAGTTGGATCTTCATCTCCCACCCATTTGACAGAGTAAGGAGGGTTAGAAACAATAGCATCAAACGGTTTTTCATCTAAATGCTGAGGATTTAAAAGGGTGTCTCCTCGCTTGATATCGAAGTTATTGTAGTTGATATTGTGCAAGAACATATTCATACGAGCCAAGTTAAAGTTGGTCATATTAATTTCTTGCCCAAAAAATCCATCCTCCAAAATATGATCTTCAAACTGTTTTTTCATTTGTAGTAATAGTGATCCCGATCCACAAGTGGGGTCATAAACTTTATTGATTTTATCTTTTCCCACCATAACTAGTTTTGCGAGTAATTTAGATACAGTCTGTGGTGTGAAAAATTCACCTCCGCTTTTTCCTGCATTACTGGCATAATTGGATATCAAGAATTCATAAGCGACACCAAAAGCATCTATATCATTTTCTTCAAAATTTCCAAAGTTAATACTATTAATGCCATTTAATATGTCAGATAAACGTTTATTTCTTTCTGCAACTGTTCCACCTAAGATATTGCTCCGTGTATCTAAGTTATCAAACAAACCTTTGATAGCATCTTCAGACTTGTGACCAATTGCTGATTCCTCTATAGACTGAAAGATATTTGCTAAATCAGTGTTTAGCTCTTGATTTTTAGACGCATTTTTCACAACATTTTTAAAAAGCTGACTTGGAAGAATGAAAAATCCCTTATCCTCGACAGTCCCTGGTTTGAAATCTTCTTCTGCCTCTTCATCACTCAAATTTGCATAGCTAAATTCTAAGTCGCCTGCTTCATGTTCAGCTTTATCAAAATATGCAGCCATGTTTTCTGAAATAAAACGATAAAATAGAATTCCTAGAACATATTGTTTGAAATCCCAACCATCAACCGCTCCACGGACATCATCCGCAATTTTCCAAATTTTATTTTGGAGCTCTTCAATCTCTCTGTTTTCTTTATTTGACATATTATATGACCTTTTCTAACTATGATATATAACTGTTATTCTAGCATATTTTAAGCTGTAAAAATAGGGGATATAACAAATGGTCATCAACAGTTAGTTGACAACCATTATTCTTTCTATTTCACCTTCACACAAAGGGCATCCCAGGCTTATTACCGACATTAGTATGATTTTGAGTCATCATAAAATCTGAATCAAACTCCTACCTTTTCCATCTAAATTTAAGATTCACACTCTTCTTTCTCCCATAAATCGTCTCTCGCCAATAGCATTTACCCTCGGCATTTGATATAATTTTTCTCAGAGGTATTTTTATTTATGAAGAAACAAGCTTTTAGTTCTGAACAGTATTTGAATCTGCAACGCGACCATATTTTGGAGCGTATTAACCAGTTTGACGGGAAACTCTACTTGGAGTTTGGTGGTAAAATGTTGGAGGATTTCCACGCTGCTCGTGTCCTTCCTGGTTATGAGCCTGACAATAAAATCAAGCTCCTTCAAGAGCTCAAAGATCAGGTTGAAGTGGTTATCGCCATCAATGCTAGCAATATCGAGCACTCTAAGGCTCGTGGTGACCTTGGCATTTCTTACGACCAAGAGGTCCTTCGTCTGATTGATAAATTCAACGAGCTCAATATCTATGTGGGTTCTGTTGTTATTACGCAGTATTCAGGTCAACCTGCGGCTGATGCCTTCCGTAACCAACTGGAAAAAAATGGCATCACGTCTTACATCCACTACCCTATCAAGGGCTATCCGACGGATATGAACCATATCATTTCTCCTGAAGGTATGGGAAAAAATGACTATATCAAGACTAGCCGTAACCTTATCGTAGTTACTGCTCCTGGTCCTGGTTCTGGTAAATTGGCGACATGTATGTCTAACATGTACCACGACCAAATCAATGGCATCAAATCAGGTTATGCAAAATTTGAAACCTTCCCAGTTTGGAATTTGCCACTTCATCACCCAGTCAACCTGGCCTATGAAGCTGCCACTGCCGACCTTGATGATGTCAATATGATTGACCCCTTCCACTTGGAAACTTATGGCAAAACTACGGTAAACTACAACCGAGACATCGAGATTTTCCCAGTCCTCAAACGTATGCTTGAGCGCATCCTTGGTGAGTCACCTTACGCTTCACCTACGGATATGGGTGTTAACATGGTTGGTTTTGCCATTACGGATGATGAGGCAGCCAAAGAAGCTTCTAAACAAGAAATCATCCGTCGCTACTATCAAACCGTTCTTGATTTCAAAAATGAACGTGTTCCTGAGACTGCTGTCAAGAAGATTGAGTTGCTCATGAATGATCTTGGTATTACTCCTGAAGATCGCCAAGTGGTCGTTGCAGCACGCGCTAAGGCTGAAGAAACAGGTGGTTCTGCTCTTGCCCTCGAATTGCCAAATGGTCAAATCGTCACTGGTAAGAATTCAGAACTCTTTGGTCCAACTGCAGCTGCTTTGATTAATGCTATCAAGACTTCTGCAGGTATTGATAAGGATACTAAACTTATCGAGCCTGAAGTGGTTAAACCTATCCAAGGTCTGAAAATTGACCATCTGGGTAGCCGTAATCCTCGTCTCCACTCCAACGAAATCCTTATCGCCTTGGCCATTACTGCTGCCAACAATGCGGATGCGGCCCGTGCCATGGAGGAACTTGGTAACCTCAAAGGTTCTGAAGCTCACTCAACAATCATTCTTACCGATGAAGACAAAAATGTTCTTCGTAAGCTCGGTATCAATGTGACCTTCGATCCTTACTATCAATACGACAAATTGTACCGTAAGTAATTCATGATTTAAAACAAGAAAGACCTCAGTTTTACCAACTGGGGTCTTTTCGAAATCACTTTAGCTGGAGAAAAAAAAGGGAAACTCTATCGAGTTCCCTTTTTGATAACCCACTCTTTCGTCTCGACCCGTTCCCAATGAAAAGGGAGTGGCCTAGCATTATTATGAAAAAGTGAGTTAAAGGTATCAAACAGAGGGCTAAGCCACTCCCGATTCTAATCAGCCTACGATTTCTAACTTGAGAAAAGGTAAGCTAAAAAGCAAAATTATAGTAGATAGGACAGCAACAAGTGGAAGATAACGACCTCCAACAAGATAAAGTAACAATGGCGCTATCGCTATAAAGCGATTTAGAAAATTGCTAGTAACACGGACAATTTGCCCGTCCTCCACCGTAATAGTGTTAGACTTGTAACCCAATTTTCCGACACTCAAACGAGCTTTTGACGATGGTAGGGAAACGCTCACGTCTTCCACTCCAGAAACTGTCCCCACAAGACTAGTGTCTACGCGAATAGGACTCTTTCTAGCTACCTTGCTCGCTTCAATTGTAATACTAGCCACTAGTCATCTCCTTTTCCTATCTTTTCATTTATAGTATACACCTTTTGAAACGCTTACACAAGGGAAATGACTGTTAAATCAAGATTTCTTGAAAATGTTTTATGTTTTCAAAAGTTCTTAAACCGCTTTGAGGGACTTTGGAAATATTGGTTTTTAAATAGTAAAAAGGGCTCAGTCCTATCTAATACAGAACTGAACCCTTTCCTATAACAATTTGTCTATCCTGTTGGGATAAGTGCCTGAGGGGGATAGTATTCCTATACGGGAATAGAGGCACTTTCCTTACAAAAGACCTCATTTACTTAGTCCAATCCATTAACATAAGCATCTACTGCTACGATTGCTTGGGCAATATCAGAGGCTTTCACTTCAAATGGCATTTGATGGATAGTTTCTCCTTCAATAGTCGCTTGTTGACCAACCTTGAGAAGATCTTCGTAGCTTGCATTTTCAAGATGCATTTCTTTAAGAGTAGTTGGCATGCCAATTTGTTGATAGAAGCGAATGTATTTATCCAAAACTTCTTTTGGACGATTTTCTAAGAACAATTGCACAAGAGTTCCGTAGGCTACTTTTTCACCATGAGTCAAATGGTGAATATCGCCAGTGAGAGCTGTGAAACCATTATGGATGGCATGAGCAGCAGCCAAACCACCACTTTCAAATCCAATACCACTAAGAAGGGTATTAGCTTCAATAATATTTTCCAGGGCAGGCGTTACCACTTTAGCTTCACAAGCAGCCATGGCTTGTAGACCATCTGCAAAAAGAATCTCTTCACAGCGTTCAGCAATGGCAACCCCTGCTAGAGTTTGGTGTTTACCTAGCATAGTTTTTCCGTTGGCTTGCATAACTGCTCGAGCTTCTACCCAAGTTGCTAAGCCATCTGCAATACCAGATGCTAACAAACGTTTTGGTGCTTGAGAGATCACTTTACTATCCACCAAAACCAACTCTGGGTTCTTAGAATAGAAGATATAGCGCTCAAAGGCACCCTCGTCAGTATAGATAACAGACAAAGCTGAAACTGGAGCATCTGTAGATGCGATAGTTGGGGCAATAACAACTGACGATTGTAGAAGGTCTGCAATAGCTTTTGCACTATCGATAGTCTTACCACCACCGAGTCCAATAACTAAATCACAGTCTTCTTCTTTGGCTAGGCTGACCACACGATTAATTTCATTATCCGATGCTTCTCCATTAAAGAAGACTGGTACAACTGTGAGTCCATTTTGAACAAGGTATTCTTCGAAACGTTTACCTACAATATCATAAACGACTGAGTCACATAGTAAAACAGGATGAGTTCCCAATTCTGAAATGGCTTTTGCATTTTCAAATAAGGCATTTTCACCTTGAATGTAACGTGACGGACTTGCAAAATTTCTCATGTCTTTCTCCTTTGACATAAATGTATTTATATAGAATCGGTTAAATGGACCTATTCCTATCTTATGCAGGGCTAAATCCTTTTAAGAGACTGTCTATCTTTTGTAGTCAGTACATTATACTGGTCTTGTTTATCATCTAATCGCTACTCTTCTTCTGGGTAGACCAAGCCCCAATCTTTGCGGAGTTGAGTCATGAGCTCCATGACATCTCGGCTGTAATTGAGGTAGGTATGATCATCCTCGCCTGCAACAGCTGCTTCCATGTCTAGGACCTCATACTGGAGGGCTTTGGCAGTTTCTCCTGACTCGATGACTTCTTGTGAGCCATCTTCCGTATAGGTAATGACCGCCTTTTGCCCACGTGGGTACTCGTAAAGTTCGATATAGCCCTTGTCATAAGCGATGGTGCCACGTTTAGGTTGTTTAGCATGAAGACTTAGCGTCACCGTCGCCATTTCCCCTTCTGCATTGGTAAGGAGAATACCCGCTTGTTCATCAACACCAGTTGGAGCTAATTTAACCTGTGAAACCATCTCTGTCGGTTGTGATGTCATAAACCAACGCACGAAGGATAGGGCATAGACACCGATATCAAGTAGGGCACCACCAGCTAGATTACGATTGAAAAAGCGGTTGGTCATGTCATATTCTTTATAAGAACCGAAGTTCATCTGAATAACCTTAAGGGGACCTAGCTTACCACTTTCCACGATTTCAGATAGTTTTCGATAGATAGGCATATGGAAAATGGTCATGGCTTCTGCCAGTTTGACATGATTTTCTTCGGCGAGTTGGATAGCTTCTGCCAATTCCTCACTATTTAAGGTGATAGATTTTTCACAGAGGACGTGTTTACCTGCTGCGAGTGCCTTGCGAAGAAAATTGATATGCGTATTGTGAGGCGTTGAAATGTAGATAATATCCACTTCAGGATCTTTAAACACTTCATCAATCTCTTTATAAACCTTTTCAATACCATATGTCTCAGCAAAGGCCACTCCCTTATCATAGGTACGATTTGCAACGGAATAGAGTTTACCGCCAAGTGCTGCAAGTGCTTGCGCTAATTCATTGGCAATAACACCCGTCCCAAGACTAGCCCATTTATACTTAATTTGATTTGTCATAGTTTTCCTTTATTCTATTTTTGAATGGTTAATTCATTTATCTGTGATAAGATTTCAACTTCACTCGCTCCTGCCTGAAGCAAGGCTGATGCCGCATAGGCCCCCTCAATGAGAGGTACCTGCTGAATAAGGATTTCCTTGTCTGAAAATTCTTCAACCATCTCCAAATTCATGCGAGCACTGCCCAGATCATAAAAGGCCAAGAGACGGTTAGCAGGCTGACTATCCACTGCTACTTGAACATGGTCAAAACTAGATCCCAGTCCACCATCTTCAAGACCGCCTGTAGCCGTTAAAGGAATATCTGGTGCAACTTCACGAATCAGACTCACCAAACCTTTAGCGATATCAGCAGAGTGGGATACAATCACAATTCCAAGTTCTGGCATGTCCTATTCCTCCGCTTCTAGTAAGGCTTTGAAGAGTAAGCCAGACGAATAGGAACCTGGGTCAATGTGACCAATTGAACGCTCACCGACATAAGAGGCACGCCCCTTTGTAGCCGCAACTTCCTTGGTTGAAAGAACAGCTTGATCAATGACATCAATGGTGAGTTGGCCTTGTTTGACAGCTTCAACAACTGGATGCCAAACATCCACCATGGTCTTTTCACCGGCTTCTGCATGGCCACGTTTTTTAATCATCTCGAGACCTGCCTCAAGCACACCTGCCAAATCCTGACCAGCTTGTTCAGCCTTCATCATGCCCATAAAGGCAGACCCATAAAGCGGACCTGAGGCACCACCAACCTTACTAATCAAGGCCATTGACACCGCCTTAAAAACTTCTGCTGCACTTTTTGGTTCAGTAGTGTTAATAGCCTCAATGGCTGCCGCCATACCACGCGCCAAGTTAGCACCATGATCACCATCTCCAATAGGACCGTCTAATTCAGACAAGTGGTCTTTTTCTGCTTCAACTTTTTGGTCAAAGTCTTGCATCCATTTTACTGCAACTGTTTTATCCATAATATACCTAATTTCTAGTTCTCACGTCAGACTACCAAGCAATAGTCTTAACTGGACTCTCCAAAGCCTCAAGCCAAGCCTCATCTTCAATCTTCATCAGAGTCAATGAGAGGCCTGCCATATCAATAGATGTCATGTAATTACCTAATTTTTTATATGCCACATCTAGTCCGGCATCTCCAAGAATACTTGCCACATCATTAGCAAAGACATACTGCTCCATGAGAGGTGTCGCACCCATACCATTGATGAGAAGGGCATAGCGTTCACCTGACTTAGCCTCAAAGGCTTCAAGGAGCTTACCAGTCAATTCTTCAGCTAACTGTCGAGAAGGTTGCATAGACTCCTTGCGATAGCCTGGTTCACCATGGATACCAATACCGTATTCAATTTCATCCTCTGCTAGGACAAAACCAGGTTTACCAACCTCGGGAACCGTCGCACCACTAAGGGCCAAACCAATGGTGTGGATATTAGGAACAATCTTGTCAGCCAAGTCTTTGATTTCAGCCAGTGACTTACCTTCGCGAGCCGTATGACCTAGGATCTTATGCACGAAAATGGTACCTGCAACCCCACGACGACCTTGAGTATAGAGGCTATTTTCCACAGCAATATCGTCGTCCACAACGACACTGGCAACCTCGATACCTTCCATTTCAGCCAATTCTTGAGCCATCTCAAAATTCATGATGTCCCCAGAATAATTTTTAACAACCATGAAGACACCAGCCCCTTGATCTGCTTCCTTGATAGCTTCCAAAATTTGATCAGGTGTTGGTGATGTGAACACTGCACCTGCGATGGCTGCTGAAAGCATACCATCACCCACAAAACCAGCGTGGGCTGGCTCATGACCACTTCCACCACCAGAAATGAGACCAACTTGACCAGCAGCCTGCTCATTTCTTACAATGATGTCAAACCCCTCAACACGATGCACCAAATCACTGTGAACATAAGCCAAACCATCTAGCATCTCTGTCACAACATTTTCAGGTTTATTGATAATTTTTTTCATGGAATTGTCTCCTTTTCAAAGGTATCATCTATTTGCACTTACATTTGTTCCCTTCTTTAATTGCTAAGACCCCTATAAATAAAGGACTTAAACGCTTTTTAAGAAAGGTAGCGTAAAAATATGTAAACGCATACATTTTATAATTTAATTGTAGCATTTGCCTCTACCAATAGCAAGGCAAAAGGCAAGCCCTCCATTTTCCTGCCCCCTATCATTAAGTAGAAGAAAAATCTCATAGAAAGTCCTATTTTAGTCGTCAAAGCTATTGAAAAACCACCATTCAAGCCTTATAATGGAATGACGAATTAAGTGATAAGGAGGTTCAAATGACCATCGATTTTCCAAGAGAGACAGAAATAGAAACCAAAAATGAAATGGATGCCGTCCTTCAGGCAGGCCGTGTCCTTATGGAGAGCGGTGCCGAGATTTACCGTATCGAAGACACCATGGGACACATGGCCAAGTCTCTTGGTATCAGAGACTTCTCCACTTATGTGGTCAATCGAGGAGTCATGATTTCTGGACTCAACCGCTCAGGTCTTAAAGAGTCTCGTGTCCTAGCTACCTCAGTCCCGTCTATCCATCTAGGTAAACTAGAGGAAGTAAACCGCCTGTCTCGAGAACTGGCAGAACAGCCAAATCAGCCTGTATCTAGCATTTTCCAAAAGCTGAAAACCATTGAGCAGAAGACTTTCTATCGTCCTTTAGAGGATATTATAGCCTGTGTCATTGGTGCAGGGAGCTTCTCGCTAGCCCTTGGAAGTAGCTGGATTGATGGAACTGCTGCGGCTATATCGGGAGTTTTTGTAGGGATTGGCATGCAACTCTTTTCCCGTTTTATTCATACCAGTTTCTTGCAGATTATCCTTTCTAGTGCCATTGCCGCTTTATCAGCTAACATTCTCTATTATTTGGGTATCGGGCAACATCGTAGCGTGATTATTCTGGGCACCTTGATGATTTTGATTCCTGGGGCTTACTTTGTAAATGCCATTCGAGAATTCACCCAGAACAACTACTATAGCGGTCTGGCCCTGATGTTGTCAGGGGTCTCCACTTGTCTATCTATCTCTGTCGGTGTTCTTGCCATGATTTCCATCCTCCCCTTTGCGGAACAGTTATCAGGCATATTCTCAACACCGTCAACCTCATGGCTGGGGGTCTTGATTCAGACCTTCATGGCAGGACTTGGGACAGCAGCCTTCTCCGTGCTTTACCGAGTGCCTAAGAAATACTTCTTAGACCTTGGGACCCTAGGTGCCGGCTCATGGCTCCTCTACCTCTTGATTTGGAACAATACCCATCACGAGGTCCTCGCCATCCTCTTCCCAGCCCTATTAGTCACTATCACCTCACGCTTTTTGGCCCACTACCGTAGATGTCCAGCTACAGTCTTCCTAGCCTCAAGCATGTTCCCACTCATCCCAGGGATGAGCTTCTACCGTGCGGTCTACTTCCTCTTAATCGGAAATGCAGACCTCGGCCTCAGCTTCCTACGAGCTTGTTTCCTGGCCTCATTTACCATCGCCATCGCAGTCAGTTTGACACAACAAATCCCTAGCCGCTATTTTGTACTAGGGAAGAAAAAATAAATTGTTGAAAGCCATTGGTTTTGTATGCCAGTGGCTTTTTTGATGACGTTCTAAAATCAGTGAATAGCATATTAAGAATATCAAAAATACCCTACTCAAGGATCTATCCGCTGCTAACTTAAAGCAAATACATCATTAACTCTCTTTAATGAAAATTCATCATTCATATACTATCAGTTTTGTTTTGAGTAGAGTTGGAAAGAGTTTATACAAAAAGCAAAAACGCTTACATAATTCTTTGATTTTATTAAAATGTGATGATAAACTTGATATGTAAGCAATAGAACTATAATACTAACTTAATTTTACTCATGAGTTAACCATATCCTTGCTAACATTGTTCAGTTTAATGAAAGGAGCATTATCATGGAAAAGAAAGTATACTTTAAACTTCACAAAGTAAAAAAGCAATGGGTAACCATTGCAGTAACTGGTCTAGCTCTAGGACTTAGTTTTGCAAGCTTGGGCTATGTGTCCGCAGCTGAACAGACTCACCCCACCTCAGAACCAACTGTTGAAAACAGCATCCAAGAAAACGCAATTGATGTCGTAAGCTCGTCAACTAATGAAGTTATTACTAAACCAGAAGAAAACAAATCTTTCGACGCCCCCAATACAAGAGAAAACATCACTGAAACTACTTCTACTGAATCTGACCTAAGTACCACTGAAGCAACTGTTCCAGAAACAAGTACTTCTGAAATTAACTCTCAACAAGCTCTTCGTTCGGAAGTCTCTACTGTTACTAGCAGTGAAGTCGTAAGCTCTGAAACATCACATTCTGAAACAAATACAGCCCATGAAGTAGAAGAAAGTCCCGTAATATCCGGCGGTCATTACACTAGCGATGATCAGGGCAACTGGTACTATATTAAGGATGGGAAAGCACTTACTGGTATGCAAAATATTGATAATGTGAATGTCTACTTCGATGCCGATGGTAAGCAAGTCAAAGGAGACACCCGTCATGTTAATGGAGCAACATATCACTTTGAGAAAGATAGTGGACGACTTACCCGTAATGCTTTTGCATCTGATAAGAATGGAAATTGGTACTATTTAGGCCACGATGGGAAAGCACTTACTGGTAGCCAAGTTATTGACAATATTCCACTCTACTTTTACCCTAATGGTGTTCAAGCTAAAGATGCCTTTGTCATCCTAGATGGAAATTCCTATTATTTTCAAAAAGATACTGGCCAATTGGTTCGTGACCGTTTTTGGTCGGATGACGACGGCAACTGGTACTATAGTGATAAAGAAGGGAAACTTCTAACAGGCGAACAGACTATAGATGGCTTCGACATGTATTTCTACCCAGACGGTGTTCAGGCCAAGGGTGAAATCGTTACAATAGGTATCGAACCCTATTACTTTGATAAGGATAGTGGTCATAAGGTTATAAATACCGACATCACTATTAATGGAAAAACTTACCACGCAGAAGCTAATGGACTTTTGATTGAAACTGAGCAGAAACTTCCACAACTTCCACTTGTTTCTGGTGGCCATTTCCAAGAGGATTCCTCAGGGAACTGGTATTATTACACCGCAACAGGAGAGAAACTAAGAGGATGGCAAAATGTAGATGGAGTAACTCTTTACTTTGATGAAGAAGGTCGTCAAGCGAAAGATGGCGAAAGAATCATAGACGGCTTCCATTACTATTTTAGTCACTATTCAGGTGCTGTAAAAACCAACTATTGGCATACTTGGTCTATTGAAATCAGAAGATGGGAACCATTTGCAAAAACGTATAACATCTATTATGGTTCTGATGGTCGACGTTACTATGGATGGCATCGAGTTGGCGATCAACTTTATTATTTTGATCATACTGGTCGAGTTGAAAATGCTCTTACTACCTTCAAAGGACAAGACTACCTCTTTGATAATCATGGAAAATTGGTAAAAGATGCCTTTTATATTCAGTCATTACGTGTCTTTGCTGGAACTTTAAATACTAGTTATCGCTCCAATAAATTTGGTCAAGTACTAACCGGAGAACATCATATTAATGGTGATGACTACTATTTTTCAAATTCTGGTTCAGCAGTCACTGCTATTGTCACAAAAGGTGGCAAGGATTATTATTATTTTGAAGGTAAACTTCTGAAAAACTATCTCGGACCTTTACTCGTACGTCAGTATATGGATGATTATACTTACTACCATGGCATCGTAGGTACAGATAAGGATGGGAGGGTACTTACTGGTGTTAGCACTGCAAATAATGGTAAACTCTATTATTTTGAAAATAAAGGAGATATTTACCATGAAAGATATATCCCCCAAATGGTTACAGTTACAACACCTACATGGAAAACGATTGATGGTAAGCTATACCACTTAGAACCTAGCATAAACAGAACTTACAAATCTGGAAGAAGCCGAACCTATACCGTCAGAGAAGAAGTAGACATTATTAACCACGGAGTACGAACAAAGACCGATAAGATTAAACGTATTATTGATGATGATTTTGGTAATCTATACTATCTTGATGAAAACAATGATTTTTACATCGGACATCTACTTCCAGAAAACACAGATTTAACCAAGATTGAAGAAACTGTAATTCAAAGTGACAATAAATTCTATGCTTTCAATAGAACAAGTTCGCTTTCCGAAACTTCCCCTCTTACAGTTTCCAAGACCTTAGTTTACAATAAAAAAGCCTACCTCATTGATGATAAAGGAGTAGCGACCGAAACTAAACTAACAAATCGTTTCGAACACGATGATGCATGGAATTGGTACTACTTTGATAACGAGGGAAAAGCTGTCACCGGACTCCATTCAATAGATAATGTCACTCTATACTTTGATAAAGAGGGCAAACAAGCTAAGGGACGACTTGTCGAAATTGACGGTCAAACACATTATTTCGATAGAGACAGCGGAGCTATGTGGACTAACCGAACACTTGAACTTAATGGTATTCGTTATGTCATTGACCAAAATGGTTATGTAACGATGAACAAACCTGGACAATTTATTCAAGATAAAGATGGTGATTGGGCTTATATTAAAGAAAATGGACAGTTAGCCACTGGACTTCAAATTATTAATCATCAAAAATACTACTTTGATCCAACTGGAAAACAAGCCAAAGGAAAACGACTTCTGCTTGATGGAAAGTACTATTTCTTCGATAACGATACTGGTGCTATGTTCGTAAATAAATTCCATGAAACAGGCGATTACTTTTCTAAAAAATATACTTATTTTGGCGAGGATGGAAGCCAGATATTTGGTTGGGCAACTATTGACGGTAAACGTGTTTATTTTAAAGAAGATGGCTACCAAGTTCGAAATGATACATACAAGATAGGTGGTTTCGATTATTTCTTCAAAAAAGACGGTAGTATGCTTGCTAATGATATTGACGGCAACTACAAATACTATTATGCTGATAAGGACGGTCATCTACAGTTCGGGTGGGTTAATCACAATAATGAAACCTACTATATTAGCCCACCATGGGGAGCTGAAGACCGAACATATCTAAAAACTATCAATGAAAAGACCTATCTTTTGGGCCCTAAAGGACGACTTCTAAGGAATACAGCTACAGACACCTCGACCTCTTGGAATGGTTTCTGTATCTCTGATGAAAATGGAGTTGTAAAAACAGGTGTCATTCGGTTAGAAGATAATAGGCTTTATTATTTCAACCCTGAAATTTATATGACTACTCCTTTTAGTGGCGAATGGGCAGAGTTTGATGGTAAACTTTATCATTTTGAAATGCCGATATCAGTTAGTCCATACTCAAAAGGTTCTCCAATTACCACTAACACTACGCTTGAAAAAGATGGAAAAACCTATATTATTGACGAAAATGGCGTAGCTACAGAGAAAAAGGATTAATATCAAACTAACAACTGTAAGCATTTAAAAATACC
Organism: Streptococcus salivarius; assembly: GCF_002094975.1. Lineage (NCBI taxonomy): Bacteria > Bacillati > Bacillota > Bacilli > Lactobacillales > Streptococcaceae > Streptococcus > Streptococcus salivarius. Next base: position 1,290,779 of record NZ_CP015283.1, on the reverse strand, counting down.
TCATTTTTGCCAAAATGTATTCAAAAACACCAGAAATCATTTTTTCTGGTGTTTTCTTTTTGTCTAAAACCTAGTAAGGCTACCGGCAAAATCTCTATCATCAATCTACTTCAAGTCAAAATATTTCTTGACATCTTTAGCATAGCCATACTGTTGATTTAAACGCTCGAGCAAGTTTTTATTATGGCCTGGATAATTGTCATTTCTTCGTAATTCTTGATAAAGCTCGATATAAGGCAACTGTTTGTCTTTGGCTAACTGCAACTCTGCTTCATAAGCATAGGCAATCTTTCGAAATTGGAGATTAGTAACACCATCTTCTTCGACATCGATTATGGCATACTGAGCCCTATGATTTTGCAGGGTGACCAATCAAAATAGGGCATCCCAATCGTACCAGGATTAAGAATCTGTTGCCCCTTACTACCATAACGAAGCAATTGCTTATGCACATGACCGTAAATCGCCATATCTGTTTGATCATCTAATAACTGATCAAAATGACTGGTATCATTAGCTGGACGTAACTCACCTCCGTAGTTCTTCTCCGGTAAGTGATGCGTCAAAGAAAAACGAATCCCATTGATTTCCTTCTTCAAAACCAGAGGCAGAGAACGTATCCAATCAACATATTCAGTATCCAATTCTTCCATCAAGTACTGGGTAAGTCGCAAGAGCTGAACTTCTTGTGGATTCTCCAGACCATATTCCCCATCTAAAGCCTCCAAAACACAATCATCCCAATTTCCTCGAACGGTAGCTGTTATCGGGATAGAAGACAGAAGCTCAAAGAGTTCATTTCTTCCTGGTCCAGGTAATATAATATCCCCCATTAACCAATATTCTGTTGCACCCAACTCTTGTGCATCCTTAATAACTGCTTCAAGAGCTGTTGTATTCCCATGAATATCTGACAAAATTGCAATACGATGTTTCATCTATACTCCTTTACTGATGGTCTACTAAGTTAAAACTAATATAAGAACAACTATTCTTCCTCACCATCACCCTCATACAAACATGCCACCAAACGTTCAAAGGGCTCTATATACTCCCAATAGTCAAAAGGGAGATTTGAGATTTTACTTAAATCATTTTCATCAAAATGATACACGAGATGGCGTAGTATTTGATTTTCAATATAATGAATATCTCTCAACTGCTCTAGGCTGATTGTATCCAGTTCTATGATGTAGTGACACAAATCATCAAGTGCTTTTACGTCAAATTTTTTCTCCTCGTGTAGGAAGTAGAGAAAGCTCTGATTCTCACCTCTTTTATTATCTTCTATCAGATTCCTTTTATGCATCATTCTTGAATCCTTTCCTTAATAGCACCATTATAACACTAGAAAATGATTCTCCAAAGCGACAACATAAAAAGAGAATCTGGGATGTTTCCATTCCAAATTCTCTTATTCTTGATTAGCAAAGTAGCAAGACTTTTTACCACAAACTAATGCGTTTGCTTGGTGCTAAGTACATGTCGTCTCCTTCTTTGATTTGAGGGTAGGCCTCATAAAACTCAGGAAGGTTTTTAAGTTGTTGGTTAACACGTAACTCATTTGGTGCGTGGACGTCTTGTACCATGGTATATTTATTGTACTGTAGGCTGGCCTTTTGTTTCCAGATATCTGCGTAGTTCTCAAAGTAATCCTTGAGGTTAGGTTTTGTCATATCTGTTTTGAGAACTTGTAGTGTGGATGAGAGACCACCAGCATCTGCGACATTCTCAGTGACTGTGAGTTTTCCATTTACCTTAGTCCCGTAAATTTCCAACCCATTCCACTGGTCTTCAAAGGCTTTGATCCTCTTATCGAAAGCTTTAGTATCTGCTTTTGTCCACCAGTTATGCATGTCGCCGTTCTCATCATAGTCGGCACCATTGGAATCAAAGGCATGGGTAATTTCATGTCCAATCACGACACCGATACCACCATAGTTCTTTTCAGTACTTTGATTTTTGTCATAAAACGGCGCTTGCAAAATGCCAGCTGGGAAGTTGATGCTATTGCTTTCTGGGTTGTAATAAGCATTGATATCAAAAGCAGAACCTGACCATTTATTCTTATCAATAGGATCATCAAAATGATCAATGGTATAACGTTTTCCGAACTGGGCAATATCTTCTGACAGTTCAAAGAAGGACTTGTTAGGGTCAAGATGTAGTTCCTTAGTACCAGGATTGACATCTTCCTGATAACCTACGAAAACCTTCATTTTATCCAACTTTTCGATAGCCTTGTTGCGTGTGCTTTCCGTCAACCAATTATTCTTTTGGAGACGGCCACGATAGACATTTTTGATTTTATCAATCATGCCTGTCACATCAGTCTTTGCTTCCTCACCAAAGTATTTACGTCCATAATAGACACTCATGACATCACTAAACAGATGGACACTCATCTCGTAAACCGTATCTTCCTTAGAAACTGGCTTCTGTGTACCCATAATAGCCATGCTAATCGATGCAAAATTCAAGCGGTAATCTTCTGTCAGAGAATTTGAGGCTGCCATAGCTTCTTGCACCAAGATCCATGATTTGATTTTAGAAAAATTGTCCTGATTGACGATCTTACTATAATTCTCAAAATACTTGGTATTAGGGACATTGATGGTTTCTAAATCACGTCCCATAATGCCTTTAATGACATCATATAATTTGAAGGAACCAGAGTAGGCATTAATCTCTTCTGCTGTTTTAGGGTGAACCAAATTCTTACTTTCAGACATCTCTTCGTTACTGAGACTGTACTTAGCAATGATTTCGTCGAACTCCAGTGCTTCTTTGACAATGCGTTTACTATTTTTTTCGCTATATCCAAGCATTTCCAAGGCTTTTTGCGTGGCTGTTTCAATTGGAGTTAAATATTGTTTCTTGCTGGCCTCGTCTTTATAAATAGACACATCTGGCAATAAGATACTTGGGGGACTCAATTGGATTTGTTTTTGGCTAGTATTCTCTGCGTTAGTTCCTACGTCATAACCAAATGGAAGAGGAATCCCTTTATCAGTCAAGCTAGCAGATTTACTGGCCAAATCATTAAGATCTTTGATATCCTCAATTTCTTTTAGATAAGGTTTGAGAGGTTCAAGGCCATCTTTCTCACGTTGCTTGTAATCACTAGCAGCCTTGTAGAATGTAATAAACTCAGACATCCCTGTAATATCTGACGTTTCCTTGCCCTCCCCTAAATTTTTGATATCCTTCTTTAGTTTTCCTTTGATATCTTCATCTAAAGTATAAAAATTATCAATGCTTGGAGAATCAGCAGGAATTTTGGTTTTCAGGAGCCAGTCCTTGTTAACAGCTTGGTAAAAATTTGAGGCTACCGTAGCATTCTTGTCAATCGGTGTCTCTTGTGGGACAAAGGTTTTATAAGCCCAAAAACCACCTCCTGCAAGAGCCAAGGCCAAGGCTCCCGTTATGGAACCAAGAATAATTTTCTTACGCTTTTTCATAGATACTCCTTAGAAAATTAGATTAATATACTTGTATTATATCATTAGAACACAAATTTTAGCAAGCTGTTTTTGGGAGACAAAAAGAAGTAATCAGACGATTACTTCTCTTTATTTTCTTAAATAGCTAAAATTAGGTATCATGACACTCAAGATAAGAACAATAAAAGATCAACTAAATCCAACTTAGCAGGTTGAATTCAGTTGATCTTTTTGGTCATTTACTAATCATCACAAGCAGATAAATCATTTAAAAGACAAACTGCCGAGTGATGTTAATCCTCTTGCTAGATTAATGTTACGCTCTGATTTTTCTTGGAATTCTGTGAGAGTCTTACTCAAGTCACTCACTCCAGAACTCAGTGATTTCCCTTTAGAAAGATTGCTGACTGCTAGAGCTTGAATAGCTCTACATAATTCTGCAAGAAGTTCATTATTATCCTTCTTCCCAACTTCTATTTCATTTTTATACGTTACGAGCAACTCTCTTTCATTTTCAGTTGTTTCTGGATTTACAATAAGATTATAGATAGTGTTTAAGATATCCGTAATTTGGTTGTTGTTACTTTTTGTCATCTAGATTACCTCCTATAACCTGTAGCAAGATTAGGTCGAGCAAGTGAATTAAATTGGTTAATTGTTTGTGTTGTCATGAGCAACGACCTCTTTTAATAGTTCGCTGTGACATCATTATACACATCTAGCATATCAAATTCAAGACTAAAAATATCCTTCTGCCACAAATGGTCCAAATTTAGCACAAACAGACAAAAAGAAGTAATCAGACGATTACTTCTTTCAGATTAAAGAAAAAGTCCATTTTAGGCAACTTTCTTCAATCTGTTTCTTTTAGAGTATAAAGTGAAAAACTCTTATAAATTCCATTACAGCAATATTCCTAAGAGATTTAACGACGTGGTAACTAACTTTTAAAAGGGCTTGCCTATATTCTGAAGTAAGCACATCGAGCGGTTATTTTTCTATTACTTTATTGACATAAAATCATATGTCTAACGCTATTCCTTATATTTTTCTATCATTCTTTATGATACAATAGCATCAATTTATTTCTAGGAGGATAATATATGGCTTCTACTATTGGTATTGTTAGTTTGTCTAGTGGCATTATCGGAGAAGACTTTGTCAAGCACGAAGTGGACTTGGGGGTCCAACGACTCAAAGACCTGGGACTCAATCCTATTTTTTTACCTCATTCACTAAAAGGCTTAGACTTTATCAAAGAACATCCCGAAGCTCGTGCAGAGGATTTGATTCAGGCATTTTCTAATGATAGCATCGACATGATCTTATGCGCCATCGGCGGAGATGATACCTATCGTTTATTGCCCCATCTTTTTGAAAATGACCAACTACAAAAGGTTATCAAACAAAAGATTTTTCATGGTTTCTCAGATTCAACCATGAACCATCTCATGTTGCATAAACTAGGAATCAAGACTTTTTACGGCCAATCATTTCTAGCAGACATTTGTGAGTTAGACAAAGAAATGTTGCCATATAGCCGCCACTACTTTAAAGAATTGATTGAGACTGGAAAAATCTCAGAAATTCGCCCTAGTAACGTTTGGTATGAGGAACGGACTGATTTTAGTCCCAAAGCCTTGGGAACACCTCGTGTCAGCCATGCAAATACAGGTTTTGACTTGTTACAAGGCAATGCTCAGTTTGAGGGAGAAATCCTCGGTGGTTGTCTTGAGTCTCTCTATGATATTTTTGACAACTCTCTACACGCAGATAGCACAGACCTCTGCCAAAAATACAAACTTTTCCCTGACTTATCCGACTGGGAAGGAAAGATTCTATTGCTAGAAACAAGTGAAGAAAAGCCTGAACCTGATGATTTCAAAAAGATGTTGTGGACTTTAAAGGAAACTGGTATATTCGAGATCATCAGTGGACTCTTGGTCGGGAAACCTATGGATGAAACCTTCTATGACGACTATAAGGAGGCTTTAATGGACATCATTGATAGCAATATCCCGATTGTCTATAATCTGAATGTCGGACATGCCACACCAAGAGCGATTGTTCCCTTTGGAGTTCACGCGTATGTAGATGCAACAGAGCAAGTCATTCGCTTTGACTATCACAAAAAAAGCTGAGATGAATTTCTCAGCTCAGATTGAAGTAATCAGATGATTACTTCTCTTTATTTTCTTAAACAGCGAAAATTGGGTAACAAGATACTCAAGATAAGAACTATAAAAATGCCTAAAACCATAATTGTAGTATAGGGATTAAAGCAGAGACTTATTAGCAAGGCAAGACTTATTCCAATCATTAGGTATCCCAACTTTCTCACTACTGATTTACTGCTCTGGTTATGATTTTTTGTAGCCAAGCCAATGCTTTTAGGAAGATAATTTCCAATCACTAGAAAAATGAGTGCTACTAACCAAATCACAGTCAAGCGAACTTGAACATGGCCTCCTAAGGCAACAGTCAATATAAGACCTTGGATAAGCACAGCAGAAATTGGGACTAACCATAGCATAAACTCTTTTAAGAATGGAATCGTTATTTGTTTAAAGAATGAAAAACAGAGATTATATATGATTAACGCAAGAAAAGGAAGTGCAACAATTGCTAAATTGCGATTCATAAAACCATTGGCTTGCTCTTCTACATTAAAGTGGATTGCAATCTGATTTGGTAGTTGTTTGTAAAAGACTAGTCCGATAATAACCGGTGTAAGTATCACTATATTACCAATGACTCTTTGCATATTATTTTTCATCTTCTTTTCCTCCAAGTGATTGAATCCAAGTTAAAATTTCTTCAAAAACGGTCAAGTTCAAACTATAGTAGATAAAATTCTTCTGCTTTTCTTCTTCAATAAGCCCAGCTTTTCTCAGGGTAGACAGATGATGGGAAACTGTTGCGGGAGCTAAGTCAAACTGCTGGCTGATTTCACCAGCGGACTTTGGTCCAGACTTTAGATAGTCTAAAATTTCTCTCCTCACAGGGGCAGAGATGGCTTTTAAGGTTTCAGATAAGCCCATGAGTTCCCTCCTTTCTCCAAATCCGACGTGTCAGAAGTCCAATACCTAACACATAAATAGCTAAAATAAGTTCGATTAGTAAGAGATTGCTGACTATCCCTAGCTGATAAGCACCTGCCAAAAAATCAATGGCAGCATGGAGTATAATCGCCCAGAAATAGAATGAAAGCTTATGCTTAGTGACTGCTAGAAAATCCCAAGCTGTAAGCAAGACTTGTAACACCAAGGCAACTAGTCTTTCAAAGAGAGACATAAGCACAGCAAAGCCCGTTAATTGGTTGACCTGACTCACAAGAGTTGAAGGTAACTCACTGGCCTGCCCTGAATGGATGGCCTGTAAAACAATGATGTTAGTGAGTAAGCCCATCACTCCAAGGAAGATAAATTCACTAAGACCATGTCCAAAACCGTAGGCTACAATACCAGACGTCATCAAACTTCTTTTCTTTGCAAGTACCTTAAAAACCAAATAGCGAGTTGTTTCTTCAACAAGGCCAGCCATAAGCCCTCCATAAATAATGGTGAACCATTTAGAAGAGTGACCAAAGCTTGAAAGAACTAGGGCATTGATAGGTCCTTCAATCATCATGACAGGTAAGGCAAAACCAATCAGACCGACTAAAAAAAGCTTGATTGAAAATTGCCATCTTTTCTTCAGAACGATAAAACTAATGACGGCGATAACCAACATGGTAAGAATTGCCATAAAAAGGAATGTTTCCATTTGATTTATCCTTTCATTGAAACGGAGCATCAATACGACTTAGGTCAGAATACCTATTTCTATACTTTTCGAAATAGATTCTACGCTTTTCTGAAAGCACTGTCAAGGCTATTTCGAAAAAAATCGAAATAGTGATACAAAAAAAGACCGTTTTCACGATCTTTCTTCTTGAGAATTTTCCCTCATTCTCGGCTGTGTGTTCTCTGGTCAGTCACATGAGCTACTACTGCTTATCTTCCTGGGACATATTCGCCAGTGTTAGCATCGTAATAACGGCGTTGACCGTTAACTGTGACGTAGGCACCTTTAACTTGACGACCTGATTGATCAAAGTAAAGGTGTTGGCCATTGATGACTTGTTCGCCTGTTACGGCATAACCATCTGCTCCAAAGTAAGCCCAGACGTTAGGCTCGATTTGAGCAAAGCGGTTAGTTACAGGTTGACCGTCGTTTTCGTCATAGTACTTGTAACGACTGCCGACCTTAACAGCCTTGCCTTTGTATTGGATACCATTTTCGTCAAAGTAGTATTCCTTGCCATTGATGGTCCACTTGCCTTTAAGAGCTTGGCCTTCAGTGTTGAAGTAAGCCCATTGATTTGGTGCAATCTCGGCAAAGCTGCTTGTGACAAGGGCTCCACTATTGGCATCATAGTAATAAGTCTTACCATCTTCGACAATGGTTTTACCTTTGACTTGGATACCATTTTTATCAAAGTACTTAAGGTATCCATGATCAGCACGAACTTGGCCGATAGCCAGTGAACCGTCTTGTTTGAAGTACATCCACTGGTCATCACCAACTTGGAGGTAGCGTCCGCTAGCAAGAATACCTGATTCTGGCTCATAGTAATACTTAATGCCGTTTTCCTCGATAATTTCACCCTTAGCTTGGCTACCATCTTCCTTGAAGTAATAGAGGTGACCATCAATGTATTGACGTCCTGTGACACGGTTACCTTCTTTATCAAAGTAGTTCCATGCCTTAGTTGCTGGGTTGTAGACAAAGATGCTGCGTCCGATTTCACCTGCTGGTGTGATGTAGCGAGCCTTACCATTTTCAAAGATAATAGAATCTGCACGATTGCTGTAGGCCGTACCAACACTACCATCTTGGTTAAAGTAATAAGTCTTACCATCAATGACACGTGAACCAGTCACAGTATTACCGTCAGCGTCAAAGTAATAACGTTTACCTGTGCTGCTGTCTGTCGCAAAGACGTTACGTCCCATGTCACCAGTTTCAGCAACATAGTAATGCAATTTGCCATCATCTGTACGAACAACGCGATCCTTAGCCTGGATACCAGTTTCACGGTCAAAGTAGAAATGGTGGCCACTCCAATGAAGGTTACCCACTACCATTGTTCCTTGAGTCGTAAAGGCACGAACCTGCTTATGTTTGTCATCAAAATCAACGAAGGCATTCTTAACCATTGCGCCGTCTAGACCGTAATAGTAGGTATAGCCGTTGCTAGCACGACGAAGGGCGTTACGCAATTGGATACCATTGTCAAAGAAATAGTAATCCTTGTTATTGATGTTTTGGGCACCCTTGGTCATCTTACCATCAGCACCGAAGTAATACCAGTTACCGCTACCATCTTGAACAAATTCATTCTTAACGGTTTGGTTATCACGAAGGAAGTAAACGTCTTGTCCACGACGTTGGAAGACTTGAGTGCTTGTGATGGCACCTGTGTCACGAAGTGGTGTTGGCAATAGTTGGCTGTTGGCTGAAGTATTGAAGTACTGGTTGGTCTTATCATCACGAAGAACAAAGTTGATGCCTCGTCCAAGGATGTTGGTTCCGTTGAAGTACTTAGCAGACCATTTGGTAATCTTTTCGTTCGTAGGTAACTGCTTACCATTTGAGATTTGTACACGATTGAAAATAGATGGGTACTTAGCTTTTAACTCATCAAGGAAGGCACCTCCGTACTTGCCTTGATAGTCTGTACCATCTGTGCGGGTATTGGCCACATAGGCTTGGTCAACAATTTGGTAGCCCGCCTGATGATAACCGTAACCATTTACACGTGTAGCGTTAACTACTTCTTTACCAGGAAGGTTATAGATTTGGTCTGGCACCCAGTCAGCAATGGCTTGAATACCGTCTTTGTGCAGAGCTCGAAGGACGTTAAGGAGATCCTCAAGTGAGCCGTACTTGTTATTTTGACTCAAGGCCATATCATAACGGTCATCAAAGGCATAACCATTGTCAATCGTTGAATCAAGGAAGGTACCATCCTTACTTGAAACGTACTGTGGTGGAAGTCCAACAGACGTAATACCCCAAGCTTTGAGCAAGTCAGTGTTCTTAGCCAAGACACGGTTCATGTAGAGTTCTGGCTGATCGTCCGCAAAAGCTTGGAAGTTTGAGAAGGCTTCATACATAACTTGAGAATCAAGAGCTGCTGAAGACTTATAAACTTGTCCGTCACTATTGGCACGGTTACTTGGCTGTGTACGTGCGTCTTGGTTAGCCTTAGCCCCGACTGGTACCCAGACACCGAGGTAACCTGATACTTGCACGTTTTCCACACCAAAAATATCATTGGCATTGAAGGTCAAGTTTCCGTTTCGGTCTGTTCGCTTAAGAAGGTTTGAAGGGACATCAGAATCATTTAGATAGGTCTTGATACCATCTTTGGTTGTCAAAAGCAACGGACGGTAAAGCTGATTACGGTGAGCTCTACCCATGTTCATCGTTACAGTTTCATTTCTACCCAAGCGGAAATCGTCCTTATTGGTCAAAATGACACCCATTCCTTGTGTACGGGTTTCAGCAGTTCCCCAATCAGTGCTGTTATTAGCACCCTTACCATAACGAACAGAAGTCAAGAGATTACCATTTCCAACTGTCTTATAGTCCATATCTTGACCACCGGCTACATACTTGATACGGGCACGTAAAAGGGTGTCGATGGCATCAAAGTAAGGCGTCTTCTTGGCCATATAGTGACCATCCTCACGGTAGAGGTCTCCATAATAAACACGTGTTACAGAGTCCTTGTTGGTCAACATGAGGGCATAGACAGATGGCAAGTTGTAAGACGCATAAGTTTTATGAGCCTTATCAATATCCTCATTGTAAATCTCGAAGGCTTTCTTGATTTCATCACGAGTGAAATTGTAGCCAAACACATTTGGAT